>JAKUQE010000060.1 GCA_022450395.1 Dehalococcoidia bacterium | reverse complement strand
CAACACGCTGGTCAGAATCACACCGGGATGGACGTCGGTTTCGATATAGTCGATGTACAGGTCTTCCAACGGGACAACTCTTTCGCCGCCCTTGGAAGAGAGGACCACCGAGGCCCCAAGAGCGATCAACGAGGGAGGCGGGTCCTGGTTGGGGTCGCCGTGGACCAGACCGCCCCCGACAGTGCTCATGTTGCGGATCCTAGGAGTTGCCACCTTCCGGTACGTATCGGCCACTAAGGGCAGGCTTTGGCGGATCAATGGGTCGGTTTCCATCTGGCGCTGGGTGCACAGGGCGCCCACCCGCACCGCGCCGTTGCCGTCTGAGGCCACGGAGGCCAAGCCGGGAATGCGGCGCAGTCCGATAACGTGGCCCGGCTGGGCCAGGCGCTGCTTCATCATAATCACCAAGGCCGTACCCCCGGACATCACTCGGGCATCGTCGCCGTACTGGTCCAGCAGTCCGAAAGCTTCATCCAGGCTGGTGGGACTATGAAACTCAAAGTCGATCATCGCCCGGCCTCCAGGGACACACGGGCGGCGTTTTTCACCGATTCCAAGATGCCGTAGTATCCGGTGCACCGGCACAGGTTCCCCATCATCCAGTCCTTTATTTCTTCCTCGGTGGGGTCGGGATTAACGTCCAGCAGGGCCTTGGCGGCAATCACTTGACCCGGCGTGCAGATGCCGCACTGGAAACCGCCGTGGTCGATAAATGCCTGCTGCACCGGGTGCAGCTTCCCTTCTTGCGCCAGTCCCTCAACGGTGATTATATCGGTGCCGTCGGCGGTTACCGCCAGAGTGATGCACGAGGCCACCATCTGCCCATCCACCAGCACGGTGCAGGCCCCGCATACTCCCACGCTGCAACCTTCCTTGGTCCCGGTCAGGCCAAGATCGTAGCGCAAGAAGTCCACCAGCATGCGTCGCGCCGGAACCTCTAGTTCATGATTGGCGCCGTTTACTTTAATCTTAATGCGATGATCCATTTTCCATCCTTCCGGTATCTGAGAAATGCCCGATTTGGCGAAACCACCCAATGTTATACTACGCGTCATCGCGTGACAAGAGACTCCGCCGTAGTCGTGAACTAGCAGATTCCGGCAAGGGCTTCCCCAACGGATTATCCATCGATCTGAAATTAAAGCGAGGTGCCAACATGCCCAACGAGAGCAATGAACACTCTATCCAGCACATCGGCAATACCATCCTGGTGGTGATGATGGAAGTGGAGCCGGAAGGGGAAGAAGCCTTCGAGCGATGGTATAACGACGAACACCTGCCGGAACGCCTGGAGATACCGGGCTACGTCAGCGCCCGCCGCTTCAAGCTGGAGGAAGGAGAAGGGGTTTTAAAGTACCTGTGCATCTGGGAATTGGAGGACGCCAGCCCGCTGGAGAGTGACATGTATAAAGCCCAACGGGCGCGCCCCAGCGAGATAAGAGACCGGGCAAACCAATACATCACCCAACGCGCCCGAGGCTTATACAAACAGATATACCCGTTAACCGGAGCTTATGAAGACCATTCCGGCTACTACCCGGAGCAGGTGCGGGGGTAGAGCCGGCGGCGGCTTAGAACTTAGTCAACCTGATCAACTCTCCCACGTCGGCCAACCCCTCCAGGTTCCAGAGCCGGTCCAATAAGGCATCGGCTTGGGCCTGGGACAGTGGACCGCAGGCCAAGGAGCGGAACTTGTCCTCTAGTTCCGCGTCGGTCAGCGGGTTCTTGAAGTGCCCTTTGTGATAGGCCACCTGGGTTGAAAACCGCTGACCGGCCCCGGTTAGCACTTCCAGGTCGCACAGCATGGCTTCCGGAGCCCGCTGGTTTGCTTCCTCTGAGACGCTAACCTTGACCCGGCCCGTCAGGTCCAGCAGGCTCTGGTTTTGCAGGTACTCATCGCCGAAGTGGCTCTGGTCCACCGCCCCGTACATCAGCGCCACGGCCACGGTGTAGGGCATGCTGTGGTCGGCCGTTTCCCGGTTGGTAGGCCGCCACTTTTCCGCGTCCCCCGCCATGATGTTGATGGCGGTTTGCAAAGTCCGCACCTCTACCTGGACGATGTCCTCAACAGCAGGTAGCTTCTCCCGAACCTCCAGAGCGGCCTGCACCACGGTTTGCGAGTACTGGCCCAATGGAAAGCGCTTGATGCTGCACTCCCCGATCTTGAAGGGCTGGTCCCCGCCGCCAAAGGGCTCCAACTCAAACGCTTGGCGGGACACCGCCTTGAAGTAGCCGCCTTCTCCCTCGAAGATCGGCGAAGGGCCGGTAAGCCCTCTTTGGGCCAGCATGGCGGCGAAAACGGCGTTACGGCTGGCGTTGGCGTAGGCGCATCCCTTCCACATAGACACATCGCCGATGCGGGTTTGGTACAGGGCCAGATTGGGAGCGATCCCCAAGTTCAACGCCTGCAGAGTTTGATCCTCCGTCAGCCCCAGGCAACGGGCGGCCCCCAGAACGCTGGCGATGCCGCCCACGGTTACGTGGTCAAACCCGCCGGGCTTGATGTCCACGGCATCGCAGATCCGGCAAAATACTTCATAGGCCAGCACGGTGGCGACAATCATCCCCTTGCCCCCGGCCCGGCCTACTTCGCTGCAGGTCAGGGTCGCGGCGATGCTGTCACTTGGGTGGCCCGACTCTTTACTGGTGTAGCCGTCGTTGTAGTCCAGATAACGGATCATCACTCCGTTGGCGAACGTAGCCATATCCGGGCTGGTCGCCAGTCCGCTGCCAAGAATCGTGGCGGGCGAACTGCTGGTCACCGTCGCAGCGGTTTCCCGGGCGATCCGGCTAGGCTCGCCGTCATATCCGCCCAGGGCACATCCCAGCGTATCGATAATCATCCGCTTGGCCAGATGGACGACATCGAGAGGCAAGTCCTCATATTGCAGGGACGTAGCGTAGGAACTTAATCGCTCGGCAATGTTGGTCACTATGGTCCCTCCGGGCAGAATAGGGGACAACCAAGCGGACTCAGGCGAAGTGGGGCATGACCTCCTTGGCGAACAGCTCCATCGACCGCATCAACTTGCTGTGCTCCATGCCACCCATGGAAAAGGTGCAGCCGAGATACTCTATCCCCTCCTTCTGAAGCGCTTTAATCTTAGCGATACACTGCTCCGGGCTGCCGATAATCGCACGGTTCTCGTAGATATAGTCGTAGGTGGGCGGCAATTCGGTTCGGGTCCGGCGCCAGTCCTCCAAGTGATGGTGGACCTCGCTGCCCTCAGGAAATTGACGGCGCCATTGAGTCATGTCCTGAACCCAATTCACGGCCTCCCGGCTATCCCGCCGCGCTTCCTCTTCGGTCTTTCCCACATGGAAGTAGCGGAAAAAAGGTATTTCGGACATCGGGACGTTATGGCCCGCGTCACTGGATAACTCCACGAACCGGCGGCATAAGTCTAGAGCTTCGGGAGTGTCCTGCACTACTCCCACGATGAGAGGAAAGCCGGTACCGGCGACGAACTCCAAGGTGGCCTGGGTCCGGGTGGCTGCCAAGTAAACCGGTGGATGGGGCTGCTGCACGGGCGGCGGCACCAGAGTGGCCCGGTTGACCTGGTAGTGTTCGCCTTGATGCGAGAACTCCGGCGTCGTCCAGAGACCTTTGATCACCGTGATGCTCTCTTGGAATCTCCCCTGACTCTCTTCACGATCGACGTTATAGCCCCGGTATTCGTAGTTAGCCGTCCCTCGTCCAAAGCCAACGTCCAAGCGGCCATCGCTGAGGGCATCCACGGTGGCGGTGTCCTCGGCCAGGCGGATCGGGTTGTGCAGCGGTGGTACCAGCACGGCGGTGCCGATGCGGATCCGTGTCGTTCGAGCGGCAAGATTGCCCGCCAATACTAAACAGGAAGAGCCGATCCCATAGCGGGAGAAGTGGTGCTCGGCCAGCCAAGCGCTGTGGAAGCCCAGTTCCTCGGCGTATTGAACCTCTTGAATCGTGTTGCGAAATACCTGCCGTGTATCCATTCCTTCGGGCCAGGGAACGTGGGTGAAGATCCCGAACTTCATTCTTAGTCCTCCCGTTGGCTCCGCTATAAGATCGCATCAGGTCCAGAACCCGCCCTATTATTCCATATAAATCTGACAGCTACCAATCTTTGCCGGATGACCATGTGATGCCGAGTCCTTCGCGGGAAGGACGAGGCATCTGGGGTGGGACCGCTCCACACTTCCCGAGATTCCTCGCCGCCCTTCCGCCGAAGGGCTGGCGTCGGAACGACGAAGTGCGCGACCGAATGTTGGCAATTCTATTTTCGGAGGAATGACAATCGTAAAAATTAACTGTGCTCGTCAGGGGTGACCCATTCCAGGCTGCGGTTGCCACGCCCGTTATAGGAAATCGAATGGTATAATCCGTGGGCGGTGAGCCTGGGCCCTGATGCGTGGCCTTCACTTCGCCGATCATTCCCCTTTGACTCAGATCCTTAGGTTGTGGACCATTGCCTGCTCACGTGCTGCACGGCGATAGCTACTTGGTGAAACGGCGACTGTCGCGGCTGGAAGCGGAAGCCGGGGCCGAAGACGTTCTGGACGCCAACCGCCACCGCCTCATGGGACCCCAGACTAACCTCAACGAACTGGTTGCCATCTGCAACGCTCTGCCATTCATGGACTCCCATCGACTGGTGGTGGTGGAAGGACTGCTCGCCACGTTTGAACGCCGCCCAGGAAGAGGCCGCCGCCGGAGTAGCGATAACCAGGCAAGCGGCGGGGCGCTGGGCACCTGGGAGGGACTGGACCGGGCCATCGCCGGCATGCCCGATACCACTCTGCTGATCTTCCTCGACGCGACCCTGCCAGACACCAATCCGATGCTTCAGCATTTGCGCGAAGCCGCCGAGATCCATGGATCGCCCACACCTTCCGGTGAGGCACTGGCCCGCTGGATCAAGGCTACCGTGGAGGAGAAGGGCGCCAGCATCAGCCCGTCGGCCATAGGCTCGTTAACCGAAATGGGAGGCGGGGATCTCTGGTCCCTGGACAATGAGTTGGAGAAGCTTTCCCTCTTCGCCGCCGGCGCCCGCATAGAGGAATCCCACGTCAACGAATTGGTGCACTTAGCCCGGGAGTCCAACGTGTTCGCCGCAGTGGACGCCATGATCGACGGCCGCCAATCGGTGGCCTTGAGCTTGCTACACGAACTACGCCAGGACGGGAAAGAAGCTCCCTACATCATCTCCATGGTGGAAAGGCAACTCCGCCTGATGGCCCTTGCCAGAGACGCTGTCGACCGAGAGATACCCCAGAGGGAATTGGGGAGCCACCTGGGAACCAACTCCCAATTCGTGGTGAGAAAATCCATGGAGCAGGCCCGCCGCCATTCTTGGAGCGACATCATGTGGCGCTACCAGCGCCTGCTGGATGCGGACCTGGCCATAAAGCAAGGAAAGTTGGAGCCGGGCCTGGCGCTGGAACTCCTGGCGGCAGACCAGGCGGACCGGAGCCGGCGCTAGTTGTCCGCATCCCAAATATTCTTCGATTGATCGGCAGATTCCGGTTCCCTTTGGTTCCGGTCCCAACCGATGCTGCTGAAAGCTATAAGTTTGGCTATGCTTAAAGGGTCGTCTATCTTGCCAATGCTCCGTGCTTGCGGGGCCGAGGTTGTTGGAACTTATCTGCTGGTTGTCTTCGGCACTGGAGCCGTGGCGGCCGCCGTGCTTACCGGAGCCCAGTCGGGTATATGGCAGGTGGCGGTGGTGTGGGGTTTCGGCATCACCATCGCCATCTATGTAACCGCGGCGGTATCCGGGGCGCACCTGAATCCGGCGGTAAGCCTGACCTTCGCCATCTTCCGCCGGCGCGAGTTTCCTTATACCCGTTTGCTGCCCTATTGGACTTCTCAGCTTACGGGCGCCGTCCTGGCCGCTTTGACCGTCTTGTGGCTGTACGGTCCCTTTATCGCTCGGTTCGAGTCCGAAAGGGGCCTGGTACGCGGCGCTCCCGGCAGTCAGCAATCGGCCATGGTATTCGGCGAGTACTTCCCGAATCCCGCCCTTTTCGGCACCGGCCCCGATGCTCAGAGTCTGATAAGCCCCCTGGGCGCCGCCGTGGTCGAGGGCTTCGGCACGGCCATCCTGCTACTGGTTATCTTCGCGCTGGTGGATCGCCGGAACGCCAGCCTGCCAACCAAATACCTCAGTCCCTTCTTCATCGGGTTCACCGTGGCGGTCCTGATCAGCCTGTTCGCTCCGTTAACCCAGGCAGGGTGGAACCCGGCCCGGGACTTCGGCCCCCGGCTGGTTGCCTACTTTGCCGGTTGGGGAAACATAGCTATACCGGGACCGTCCGGCGGGTTCTGGGCTTACATCATCGGCCCTCTGGTGGGTGGGCCCTTGGGCGCGGCAGTCTATGAGTTCCTGGTCCGGCCCGGATTGAAAGGCCGGATTCCCGTGGGCTCCCAGAGTTCCGACGGCGATGACGACCCGCCCGCCGGACCCCTGGAATAACTGAGGCTGGGGAGATTTTTCTGGACGTCTACCTCAATACTTAAGAAGTAAGGAAGTTCCGGCCCTTCAATAATTTCACGGCAAACCAGCTTTCCCCGATCGCGGTGACCCCGATAGGATCGTGCCGAACCACGTTTCAGAACCCGGCTAAGTCCCCGGAAGCATGGGATTGTAGCAGGCCACCATATGCTCAGAGGCGACCTCTTCCAGGGGCGGGCGGCGTTCCACCCGGCACCGTGAAAGCGCTTTGTGGCACCGCGGTAGGAAGGGACATTCCTCCGGCAAGTCAATCATGTCCGGCGGCACTCCCCTTAGGGGTTCCAGCCTCCGGTCAACGTCATCCAACCGGGGCAGGGTCTTCAGCAGAGACCAGGTGTAGGGATGCTGCGGCTCTTTGAAGAGGGGAATAACTTTCGATGTTTCCACCACGGTACCCGCGTAGATCACGCCGACTTTCTGCGCCATGCTCGCCACGATTCCCATGTCATGAGTGATCAGGAGAATCGAGGACCCTTGCTCCCGGCAAAGGGCTTTCAATCGTTCCAGGATCTCCGCTTGAAGCGTTACATCTAGCCCCGACGTCGGTTCGTCGGCGATCAGTACCCGCGGCCGCAGCACCAGGGCTATGGCCAGCATAACCCTCTGGCACATACCTCCGCTGAGACTGAAGGGATATTGCCCCATGATTCGCTTGGGATCGGGCAATCCCATCTCCCGCAGCATATCCAGAGCCATACCATTGGCAACACGGGATCCGACATTGGTGTGGGCCAGAATGACTTCTTCCAACTGTGGTCCAACCAACTGAACCGGGTTCAGGGCGGATTGGGCATCCTGGAAAATCATCGATACCTTGTTGCCCCGAATGGTTCTCAGTTTCTCTTGGCTGATCCTTAGCAGGTCCATTCCGTCAAAGATAACCCGGCCCGACGGCACGGTTGCCGAAACGGGGAGTAAACCCATGATCGCCAACGCCAAAGTACTCTTGCCCGCGCCGCTCTCCCCGACAAGGCAGTATATCTCACCCTCTTCCAGGACGAAGTTGACGCCGTTCAAGGCCTTAACCGGTCCCGCCGGTGTGCCGAACCGGACATGAAGATCTTCTACTCGTAATGCTTCAGCCATGGATGACCCTCGGGTGCCCCAACGCCGTTCCATATCGGGCGATGAAGCGGTGGTATATTGCTGGCGCTATCAATTACTCTCCGATTTTTCAGCGCATTCAGGTAGTGCGGCTTGCCTCTTGCGGATGGATGAGCTGCTCGGCCCTGAACCTGCCCGCCTTGAGTTCCCGGATCAAGTCATCCACACCGGTGATTTTCCGCTCGAACAATGTTGCCGCGGTCCCTATCTGTTCTACCCGGTGGGCGTCGCTGCCCCCGGTCATTTTTATCTCCAGCCGGTTCCCCAGGTCTTGCGAGAACTGATTCTGCGCCTCGTTACCCCGGCCATTGATTCCTTCGATCGCATCGCAAGACCCGAAAAAACCATCCCCGCTGGCCCGGTCCAGCATCTCCCGCCGGGCCTCCGGCAGATGGCCGGGGTCCTCCAAGAACCGGCGGCGATAGGGATGAGCCGCGATTATAGCGCCGTCCCTTTGCCGCACGGCGTCCACCAAAAAGTCCGGCTTATGCAGTCCAAAAACATAGCGATCCAAGCCGAAGATTAAGACATGTCCATTATCGGTGTTGATCTCGCAACCAGGTAGCACCAAAAAGCTGTGTCTTTTGGCAAGATCATGGACCTCCTCCTTAGACCAGAAGAAATCGTGGTCGGTAAGGCAGATACCGTCTAGCTTTGCTTCTTTAGCTTTTTCAATGAGGTCGTCGACAGCAGCGAAACTGTCATCGGACTTGGGATAGCTATGGGTATGGAGGTCAATTAACAATGATGTCGTCGTACCATGGGCTGGAGTTGAGTTCCACGGATAGCCTAGTCAACATAGCCAAACTATCATAGCAAAGGAGCCGCCCTGAGGTAAATGGGAAGGCCCAACCGTATTAACCGGCCGGGCCTGGTTGAACCAAAACGCAGAGCTACCGGGACCGGCTACCGGGGAATAACCAGACCTTCCTCTTCCAGGTGCTCCATTATCTGCTCCGCCCGCTGCTGCCCCACCTTAAAACGCCGCTCGATGAAAGACGTAGACATCCGGGGACTGCGGAGGGCCAACTCTCTGGCCTGGGACAGCATTCTCTCGTTGGCTTCCTCATCTTCTCCGTCTTCATCTTCATCTATCAGTATGTCTGGCAAAGGGGCGCCTTTCTGATTGGACCAGAATTTCACCATTTCCTCGATCTCATGGTCGTAAACCAAAGTACCCTGGACCCGCCGGGGCTTGGGCGAGTCTGAATTGAGGATCAGCATGTCGCCCTTACCCAACAGCCGCTCGGCTCCGGCCATGTCTAAGATGACCCTGGAATCCACCTGGGATGCCACGGCAAAGGCGATCCGGCCCGGGATGTTGGCCTTGAGCAGCCCGGTGACGACGTTCACCGACGGCCGTTGGGTTGCCAATACCAGGTGTATCCCCGTGGCCCGTCCCAGTTGGGCCAAGCGGACCAAGTTCTGTTCCACCTCGAACCCGCCGGTGATCATCAGGTCGGCCAATTCGTCGACGATCAACACCAAGAAGGGCATCCGATCTTTCGATTTAGAATTGAAACCCTCGATATTGCGGACCCCTGCTTCTTCCATCTGCTTGTAGCGGCGGAACATCTCCCGCATCAGTCCCCGGAGGGCGGAGTTTACCTCGTCGACATCCACGATGACCGGAGTAACCAGATGAGGGATGCCATTAAACGGGGTTAGCTCCACCCGCTTGGGGTCCACCATCAGCATGCGCAACTGGTCCGGCGGTTTGGTCAAGAGCAGGGACGCTACCACGGAGTTGAGGCACACGCTCTTGCCGCTGCCGGTGGCCCCGGCTATCAGCAGATGTGGCAATCCCGCCAGATCCGTAACCACCGAAGACCCGCCGGTGTCTTGACCCAAGGCAACAGGGAGTCCCCCCTTGCTCGCGATTTTACGAAACTCGGGCGACTCCATGACTTCTCTCAGATGAACTTTATTGGGGTTTGGCGCCGGCACCTCCAAACCCACCAAGGCCTCACCGGGTACCGGCGCTTCGATGCGCAGGTAGGGTGTCTTCAACGCCAGCGCCAGGTCCTTTTCCCGGGTCAAAATGCTCTGTACCTTCACCCTGCTTTCGACCCGGCCGTCGTCTTTACCGCCATCGCCTTTCTTGTTAGTCCAGCCAGGAACCAGACCGAAGCGAACGATCCTAGGTCCCGCTCTAATATCTTTTACCTCCACGATCACGCCATGCTCGGCCAGCGAGGTCTCTACGTGGCGGGCCATCTCCAGCAATGGCTCCTCAGATTGCTCCCGGGGTGTGGGAGGGGCCAGGCATTCAATGGATGGTAAGGACCATTTAGACCCCGCCGTTTTTACCTTCGCCACTTCGACGCGGGGTTTGTCAGTCGGTGGCGGGTGAGCCACCGTCCATTCCGGGACTTCCCCTGCACTGCTAAGAGGCCAGGAATCGGAGTCATCCGGCGACTCATCTACTTCATTCTCCGTATCGTCAAAGCTAACCAGTTCAACCGGCGGTTCCGGCGCCACGGACCTGGAACTCTGAAAGAGCCCGCGAAACCAGGCCATGAATCGACTCGAACGCGCCGCGAATATGGCCGTCACCAGCCATCGGCTCAAGAATCCGGTGGCCCAAGACGAGCCCATATATAGGTAGGAAATCCCGTACTGCAGCCCAGTACCTGACTTCTTTAGTCCTTTTAGATAGATCCCCCCTACCTTATAAGGGTAGATAAATAGAGGAACGAAGATGGCGATGGTGGCCAATTTGACCAATGCAAACGCTATGGGAACTCCTCCCACCGCGTCACCCCAACGCCCGCTAAGACCGAAACCGGACAGCACTCCATCGCCGGGATCGAACAGCGAAAGCACGCCGATGACGATGACCACGATAGCGGCGGCGGAAACCCATCGCCGCCAAAATCTGGCCAGCGACCGGTGACGATATCTTAAAGTGAGGAGGGCGGCCCCAAACCAAAGACCGGCCGGGACCAAACCGTAACCTAGGGTTTGTATAACTCCGTAGCGGAGGTCCGCATTAAATCCAAAAACCAGGCCGGCGCTCAAGCCGCCTATCAACATTACCAGGCCGTCGATAGCAGCGGCGGGTCTGGCTTTTATAAGGTCTCTGAAAGATGGCGGGGGCGTGCGCCTGCCTTTGGCAGCGGATCGTGCCATCGAGTCCTCCCATTCTGACCACTAACGAAAATAAGTGGTCAGGAAACCAATCACACTTCCAAAACCACTGGAATAATGATAGGGCGTCTGTTGGTTTCGCTAGCTAGGAACTCGCGGGCAGTTTCACGCATTTTTGATTTCAAACGGTCTGGTTGGTCCGCCAAGCCAGGATCGCCGGCCAGGGTTCGGGATAGTGTTAGAGCCAGGTCTTGGAACAGTTCTTCCGTTTCCGAATCTTCCATGAACCCGCTGGCCACGGCCTTGGGTTCGCCCACCAACCGGCCCGACTCTTTATCAGTGGAGAGAACCACCACGACAACTCCATCCTTGGACAGCGTTCGCCGCTGACGGAACACTTGGCTGCGATGATCCCGCCGGTTCGCCCCGTCGACGTAGATCCGCCTGGCGGATACCTTCTCCTCCATCCGGGCCCCATCCTCGGATAGCTCCAGCACATCTCCGTCTTCCAACACGAATATCCCCGACTGCGCCACACCCACGTCCTGAGCCAATTGGGCGTGGGCCATCAGGTGCCGGTATTCTCCATGCACTGGAACGAAGTATCGGGGCCGGACCAGGTTGAGCATCATCTTCAACTCTTCCTGACTGGCATGGCCGTGTACATGAACGGTGGAGATGCGGTCGTAAAGCACAGTTGCTCCCTGGCGCATCAAGTTATCTATGGTCCGGCCAACGCCCAATTCGTTGCCTGGGATCGGGGTCGCGGAGATTATCACCGTGTCTCCCTCTATCACGCTGATGTCCCGGTGGTCTTTGTTGGCTATGCGGACCAAGGCTGAAGTTGGCTCCCCCTGGCTGCCGGTGGTTATCAGCACCACCTCATGGGGAGGCAATTTACGGAGTTCACTTAGATTCTGGAGGATTCCCGGGGGCATCTTCAGATATCCCATTTCCGTCGCCACGGCCACGTTGTCTTCCATGCTGCGGCCCACGATACCAACCTTGCGGTGGGCACGCTCCGCCGCGTCCACTACTTGCTGCACCCTGGAGATAAGAGAAGCGAATGTGGCAACCATCACCCGGCCGGGAGCGTCGGCGATGGCGCGATCTAAGGCCTCGCCCACTACCCGTTCCGATTGGGTATAACCGGGAACCTCGGCATAGGTGGAATCTGAAAGCAGCAGCAGCACACCCTCTGCCCCATGCCGGGCCAGAGTCGTAAGATCTATGGTGCGGCCGTCTACCGGAGTGTGATCGATCTTGAAGTCGCCGGTGTGAATCACCAAACCTCGAGGGGTTTCAATAGCGATGCCCATGGCATCGGGAATGCTGTGGCATACCCGGAACCAAGTTGCCCGAAAGTTGTCACCAAATTGGTAACCGATTCCCGGTTCGATGGCTTCCACGACCGCGCCCCGGGTGGGACGTCGATCGTTCAGCTTAACCGAGATCAATCCATGGGCCAATCTCGGGGCGTATACCGGCACATTTATCTGAGGCAGTATAAAGGGAAGGGCTCCGATGTGATCCTCATGTCCGTGGGTGATCAGGATCGCCTTGACCCGGTCGGCCCGCTCCACAAGGTAGGAAACGTCGGGGATAATCAGATCGACCCCCGGCATATCGTCGTCCGGAAATTGGACCCCGCAGTCGACAACGACGATGTCGTCGCCGCACTCCAAGGCCATCATGTTCTTACCGATCTCCCCCAGTCCGCCCAGGGGAATGATTCGCAACGGTGGCATCACGTTATTCAATATGTTTACTCAAATAGACTAAGTTGCTGTGCAGGCGGCGACTCCGGCGCTGACGCCGGGATCGGCGCGGCAGAGGAGTTCCGGATATCGTCCAAAACCTTCGGGATGGCTTTGAAGTCTTCGATGATTCCCGGCCTGACTTCCTGGCGGTACAAGGCGGCGGCTGGATGCATCACCGGATAGATAAACCGGCCGTCCTTTTCTCGAACTTTTCCCCGGGCCCGGGTCATACTTTCCCCGGGGAAAAACCGGGCCAGCGACACCCGGCCCAAGGTAACTATCAGCAAAGGATCTAACAACTCTATCTGCCGTTCCAGATACTTATTGCATGCCGATACCTCGGCGGGCAATGGGTCCCGGTTTTCCGGAGGACGGCATTTCACCATGTTGGCGATAAATACATCTTCCCGCTTCAAGCCGATGTACCCTAACAATTCATCCAAAAATTGCCCGGCCCGGCCCACAAAAGGACGGCCCAGAAGGTCTTCTTGAGCACCCGGTCCTTCGCCGATAATCATCAGGTCGGCATCCGGGGAACCCTCCCCGGGAACAGCGTTTTTGCGCCCCCGGCCAAGTTCACAATCGGAACATTGTCTAACCAGTCGAGCGATTTCATCCAGGCTGTTCATTAGGATTCAACCCCCAGTCTAGATACGAATCAGTCACTTTTACAGTATAAATGTATTAGTGTACTTACCATAATGTAATGACTTCAGCCGTCTGCCCGAACCGCAACGGATGACGAAGAGTGCTTAAAATTAAGGGGATCACAGAACTCCGTGGCAGAGAAGGGTCAGTGTTGTCAACTGGATTCATCGTGATTATTACGGCCGGGAAAGAAGGCCTCCCGGCGTAGGGCAAATTCCACTTCGACGGCCTGCGAGCAAGCAACATCCAAAAGAGACGGCATCCGAATCGGCTCGCCACAACAGGTGCGTTAACCTGCCTCAGCGCGACACTAGTCGTCTGCGATTCCGTGGCCTTTCAAGTAATCGACGGCATCTTTGATGGTGCCGATGTTCCCAGCCTCATCGTCGGAGATTTCCACCTGCTTTTCGTCGGTGGAGAACTCTTCTTCGAAGGCCATGATTAATTCGACTAGGTCAAGGGAGTCCGCATTGAGGTTTTCAACGAAGGATGAGTCTTCTCCTACCTCTGATTCGTCCACCCCTAATTTATCAATTACTATGGTTTTTACGCGATCATAAACGGTCGCCAAAAGGTCATCTCCCTAGATTTGGGATCCAACCGTAGCCAGGTGGGCAACCTCACGGTCAGCTATCACCGATCCTAGAACACCATTTACGAACTTGCTAGAGCTATCGCTGCCAAACAACTTTGCTAACTCTACAGCTTCGTTGATTGCGGTTTTGTCCGGCGTATCAGGACTATGTAACAACTCCAGCAGAGCTATCCGCAGGATGTTCCGGTCCACCGGCGCTAACTGGGATACGGGCCACGCTGGTGCATATTGCTGAATTATGTCATCAAGAGCCTGGCCTCGAGCCTCCACACCCTGAATCAATTTTTGAGCGAGCGATATCGCTCTTTCGGGCAACTGATCTTCCTCGACCAGCCACTCTAAAGAAGATTCGGCCAAGCCGCCGCGAACGTCGGCTGCATAGAGGCTCTGGAGAGCCGCCGCCCTTCCCTTCCGTCTCAAGTCAGTAAATTTATCCTTTGGCATGGAACACCAATAAGCTGGCGTGTACCGGGTTAAGCGGTCGCGCCGGCCAACTTTCGAATAGATTCAGGGTTGGATAATGCCACAGCCTGAACGCCCCGGTCAATCCGCTTGATCAGGCCCGCCAGCACACTGGCCGGTCCCAACTCAACGAACTGGGTGATCCCTGAGTCCACCATACACCGGACCGTATTCCGCCATTGGACGCACTGGCAAAGCCCGCGGACCAACTCCTCTCGCACCTGTTCTCCGGTTCGCAACTCGGCACAATCGGAGTTAGCTATGATTGGAGCCACTGGGTCTTGGAAATCCATCGACACCAACGCCTCAGACAGACCTTCCTTCGCCTCTTGCATCAACGAGGAGTGAAAAGCGCCGCTGACCGTGAGTGGGATCGTCTTCCGGGCGCCGCGAGCCAAAGCCAGGTCCATGGCTTGCGCCACGGCGATTTTATCTCCGCTGATCACGATCTGATCGTCGGAGTTGATATTAGCCAATTCAACGCCAGTTTCGGCGCATATCTGCAACGCCGCCAACTCGTCCAGTCCTAAGATCGCCGCCATACCTCCGGGCCGGCCTTTGGACGCCTGCTGCATCAATCGGCCTCGTTGCCGAACCAGAGTCACACCATCGGCGAAACTCACCACCCCGGCCACCACCATTGACGTGTATTCTCCCAGGCTGTGCCCGGCCAAGGCCGCGGGAGGCTCTAGATCGGAGCCAGTGAACTCTTCCCACGCCTTCCAAGCCGCAATGCTAACCGTCATGATAGCCGGCTGGGAATTAACCGTGTCTTGTAGCTTACGGGAAGGGCCTTGAAAAATCAGTTTTGAGAGTCGAACTCCCAGGGTCTCGTCGGCCTCTTGGAAGACCTCACGAGCCGCCCGGGATGAGTCATAGAGCTCTTGCCCCATGCCAACACTTTGCGATCCCTGGCCCGGGAAAACAAAGGCTCTTTTTGTTTCAGTTTGATTGTCGGCAGTTATCTGCATGCGTCTAGCCCTAATTTCAACGTCTTAATTAAGTTTAATGACGCCGGGCCTGAGAAACGCGCGACCGATAAAGGTAGTGGGTTGGCCAGAACATTCCAGAAACCGGATTCCGTCAAGCCATCGTTGCGGTGTAACGTGCACACACATCTTAGGCCTACTCCGGTTATCCTTCGGCTCCAACCACTTGCCGCCCACGATAGAAGCCGCATTGCGGGCAAACCGTGTGCGGCATTTTAGCACTTCGGCATCGGGGACAGTAGGAGTGATTTATGGCCTTCAGCCTATATGAGCTGAAGCGCCTCCCCCGCTGCGCCCTGGTCACTTTCTTTTTAGGTACTGCACCCATTGCTAATCACCACTGAAACCGGTCACTCGGTCGCCGATGACCGGTCTATCCTTATTCTACTTGTCGCTTGACTCCCAACCACCGAACCGGCCCGGCATTTTGGTCCGGCTTTGAGGAATCAAATTATCCTCACGTCGACTTCAGGGAGGCCTCAGCCGGTCCAAACTCGACCGTGAAGAAAGAGAATCGCTCTTCTTCCACCACCCATCACTACCCCTTTTGTGATTTCAGCAAATCAGCCAAGGCTCCCCGCCGTGGGTCCACCTCAGTGTCGCTGCAATTACATTCCCCCTGGTTCAAGTTGCTTCCGCATACCCGGCAAAGTCCAACGCAATTTGCCGTGCATAATGGCTTCATTGGCATGTCGGCAATCGCATATTGCCTCAATATCTCGGTCAAGTCTAACACATGATCGGTATCAATTCTCTGGTCGACTTCATCATCGGTTATCGGCGGTGATTGGCACCCGGTGTGAAGGTCCACCATCGGGAAAAATTCTTCTTCGATATCTAGGGTCGAAGGCCAGACAAATTCTCCGAGGCATCGCCCACACGTAAGCGTGGTTTGAATGTCTAATACAGCGTAGACCAAGACACCTTGATGGGTACGGACCATGTGTACCGATCCGGTAACCTGGTCCGTGAATCGTGATGCCTCTGTATAGATTTCTTCAATATTGTAGCTGCTAGACATCCCAATCGGACCCTCTAGCAACTTTGCAACATTGTATTGCATAAAGGTAAGAGAACCTGTTTTTGAGAATCGGCGTCATTATACTCGCCATAACAGAACAGATGTCAAGGCGGAGGATTTAAAGGCCGCTCGACTTTGAAGCCTCGGATCCTGTCCTTTGAATGGCAGGAGTTGCTCTATCTAACGCCGCGTTCTTCTATTTTGGTCTCGATAAATTCCGCTATCGCGCTCGTGGAGGTCCCTGGGCCGAAGACGCCGCTGATGCCCAGGTCCAACAAGGGCTGGCGGTCCGACTCCGGGATTATTCCACCTACGATCACCACGATATCGCTCAGCCCTTCTTCCCGTAGGAGTTCCATTATTCCCGGCAGGATCTCCAGATGCGCTCCCGACAATATGCTCATCCCAAGCACGTCAACATCCTCTTGAATCGCCGCTTGGACAATCATTTGCGGCGTCTGCCGGATGCCGGTGTAAATCACTTCCATACCAGAGTCCCGGAGAGCCCGGGCAATCACCTTGGCCCCCCGGTCGTGCCCATCCAGACCGGGCTTGGCGACAAGTACGCGAATCGGATTTCTAGACTGCGTCATAACTGTTTAACCCGTATGCCTCTCGGATTGGCGTCCCTCAAAATCAGTTCTCCACCAACTCGGTGAGAACGCCGAACGTCGATCGTGGGTGGAGGAAAGCTATCATACCGGACAAGCCTTCTCTGGGCTCCCGGTCCACCAATCCAACTCCGTGTTCTTCCAGCTTTTTCAGATTTCCCGCTAAGCCGGAGACGTTGAGGGCCAGGTGGTGCAAACCTTCTCCGCGCCGTTCGATAAATCGGCCGACTGGACTATCATCCGACAGAGGCTCTAATAATTCCAGCCGGGTCTGGCCCACTTCGATCAGAGTGGCCCGGACCCCCTGGTCCGGCAAGGATTGTATCTCCGCCGCCGGAGCGCCGAACACCTCTTGAAAGAACTTCAGGGCTTCGTCTATATCCTTAACCGCCACGCCCACGTGGTCTATATGGTTCACACTGCAAACGGATTTAGTGGTCACCGGTAAAGCACCTCCTCAGATCTATGACTCGCTGATCGGCAAACTCGCCGCCCTAAGGGATGCCCGCCGAGAAGAAATGTCATCACAACTGGTACTGGGCGAGAACCTGGCGGGCAATGATCAGTCTTTGTACTTCAGACGTTCCTTCGTAAATGGTGGTGACCCGGGCATCCCGGAAGATGCGCTCCACTCCAGCGTCTTGAAAGTAACCTATACCGCCATGAACCTGCATCGCCTTGGAAGATACGTCCACGCACATCTCCGAAGCGATCAGCTTGGCCATGGAGGCTTCATTGACAAAGGGTAGCCCTTCATCCTTCAATGTGGCCGCGTTCATGGTAACCACCCGCGCGCCATGTACCGCGGTAGCCATATCCGCCAACATGAATTGAATGGCCTGGTGCTGGGCGATTGGCTTGCCAAACGTCTCCCTTTGCTGAGCATAACGCACGGCGGCTTCCAGGGCCGATTGGCCGATACCCACGCACTGGGCAGCGATGATTATCCGGCTGGAGTCTAGTATCTCCATCGCATAGTTGAACCCCCGGCCTTCTTCGCCCAACCGGTTCTCCAACGGTACCGGTGTGTCCTGGAAAACTACCTCGTCGGTGGTGGAGCTTCGCATCCCCATCTTGCCGTGGAGAGGGTTGATCGTTAGGCCGGGAGAGTCCCGGTTGACGACAAACGCGCTTATTCCTTTGTAACCAAGAGACCGGTCTTGCGTGGCAAATACCACGATGGATTCAGCCACCGAGGCATTGGTGATAAACATCTTGCTGCCGTTCAAGAAGTAGGTCCCATCCCGCTCCGTTGCCGTGGTCTGCAGCGCCGCCGCGTCGGATCCGCTGCCGGGCTCGGTCAGCGCCCAGGCGGCGATGCCCTTACCGGAAGCCAACGAGGGCACCAGCCGGGCTTTCTGCTCTTCATTACCGAACCGGTATATAGTGTTGGTGCCCAGCGACAGGTGGGCCAGCACGCTGACACTGGCCCCGGCGTCGCCCCGGGCAACCTCTTCGGCGACGATGGCTACTTTTCGATAACCCGCCTGTCCGCTGCCGCCATACTTCGTGTCGATACCCACGCCGGTCAGGCCAAGATCGGCCATTCCTTTCCAGTTCTCCCAGGAGAACTCTTGCCTCTCATCGGCCTCGCGAGCTCTGGGGATCAACTCCCGGTCGGCAAAGTCCCGGACCATGGTTTGGAGCATCTGTTCATCTTCAGAAAGTATCAGGTCTGGCATCCGGCCCTCCTAGGGTCTCGTAGGTCAATCAAATTTTTCTATGGGCTGTCAGTCGGTTCAAGCAGCGGTAAAACACCAATCTCACCAAAGTCGGCCGTCAAAAACTCGCCATCTGTTCTTGTTCGCCAAAAACATCCCGGAACACCTGGCTGATCTCGCCCAGGGTACAGTAGCTTTCCACGCATTCCAAGATGGCCGGAACCGTATTATCTGAGCCCTGGGCGACAACGTTAAGACGTTTGAGGGCTGCCTGAACCTGGGAATCGTCGCGCTCTTTCCGCAGCCGCTGCACCCGCTGTATCTGTTGTTGAGCCGCTTCCGGGTCCAACTGCAACAATCCTTCGAACGGCGGCTCGTCGGTAACGTACTGGTTGACCCCCACTATGGTCCGCTCCCCGGCCTCCACTTCACGGCGGTGCTGATACGCCGACTCCCCGATCTCCCGCATCTGGAATCCCTGCTCAATGGCGTCCACCGCGCCACCCATCTCTTCGATACGCTCCAGATATTTGAAGGCGGCGTCTTCCAATTGGTTGGTCAAACTCTCCACGTAATATGAGCCGCCCAACGGGTCAACCACGTCGGCGGCGCCACTCTCGAAAGCCAATATCTGCTGGGTACGCAGGGAGAGCTGGGCCGACTCCTCGGTGGGCAGAGCCAGCGCTTCGTCCCGAGAGTTGACGTGCAGGGACTGGGAGCCTCCCAGCACTGCCGCCAAGGCCTGGACGGTGCACCGGATCAGGTTGATGTCTGGTTGCTGGGCGGTGAGGGTCACCCCGGCGGTCTGAGCATGGAATCGCAGCATCATCGACCTAGGGTCCTGAGCCCCAAAACGTTCCTTCATGATCTTTGCCCACATGCGCCGGGCAGCCCGGAACTTGGCTACTTCCTCGAAGAGGTTGTTCTGGGCGACGAAAAAGAAGGAGACCCGAGGAGCGAAATCGTCCACCGGAAGCCCGGCCCCGATCGCCGCCTCCACATAAGCAATCGCGTTGGCGAAGGTGAAAGCCACCTCCTGCACTGCCGCCGGCCTCTCGCATGTGGTATCCGCTGACGCTGATGGTGTTCCAGCGAGGGACGCTTTCCGAGCAAAACTTGAACACGTCCACCACCAAACGCATCGAAGGGCGCGGTGGATAGGCGTAGGGCCCCCGGGCGATGTATGCCATTAATATGTCGTTCTGGATGGTACCGCTGATCTTATCTTGGCCGACTCCCTGCTTTTTGGCTGCCGCGATGGACAGACACAGCAAGAGGGAGGCGGTGGCGTTGATGGGCATCGAAGCGCTGACCCGGTCCAGAGGGACCCCCTGCAACAGAACTTCCATATCCTCTAGACTGCAGATAGGAACACCCACTTTG
>JAKUQE010000006.1 GCA_022450395.1 Dehalococcoidia bacterium | reverse complement strand
CCATGCGGGGTCCTTTGGTCGCTGCACTCGCCATAGCCGGTGATTCCTTCATCGGTCTCGACTTTCACGAATATCCAGGGCCGCCATCCGGCGTCAACGATGAAAGATTCGATATTGGTAATCTTCACGCGGGCCTCCTACAGGACGCTTTGTTGGGCTTCGAAAGGTGGGTCCATGCTACTCCTGCCTGTCGGGAGGTACAAGAGTTATTGAGCTTGGGGACGGCGGCTCGCGACGCGCGACTCGCATCCGGTAAAGATTAGTGCGACAATGTGTCGGCCAAAAAAGCTGGCTACCAAGATTACCAAAATGCAGGGAGACATCATGGCAAGCAAGGATATCCGGGGAGTGATAGTCCCGATTCTGACACCGCTGAACTCCGACGAAACCGTGGACACTAATTCCATGCGAAGGTTGGTCAACTATCTGATCGACAACGGCGCCCACGGCATCTGGGTTTCCGGTACCACCGGAGAGTTCGCCAACCTGTCAATCCAGCAGCGTCTTATCAGCGTGGAAACGGTGGTGGACGAAGTTGCCGGACGCGTTCCGATCATCGGCAACGTGTCCGGACCAAGCACCCAACTCTCCCTGGAACTGGCCCTGGCCGTTCAGGAGATGGAGTTAGACGGCATCGCGGTGACGCCCCCTTACTACTACAACAACGCCCAAGATGAGTTGCTAGACCACTACCGGTACATCAGCGACCGTTCGGGATTGCCCCTGTGGGTCTACAACATTCCCCAAACGGTTAAGACCGTAGTAAACCCCAGCACCATCGCCACCCTGGCCAGCGAGGGAGCAGTCGTCGGGGTCAAGGACAGCTCGGGGGCCGGCGAGCTGTTGGGTGAGCTGAACGTACTGTGTGAGCAAGGCGATCTAAACTTGCTGCGGTTCTTGGGGACGGTTTCCCGTATCACCACATCGACCGCGCTGGGAGTGCACGGCGTCATCCCCGCGATCGCCAATCTTGCGGCAAACGCGGCGTCCCGCGGCTGGGAGGCGGGCGAGGCCGGAGACATGGAGACCGTTAAGGAGTGCAACGCCAAGCTGATCGCCGCCAGCAAGATCTCCCAGTTGGCTAAAGGGGGAGGGCCGAATGCTGCCGCATTCTCAGGGATGAAGTCGGCCTTGAAGCACATGGGAATCTTGGACAGCGACACGGTGTCCAGGCCACTGCGCTCACTCACTGAGGCGGAGAAGCAGGGGATTCCCGCTATTTTGGAAGAGGCGGGGATCGCCAATGGGGCCTGATCACTAATACGGACCGATAGAACTTTTACAAACGGGGCTTATAGAGGCCCCGTTTTTTCTAGCTCGTAAAATGATACGACCTGATTGAATGCCAGTCACGGTGATTCGACAAGCTCACCACGAGCGCGGCGTGGGAACGGCTAGGGTTGAGACTGCGGTTCCGTTGTACGCAAGTTTCCTTTCGCGAAGAGGAGCATGATGGTCACCAGGCTCAATACCGCGATGTCGCCCACGATGACCAGAATCATCAAGAAGGTGGCGGTTATTTCTCGGGCTTGGGCTGTTGGCAGGACCCAGCCGTACAGCACGATGGGAATCAGGAACAGAGGCCAAATGACAGCTATCGCCAATATTCGGCCTTTCAAGGTTTGTGGCGCGCCTTCCCATGAGGTGACCCAACTCCGGATCTGTTCAACCACTGCCTTAACTTTTATCATCAAATACTCAAGCAGGTTGCGTACCGATTCCAGCCTCGATCCGATCCCGGATGTGACCCTAAGCTGAAGCTTCCCGGCACAGCAATGTCAACTCGCGGAGCGTGTCTTCGATCCCCGTCAATCTGTTTAGCATAGCGGATTTCAGATCTGCTTCTTCACTTTGAGGCCCAACGTCTTCTAGCAATTTGATAAGACCGTCCGACTTCCGCTGGACCTCTATAACCAGATCGGTTATCTGCCTGGTTTCACCGGCGAATTGTTTGGAAAATAAAGTCATCGCCCCGTTTCCGCGAGAAGGTGTGGGTTCTTCGGAGTGTGAGCTGCGGTCTCTGCGCAATCCCTACACTGCTCCATACTATCATAGGGTAACGCCACGTTATTAACCGCCACTGAACGGTAATGAGCCATTCCGGTCGGGATAGCCGTCCGATATTCAACGGCATCGTCCGGCGTAAAGGGCTAGCCATTTTGTCACCACCATTATCACCCCAAAGGGTGATGTCAGGGATTCTGCGACGGAGCAAGATATCAGGGTAGATTCCTGCCCTGACGGAAATATAGACTTACAGAGGGTTGATGATTATGAGGGTTGGGTATATTGAGGACGAAACTCAGCAGTCCCTTCCGCAGCCGGGATTCTGGAGCCTTGGAAAGATCGGCGTGATCGAGTTGCTGTCGGTTGTTGGAATTCTGGCTATCCTCGCCGGTATCGTTGCTGGTACAATCGCAAAGTAGGCCGGGTTAACCTGGGATCCAACCTGATAATGATGCCCCGGTGGTAAACCGGGGCTTTTTCGTGGAGAAATGAGCGGCAAAAAGGTAACCAATCTCGTAATAATGGCGGTCTCGGCTTTCGCTTTGATCCTGGCGATACAGGGCGTCTTAGGAGTTCTGGATAAGTTCAAGAGCGATGAACCGGCAGAGCAGGGCGTGCCGTCTACGATTATTCCGTTGCTACCGGCCTATGGCCAAGACTTGCCCCAGGACTTAACTCAGGAAGACATCGAAAAGATCAGTTCTGCTCTGGGTGGTGAGACCATCGCCGGTCTGCAAGAACAACTGGGTCAAGGGATAAGTGACCAGGAATTGCAAAAGACTTTGAAGCAGGCGGAGGCCCTTGCGTGTTCTTTCCAGGGCGGTAGCTGGGACTTTGTCAGAGAGATCTGTAACTGAGTTCGCCGGGCACAAATACCTGACCAGCGGTGCGTCCGCTGTTTCGGACGGCGTCGCGATATGATGCAAGCCGGTACCGTGCATGGACCCTCGTTGCGGTGGTGTATACTAAGCGTTACGCACCACTGCCAGAGGACTTGGGTTATAGACGGTTAATAACTCGGCGGCTTGGGCCCCAATCTGGTATCTTAATCTCCGTCTCTTACTCTCCGCTGGTTGGTTTACATTCCTGCCCTATATCGGCATTTGAAACGCACCAGCCGCGAGTCGCCGGTATCCATGGGCTGTAAGGAGTCTAGATATGCCTCTTCCAGATCCTAGTGAAAAAGCTGTGGCGAAGATTCGCAACATGGTCGAGAAGTTTACCGAGAAATCGGGCACTTTCACGCATCCGATAGAAGAGGTCGCAGAGGACGTCATCCTGGGATTGGCCCGGCACGCCGATGAACTCGGCAAGCCCTTGTGTCCGTGCCGTTTCTACCCGGACAAGAACGAGGAAGTCAAACACCGGACGTGGATCTGTCCCTGCGACGACATGCATATCTACAAATATTGCCATTGACTACTGTTCGTTAATGAGGACGGAGTCCCCATAACTGAACACTTACCGTCAGACCACGAAGGCTTGCTGATGCACGGCCTTGTTAAAGACGACACACCGGACAAAGGCCGCGTGTTACGCAACAAAGCTGCGGAACGAGAGATTGAGCGGAAGGAGCGGCCTTCCTAATCATGGGTAGTGGTGGCGGCGTACCGTCATCACCCCCACTCTAACTCTCCCCCGTTGAGGGGGAGAAGCGGTCTTCTTAATCATGGGCAGTGGCGCCGCCGCACCGCCGTCACCCCCATCCTAACCTTCCCCCATCGAGGGGGAAGGGATCTTGGGTCCCCCGTTGATATGGGCGTAGCAGTCGCCTACCACCAGTCCCGTAGGTTCTCGGCTCCAGCCACTTTGCCTATAACGTGAAGCTCTTCTAGCTCTTTGATTCGCTCGGAGGTGAATCCGCAGAACCTTCGGAGCACGTCCTCGGTATCCCACCCGATCGGCTTGCCCGCTACTTCGATGTAACCCGGCGTGCCCGAGTACAGAGGTACTGGTCCCTGGGTCTTTAGGCTGCCGTACCAGGGGTCGTTGATCTGCTGGATCTCTCCCCTTTCCTCGTAGTGGATCTGGGAACAGGCGTCTTCCGAGTTTTTGACGGGACACGCGCCGAACCCGTGCCGCTTGGCCAGCGACTCGATCTCCGCCACGGTTTTCCCAGCGGCCCACTCCTCTATGACTCCGTAGATCTCGTCCTGGGCGGATTCACTTACCCGGTCGACGTTGGTTGGGTACTTGTCCGCCAGTCCGTCCGCCTTGCTCCCGATGCACTGCCACAGGGAAACGCAGGCATTGTCGTCGGCGCCGATGGCCACGTAGCCGTCGCTTGCTTTGACGATGCCGTCGGGGCAAACCCAGAGGTGCCGGTTGCCATACCGTTCTTGGATGTTGCCGGTCTTGCCGTACCAGGTGATTCCGGGGCCAAGGAA
>JAKUQE010000059.1 GCA_022450395.1 Dehalococcoidia bacterium | reverse complement strand
GCAGGGATTCATGGTGGATTGGTGCACTAACAACGAAACGCAGCGATGCGGTCCATTCACGCCGGGGAACTTAAGGTGCTTGTGGCTACAAATTTGGCTGCCCGGGGCCTGGATATTCCTCAGGTCTCCCACGTCGTCAACTACGACATGCCCCAAAACCTGGAAGAGTATGTACACCGAATCGGCAGAACGGCGCGCATGGGACGCGATGGTACAGCCATCACATTTGTCACCGAGTGGGATTTCCCGATGCTGGACCTCTTGCAAGACAGCCTGGCGGGCGAACTAAAGCAAGAGACATTGCCTCTCTAGCATGTAGCCAAAAAAGGACAGACCCTTTTTCTAGTTGTCGGTGTGTCCGTGAGTTTTATTTTTCGGCCCTTTCTTGGCCGAAGCATCTAATGAGTTGTAATTACTGATAGTGCCCGAGATGGGTTGAGCAATTGCCACCGACATACATTTCGGCTTCGAGAATTGTTGTTTTAGCGGTGGGCGATTGGATTGATCGGTTTTCGAACGCAGCCTAATTCTATTTATGGCAGAGATTAGGGAGGGTCGAAAACGGTAGGATGGTGTTGGCGGCGTTAGGTTGTCCTAGTAGGCTGCGGGATGTCTGGACACAAGCGATTCCGTAAATTTCAAACCCGATATTTACGCCCTATTCCGCCAATCGACGTAAGACCGGACGCCATACCCCAAGCCATAACGCCACAAGCATACTCAGAGCTGCACCAGCCGTGACGGCAACGGGCCAGGATATAGCATTGGCCGCCAAGGCCAAGGGCAATGCACCAAGATAATGGACGGCCGGCGCGAGTCCCAATATGCTCAATACACGGCCGCGCAACTCAGGGGGCACATTAAGTTGAATCAAGGTGACCACCAATGGCACGAAAAACCCGAAACTCATCGCTCCCACGAACAATAATATTACCCAAGATACCCAGGGCCAAGGCGACCAGGCGAATAAAGTAAGGAACACGGATTGAAGTAGCACCGACGCCATGAGCAAACCCGCCTTGCGTCGGAAGTCCCCCAGCCCGGCCAGTATCAGATTTCCGAATAATGATCCCAGACCGACCGCCAACAATAGCAATCCGGTCCCACCTGGACCGATCTCTAACACTTCTTGAGCAATAGCGGGCATCACCTGACGGAAGGACAACGCGAAAAACGCAAAAGCCAGAGTCATCCCAATGACAGTAAGCAGGATCGGAGTTGATCGAACGCATTGCAATCCGGCTCCTAATTCCGCCAGCAACTTAACCCCCTTGGTTGCGGATCTACGTGGTAATCCCGTGATAAAAAGCAGGAATCCGATCCCCGACAGATAAAGACCCGCATTAACCAATAGAGTTGGGCCTATCCCCACCAATTCGATGATTCCTCCTGCTGCTGCCGGTCCTATGATCTGGCCGGTTTGATTAACCATGGTATGTAACGCGACGGCGTTCATCATGTCATCCCGCTCTACCAGGTCCGCTACTATGGCCTGGCGCGCCGGCATGTTCAGCCCTTGAATCGTTCCCAGGAGAAACACGACGGCGTAAACATGCCAGATATCCAACAGGTCACTGATCCTTAGGATGGCAAGAGCAAATATAAGGGTTGACACGCAAATACGAGTGAGTATCAACAGCTTGAGCCGGTTCCCACGGTCGGCGATTACGCCGCCCAATAACGCGAACGGGATATTCGGGAGACCGAAGGCGAAGATTACCAATCCTAATTGGTAAGAAGACCCGGTAATGTCCAAAACTAGCCAGCCCAGGATAAGAAACTGCATACCTTGGGCCATGGCCTGGGTGGCGCCGTTTAGCCAAAACAAGCGGAAGTTGCTATGACGAAGGGCGCTGAACATCTGGAACCGCCGACTGAGCCTAGAGGTCTGTGATTGCACCACTAAACTTCAAGAGGATTCCAGATTCACAGGATCCCAGATTCAATTGTGGTATCGCATCTGGGCGGTTCCGTGCTGTATCCGATATGGCAAAGGAGGTTAGACTAAATTGGGTATGCTGGCTCCCTGCTGGGTGGAGTTTCAGTCGAAAATCTGTCTGGACTGCAATTGGAATTGGTAACATCGCGGCATAGCATACCATGCTGCCGATCGGTTCCAGCCGCTCTTTGAGATTGGAAACTTTGTGCGGTTATGGCTGTCTTCAAGCCCCACCCCGCAGGACCTCAGAAGGCTTGAGCCTTAAGGCCGCTAAGGTAGCGAAGCCAACGGAGAGTACTGAAGCCGCTAGCAATCCGGACAATGCCCCAGCCATCAACCAACGGTTGACGGACGGAACCAGCGGAGGCACTGGAGCGCCTCCCCGTGGCGTCAGGTCCATCAGTTCCAATATCTCGAGACCGGGCCAGTAACCCATGGCAGATCCAGCGGCGATGGCCAATACTGCTATGATTAAGCGCTCTGTGGCCAGCGAAAGGAATAGATCCAGGCGTGAAAACCCCAATACCTGGATCACCGCCAGGTCAATACGGCCCATGCTGACTGATACCAACGCATGTACGCTGAAGGCCAGCAACACTGTTATACCAATGGCCCCCATGCTAAGAGCCGTGAGACCGTCCCAACCCCCGCCCGTTAGAGGGTTCTTCGCGGAAAACGACGCCACATCCTCCCGGTCTCTGATTGTGATTAATCCTGGGATCAGGTCCCGTATTTGGACGATGATCCCTTGCCGGTCTGCGTTCGGAAGCAGCGAAAGCCACACCTCACCGGGCTCTTCCAAGGCGCCGGCAGGCAGACGGAGAACGTACTCCCGGTAGTTTGCCAAGTCCACCAAAAGAAAGGGGTCCCGACCGGGGTACAACGTCGGGAAATGGTCCAACAAGCCTACAACTTGCACAGGGACGGCGAGGCCGCCCAGTTTTACTCGCACCAGCTGTCCAACCTGGAAGTTGGGTCCGCCGATCGCCGGGACCGGGAATGGGCCTGGCGGTAGATGGATACCCCGCGGATCGTTCGAGATCGGTGCCTGCCACGAGAATTGAAGGCTTGCGCCGCCGCTCCGGGCGCTTGCGGTAGATCGCAGGACCATATCTACCGTTTGACCTTGGTTAGCCAGTGGGACCCACGCGGCCCCACCTTCAAATCCCTCTACGATCAACCCGTCCGGACCTGTAGATGGTGCGAAAGCGGTGATGTCGTCCAGCCGTAAAGCGCCCTCGGGAAACTGGATTGCTCCCGAGGTGAAATAAACCGAGACTAATTCTAAGGGAAATGATCCGCGGGCTTCGGTTGAAGGAAATTCCCCTGTAAACAAACGCCATCGGCCATTGGCCTCCTCGGCACCAGCGATGGCAGGATCAAATGGCTGCAGAACATTGCCCATGGAAATAGTGCGATAGTGGCCGGCGCCCGCCATTATCCTAACCCGCATGATCATGCCTGCCGTGATATCAAGCCCAGAGAGTTCGCCGCTGTCCACCCAAACCCCCAGGGAAACGGTGTCTTCAGGTAGGGGGATGCCAGTACCGGCGAGGCTGACTGGAATATTCCTGGGCCGGAGCAGCTTGCCGACCTCACGGAGGCCGCCCGCGAAAAAATCCTTCCTAAACCAAGAACTTTCCTCTACGGTCCGGGAGTCAACCGCCAGCAGTTGCACCCTGTCGCCTAGCCGGCCGTCGACCGTCGTCACCGAGTCGCGAAGCACCGGGGTTACCGCCGAAACCCCAGGTATCTTCTCCAGTATCATTTGCGCGTCTGGAGGTAATCCCGAGCCTCTCACCACCATTTCTCCACCCACGCGGTAACGGGCTTGGTCGCCTTGGGACTGGGACAAACTGGACTGGAAGGTAGCCCCAAATACGCCCAACGCCGCTGCTAGCATCAGGATGATGACCAAGGAGCCGTGGGGAATCGGGTCGCGGCTCAGCTTCAATAAAGCGTAATGGAACCAGGCAGGGCCGGCCCGGGTTCCGACCCAAGAAAGAACACGGACTAACCAAGGGAACCCTCGAAGAAGCAAAATCGAGGCGGCGAAAAGGGCAATCATCGGTCCTAAAACCAGGGTCGGATCGACATTGAGCTCCTGAGATTCCTGTTCTCCGGCGACGAAACCTTCGCGGACTCCTACCTGATACCAGATCACCACGACGACGAGTACTAGCAGGATATCTAGGTGATACCGATGCACGAAGGAGACAGTTGGTGGTCTGGCCCTCGACAGTAAAAATTCCAATGCGCCCAGCCTCGCCCGGCCCACGGAGGCGGCAACAAGCGTCAGTAGAGCTATGACGCCGCCCAAAGCCCCCATCAAGAACATGTCAGCGGCCAACCCCAGGGGAATCGGTGTTTCGCTATTGCTCGCCGGATCTATCGAATCCAACAGCAAGGACTTTACGATGATCCAGGCCAAGAACGGGCCCCCGGCCATAGCAACCAAGGCCACCACTCCTTCCGCAAGGGTCAATACGCCGGTCACCTGGGGCGCGCTAGCACCGCGGCTACGGAGCAGACTTGCTTCCTCAGCCTGGCTGCGCCCCAAGAAACCGGCGATCAATACCAGAAAATAGAGAACCACCACCACGACTAATGATAGATATAAAAGGAGTGGAATTCTGGCCAAAGTAAGCGAACGATTGAACTCATCGACGGTGCGACCCAGACGGCTGGCCACCAAAGTCCTCGGGTATCTTTTGTTTAGGTCGGTCTCCAGGCCAAGTACTTGCCGCTTCACCCAATTGGCATTCTCGGCAGTTAGGTAACTAGGGTCCAAGAACAAGTTGAATCCGAAGTTGCCCCCTAACATCGGGTAGCGGGTCGCCAATGCGCCGAAGAAATCTTCTTCGTTTACAAATAGTGGAACGACCACTGACTCGCCTACGGTGCCGACGGTGGTGATGTCGAAGTAAGTAGGCGAGCCCATCCAGTATTCTTCGTGAGAATCGATGGGCTCCGCGAGGCCCACGACATCGAAGAGGAGGCGCTCTGGAGAGCCCGGAAAGGGTACTATGGTAATTTGGTCTCCCACTCCAAACCCCAACTGCCTCGATGTCCCAACGCCAATAACAGTTTCGACTTCCCCTTGTGATTTGGAGTCCCATATTTTGGGCCATCGCCCTTGGACAAGGCTGGTGTGGTCGGTGAAGCCCGTGAGGAAAAACGGGCGGGCCGACGGAATATACGATGCTGGAGTGTGCAGCATGGGGAGATTGGAAAGAATGGTCCCGATCCGCTCAGTACCCCTCAGCAATTCCCCCAGCCGTTCCTCGGCCGACTCTTGCACGAGATTATGCAGAGTCAGGTAATCAGACCGTCCTAATGGGCGATTTTGGGCCGTAACCTGGGCATTCAGGACTTCTGGACGAAACGACGCCAAAGTGTGGCGCAGGCCTGCTTCTCCTAGGGCGCGGGAGTACAAAGCCCCGGTAGACATGATCGTGACGGAAGCGAGAATCCCAAAGGATGTAACCGCCAATAACAGCCAAGAGTGGCGCAGCCGCCGTCTCAACAACCAGGAGGCCAATGACAGTAACTGCATAGCGCTTAGCAGTCCTCCAAAGCGCGATTCCGAGCGGCAAACGTTTGCGGAGTGTTAGGAACCGACAGTTCTAAAGCCTAGTCGGACATGATCACATATCTTCGACTATCGTTGTGGACAGATAAAGACGTGGCGAACCGATTTCGAACGGCTCGCGGGTTAAGGAACCAAATGCTTTAGGCCTGCCGAATCCCTCTTGCTCAAATAGGGTACAAAGTTCGCGGTAGGTGTACAAACGGATGGACAGGGACCTCTTTTCCACCTTGCCCCGCCGCGCGAAAGTCCACTCCGACTTAAGACGGCGCTCCAATTGGTCATAGTGGCGCTCTTCAAGAATCAGCACGTCTCCCAGCTTTGACCAAAATCGACCCTACGTCTCCAACCTCGGAAGCCGTGTCTCAGCGACGGGGGTGTCTATCAAAAGGGTCCCACCCAGCTTTAATGAGTGTGAGATGGCTTCAAAGATTTTTGATTACCCAGCTCATCGAAGTACCCCAGGCTGCTCCAGAAGCAAATTGCGCCGTCGAATCCACCATGCCAAGGAAGTTCTCGCATATCTCGTTGTTCCAACGTGATTTGGAAACCTCTTTCTTCCGCTTTGCGCTTAGATTCTGCTAAAAGAATCGAATTGATATCCACTCCTGTGACTTGATACCCGCGTGATGCCAACTCGATGGAAAGACGCCCGGCCCCACAGGGCACATCTAAGATCTTAGCCCCCGGCATTAGACCAAGATCATGCCGGATAAAATCAGCCTAGGCGCACTCATTGCCCGAGTATTCCAGGATAAAATCCACGCCGAAACCCGAGAGAATCTGCTGCCACCACTCTGCGCGGTCATTAACCATTTACGCTACCTTGTCAGATGACTTAATGGGCGCCCAAGAGCATTCTTGCGTTGGACCGTGCCGGCCGTCCTACCGTCGATAGTAGTGAGCAGACGAAGTGGCAGTAGCCTAAATGGAGACTAAAACCGTGTCAATGCTCCGATGTTGCAGCCTTTGCTCTACAAGGTTAGAATCGGCTTGATTTCCGAGGTCCGATGATCTGTGGTTGATCCGGATATTTTGGTTTGGAGAGGATGATGGCTTATCAAGTAGTTTCTTGCGACAACCATATCGACCTGACATTCTGCCCCCCTGATCTTTGGTCGGACCAGGCACCCGCCAAATGGAAACTTCTGGTGCCCCGCGCTGAAGAGTTGGACGATGGCCTGCATTGGTTTATCGACGGCCAAGATGTAGGAATGTGGAATGGCATCGGCCCGGGGTTCGGAAAGTACGAAAAGGGCCGCTTGGCCCGTGTGGATAAGATGTACGACCTTGGGTTCTACTCGGGTCACCACCGGGAAGCCGAACCGCGTCCCTCCACTCCAGAACTAAGGCTGGAGGACCTCGACCAAGACGGTGTGGACGCTGAGGTGATCTACGGCATATTGGGAGCTAATCTAAAGATTCAGGACGGCGAAATGGCCGGGTGGGTCTTCCAGGTTTACAACGACTGGGCGATGGATTTTTCCCGTCGTGCTGACCCGCACCGCATATTCCCACTTGCCGCGATTCCATACCATGATCCAGAAGCTGCCGCCGAAGAGGTACGCCGTTGCGCGGCGATGGGTATGCACGGCGGAGACCTGCCAGTTAAGAAACTTGCATTTCCGATATGGCATCATGCTTGGTACCCGGTGTGGCAGGCTGCGGAAGAGTGCAGTTTCCCGATTTCATTCCACTCTACAGGCTTTACCGGAGCTCGATTGGCCGACGACACTCAGATGGCTGCCGAATATGAACTGGAGATACGAGGAATCAAATCAGTGCTATTTCAGGTCGATGGGGCTGAAGTCCTGGCGGGAATAATCATGTCGGGAGCCTGTGAAAGATACCCCGGATTCAGGTTCGTGCTCGGAGAGTCGGGTGTTACCTGGTTGCCATACATCCTAGACCGGTTTGACGTGGAGTATGAGGACAGGCTCCAACAACTCAATTTCTCTCTCAAGCCCAGTGATTATTTCCGCCGTAATGGCATGACGACCTATCAGCAAGAAGCCTGCATAGCTGAAATCGTGCCATTGGTAGGGGAGGACAATATCATGTGGGCCACTGACTATCCCCACCCCGATTGCCTATTCCCCGATTCCCAGCAAATCATCGAAGAGCAGTTAGGGGGGTTGCCTCAAGCTACCAAACAAAAGATCATTTGCGATAACGCCGTTAAGTTCTACAACTTAGCGTAGTAGCCTCCGTTGGAAAGATTTGAGAGGAAACGGATGCGCGTCTTTAATTATCTTGTGTCAATGGGGACCAAATAGCGCACGAAAGCGTTACTCCTGATCCCGATACAGCACGAGATGCCCACCTAGAGTCCGCGGAAGCCAGCGCCCCTCCTACGGTGGTAACGCCCGGCAGGACCAGACTGAGTGGGCGGGCTTGGGTTTCCCTGCGGGAGCCGAACTTCCGCTACTTCTGGTTGAGCATGCTGTTCTTGATGGGCGCCATCCAGATGCAGATGATCGCCCAAGGTTACCTCGTCTACGGACTCACAGGTTCTCCTGCGCTGTTGGGCCTGGTGAACTCGGCCTTCGCTCTACCCATGCTGCTTCTCGCCCTATTTGGCGGAGCCCTTGCCGACCGGTTCGATCGCAAGAAGATCATTCAGATCGCCCAAATAGGCTTCCTGCTGACGGCGCTGGCCGTTGCCCTGACCGTGGCCTCGGGCGTGATCACGTGGTATCACCTTCTAGCGGCATCGATGGTCATGGGCTTGGTGTTCTCCTTTATTGGGCCAGCTCGTCAGGCCATGATTCCCGACCTAGTCCAACCGGAGAATCTTACTAACGCGATAGCGCTGAACTCAGCGGGGATGAGCATCATGACGCTGCTGGCTCCGGCTTTCGCTGGAGTGCTATACGCGGTGATCGGGCCGGAAGGAGTTTACTTTGTCCTTGCTGGATTGGGATTGATGGCTGTGCTGGTCACTGGGTTGCTGCCAAAATCAAGGCCTGTGACCGTAGACTCCGACGCCAAGATCTTGGCTGACATCGGGGCCGGCATCACCTACATCAGGCATAATCCGATGGTACGCATTCTGTTGGGTATTGGGCTAGTAACCGCGTTATTGGCAATGCCGTTCCGTTTCTTGATGCCCGTTTTTGTGGTTGATGTATACGACAAAGGACCAGAGGCTATGGGGTTGCTGGTGAGTGCAATGGGATTGGGAGCGCTGGCAGGGTCCCTATTCATGGCGCAGATTGGTAGGTGGAAACGAGGACTGTTACTGATTGGCACCACCTTCTTGACCGGTGTGGCATTACTCCTAGTGGCTGCTTTGCCCTTCTATATGATCGCTTTGGTCTTGATGCTGGCACTCGGTCTCGGTGACGCCGGGCGCAGAACGTTAAACCAAGCGTTGATCATGGAGGTCTCGGATGCCCAGTACAGGGGCCGGGTGATGAGCGTCTATATGTTGAATTTCGCCTTGATGCCCTTGGGTGTTCTACCAGCTGGCATCGCGGCCCAATACTTCGGAAGCCAAGTGGCGGTGGGTATTTTGGCCGTGCTGTTATTGGGCATCACCTTGGTCATTCTGGTTTCGCAAAGAGAATTGCGCCGGTTTACCTAACGCTGGCTTCTGAGCCGGTCGTCTGATTGGTGGGAAAGCCAGCCGACAAGGCGTAACCGTGGGAAGATCTGATCGGTCACTTTTGTTGCAGGACTGCGTATATCCGCATCCTCTTTGAATCGAATTATTGCCTGAGAGACGTATCATGATTGCGCTGGACTCAAAGTGGAGATTGGATTGTCGAAAAGAAAATTCATCTTCCTAGCCATAATTACGGCTGCGATCTTTCTCGGCGCTGCGCTGACCATCATTCAACCTTTCGCGTCTGTCGAAAAAAATGGCGGAATAGAAAGCGCCGAAGATTCATCTTCAGTCTCGTCGCCATCGCTTGAATCCCGCTCGCAAGCGGAGCAAGCATCCCTCCTTCTGACCGTAGGGACCCGGGCTCCGAAGATCGAGGGTATATCAGCTTGGATCAACTCAGATCCGATCTCTCTTCAGGAAACCATCGGCAAAGTGGTCCTGATCGATTTCTGGACTTACTCTTGCGTTAACTGCATTCGGACGTTTCCGTTTCTCAAACTCTGGCACTCCAGATATTCCGACGACGGACTGGTCATTGTCGGCGTACACTCCCCAGAGTTTGCCTTTGAAAAAGACCCAGTAAACGTGATCAATGCCGTCGAGGAAAACGGCATCACCTGGCCGGTGGCTTTGGATAACGACTTTACCACTTGGAACAATTTTTCCAACCGTGTATGGCCTGCGAAGTACCTCATCGACCATGCAGGAGTTTTACGATATCGGCATTTGGGGGAAGGGCAGTACGCAGAAACGGAAGAAAATATCCGGGAGCTCTTGAAGGAAGCGGGGGCTGACCTGGACGGCGACAACTTTCCGCTTCCAATGGACCAGCCGTTGGACCCGGAGTTTCTGCGATCTCGCAACGCCGAAATAACCAGGGAATTGTATGCAGGATATGGCCGGGATTTCCTAGACACTCAATCTGGTGGACCCGGCTATGTCCGGCAGCCCGAATACTACCTAGACCAAGAAGCCGTGGTATTTTTTGAGGAGCCCGATGAAATGTTGGCTCACTCGATATACTTCAACGGTTTCTGGTTCGTTGGCGAAGACCTTGTCAGACACGGTCAACCGACGACTGGTTACGAAGATCATATCTCTCTGATTTACTCGGCTCGGACGCTCAATGCTGTATTGGGATCCCCAGGAGCGCCTTACAAGGTGCGAGTCAGCAATAACGGAAAGAATCTCACGGCGGAAAACCGGGGTGGCGACATCATCATCGACGAAAATGGACAGAGCTACGTGATGGTCGTTGAACCCAAGATGTACAACTTAGTGGCACATCCTGCCTATACCCGGGGTCATAAGTTACGCCTGAGTTCCAATTCCTCCGATTTTGAGTTGTTCTCCTTCACCTTCGGCGTTTATGAAGCCGGCCCATAGCTTCCAGTCTCCGATTCTCCTCGTCCTCGTTACTTGCTAGCCATTTCGGCCACCGCGCCGCGGAGGTAATCCAACAATCTCTTCATCCGGTGTTCAATATCGCCGGGAATCAGAATACCTATTTTGTAGCTGGTCTGCCAATTAGGTAGTTGAGGATGGAAATCGGTTAAGGTAACTTGACATTGATGATTGTAATAGTTTATATCTGTTGCCACTTGTGGTGCGGTAAGTGAATTCATCGTTACTTACGAAATCATATGTGCGGAAATTTATGATCCTGGATGCTCTAACATCGAAACAGAATAAACCACATTAATTCAGAGATATATCGTCATTAGCAATTCGGTATTTTCATAAGAAAGGTCATCGGCGATCAGGAAGTTAATACGTAGTTCCAATATCTGGAGGAGAAGTCATGAAGCTTTCCGTTCTGAGGAACCCTGCGGTACTTATTTCGATACTCTTGATGTTTCTTGTGGCATGTGGCTCTGATTCCACAACCCCAACCAAAGCCGAACCTGCGGCTAAGCCCGCTGCTAAAACCAGCAGTGCAGCACCGACGGCGAAACCTAAGGCGGCAGACAAAGCCCCTGTCGTACAGGACAACAGAACCGATAAAAGCTTGCACGTAGTTATAACGCCGATGCCCCAGGACACATACTTGCCATGGAAGGCATCGCAAAGCGGACACTTGGTTTTTCGGCCGATAATCGAGAACCCGGCTACCATCAAACCTGAAACCGGCGTTTCAAAGATTTATCCCCAATTATTCACTAGTTGGGAAATAAGCGCCGATGGGCAAGATTACTCGTTCCAGATACGCGAAGGGGTGAGGTTCCACGACGATCAGTGGGGAGAGTTCACAGTCGACGATTTCATCTACAACGTGGACTCATCTACTCAAGAGGGTAGCCTTACTGGTTGCGCTGCGAGCTACAAAGCGTTCATGGGCGCTGACTCGGCCACTCAGATGAAGGCCAATGGGGACCTGAAGGTGACCGATGACTACAATTTCACGATGCACCTAGCACGACCCCAGGTAGACCTGCTGTCCTGGTGGATGAACGTGCTCATGGTACCTTGCGCGCAGAGCTTCAGTTCGGCCCAGTTCGCGGCTGAAGGGGAGTCGATGTACGAGACCGGGCCTTCGGGTACCGGCGCTTACCAATTTACGAGCCGCGTGCTGAACGAATACGCCGAGATGGAGAGGGTTCCTTACGACCACTGGCGGGTGAACCCCGATTTCAAGACCTTGAAGATAAGCACGGTACCCGAAGAGGCGACCCGTCTAGCGATGCTACTGGCTGGGGAGGCAGACCTAGCAGACCTCTCCAAAGCCATCCACGACTCGGCCACGGAAAAAGGGATGGTGGTGTTTGAAAGCCCCTTACCAGCCGTTGGTCTCACCATACTTCCCCTTGGCCAATACCAAGTCTCTAAAGTGAACTACAATCCGGACGCTGAGCCCTGGACTCAAACAGGCGAGACCGGCCGTTTGGTCAGAGAGGCCATGAACCGCGCCATCGACCGAGCACCAATAGTCAACAACCTCTTCAAGGGCCGGGGCGTGCCCATGTATAACACCACCTTCCATCAGACCCTAGAAGGTTGGAATGATAGGTGGGAGGAAGAGTTTGAGGCGAAATATGGCTACGATCCAGAACTAGCCAAGAAACTCCTAGACCAGGCCGGATACCCAGGAGATTCCAACGGCAACAACCGATTTAAGATAGAGGTCCGCCAGTCTAGTCTGCCAGGTTTACCGGAGGTGATTGAGGTCGCCCAGACCGTTATGCAGAGCCTCCAGGCAGTCGGAATTGATGCCTACATAAAAGAGACTGAGTTCGGCAAGGCCTTGGAAGAATTCCGCGACCGTCACGACGCCCATTACCTGCTGCCGGTAAGGCAGACAATAAGGCCTCTCGCGGCCAACATGCGCATCTATTATTACACCGGCCCCATCGATGCGGAGAAAGGCCGGCCCACACGGGGTGTCTTGTATATGGAGAGTCCAATAGCGGACCGCGTATACGAGCAGATGCTCAGTGAAACAGACATGGATATTCGACATAAGATAAGCCAGGAACTCGGCGACTACATCTATGACGAATACCAAACGATCCCTGTTGTGAATATCAAAGCAACCATAGTAGGTAATCCTGACGTTGTGGAAGACTACAGTTTCGGTGGGGTGACTGGAGTGTTCTTCAACATGGAGAACATCAAAGCGGCACGTTAAGGGAATCGCGCTAACGTCAAATCGGGTCAGGCATTAGCCTGACCCGATGACCCTATGTGGAACGAAATATCAGCTTGACGTATCTTTTACCCAGTGAAGGAGGATCCTCTAGGTCCGCCTCCTCTGGTAGCCCATCGAGGAAGCCCAAACCCCCAGAGGGCTTCACACCCAGCGCAATGCCCCGATTTGTAGAGAGCTAGCGATGCAACGGTTCATTCTTATTCGATTCATTCAGGCGTTCGTAGCCATACTAGCGGTCAGTATAATCGTCTTCTCGTTGTCCCACCTCTCGGGTGATCCGCTGACAACCATAATGCCCATGGGGGACGTGGAACCTGAGGACATTGAAGCACTACGAGTAAAGTGGGGCCTAGATCAGCCCCTACACATCCAGTATGGTGTTTTCCTGAAGAATGCTGTACGTGGCGACTTCGGCGAGTCCTACGCCTTCGGTGGCCAGACCGCCATGGGAATGGTCCTATTGAGGTTCCCAGCCACTCTACAGCTCGCGGGTGCGGCGCTGGTCCTCACTCTCGTGATCGGATTGCCATTGGGAGTGATCACAGCCGTGAGAAAAGACGGCTGGGTGGACTACCAGGGAAAGGCTATCGCTTTCCTGGGCCAGGCCATACCAAACTTCTGCCTGGGCATAGGCCTTATGTGGTTCTTCGCTGTCTGGCTGGGATGGCTGCCTACCTCAGGTAGAGGCGGAATAGACCACCTCATAATGCCTGCCTTCACCTTGGCGCTATTCCAGGTGGCAGCGTTATTACGCTTAACCCGCTCCGCCATGCTGGACGTTTTAGATACGGAGTTCATAAAAATGGCCCGCATCAAAGGAATACCAGAATGGAAGGTGGTCTGGAAACACTGCCTCCGCAACGCCTTCATCGCTCCACTTACATACTTCGCCATTATAATAGGGTCTTTCTTCACCGGGACCGTGGTGGTCGAGACAGTCTTTTCCTGGCCTGGAGTCGGGCAGCTGGCAGTGAACTCAGTCTTCGCCCGAGACTTTCCAACTCTACAGGCGGTCGTGATCCTGGGGTCATCGATCTATATCGCAGCCAACCTCTTAGTGGATATCTTGTATGCTTACCTCGACCCAAGGATTCGTTATTCCTAGGGGAATCGCGTCAGCCAACAAGGGTGTACCGGCATGTCGTTGAACTCAATCGGAACAGATAATGCACGGACCCCAAGGCTAATGCTTATTAGCCTTTGGCGGAGAGTCAGAGAGGCTCGGCGTTTGCCTCTCCTCCCATTGGTAATGCTGCTTGTTGTCCTCGTAATTCCAGCTGTTTTTGCTCCCCTGATTGCGCCTCACAGCCCGGTTGAAGGCAATCTTAACGACCGATTGCTGCCACCGTTTTGGGTAGGCGAAACGATAGGGTACAAGACGGTCGTTGAAAAGGTCAACCGCGAAAATCGCTTGAACGAGATCTTACTCAAGGATGCTGAGCGCCGAATCAAGATAGGGGACGGTACCATTACCGGTGGCGGCCAAATCGTCCAGGTAGGGGATCAGCTAGAGATATTATTTAGAAAGGAAGGTAGCACAAAGTACCTACTCGGAACTGATAAGAATGGCATGGACATTTTCAGCCGCTTGATATATGGGGCTCGCTTGGCCCTAGTGGTCTCCTTGTTGGGCATCGTCGTATCAGGAATCCTAGGCTCTTCCCTCGGGATAATAGCCGGGTATTATGGAGGGATATGGGATACCATCATTATGCGGCTGGTGGATATCTCACTTTCCATCTCCTTGGTTCTGATCGCCTTAGTGTTGGCTGCCGTTCGTGGTCCCAGTATCGATAACGTGTTAATTGTGATATGTCTGTTCTTATGGTCTCGCTACGCTCGGCTAATCCGAGGTGAGACATTGCTACTAAAATCCCAAGATTTTATCGCAAGGGCTCAGGTCTCAGGGGCTTCCGATCTGCGAATCATGTACAAGCACATAATGCCCAACCTAGCGAATACCATCATTGTGCTTGCCACCCTCCAGATCGGTTTTGTCATCATTCTAGAGGCTAGTCTTAGCTTCCTGGGAGCCGGGGTTCCTCGGCCCAATCCGGCCTGGGGTCTAATGGTGGCCGATGGCCGGGAGCTACTGAGTAACGCCTGGTGGGTCTCTTTGGTTCCCACCGTGGCTATAGTCCTAACCGTGTTGTCCATAAACCTACTAGGAGACTGGGTACGTGACCGACTGGACCCCAAACAAAGACAGATCTAGCTAAGCATTGCAGGCTAACCAAAGACTAGGTGGAGACTCAAATAGACTACGTAGATAAGCGACTCCAGCTTCATCAGTAATGTGGTTGATGAACGCGCCACGCCCACCTCGGCACCCGTGACTTGCCCTTGGTGTGGGGCTGAAGTCCAAACACTCGGCCGGAACTGCCAAATCTGTGGCAAGTTGATCTCGGAGTTGCCCGAGTGGGCAATTACCGGAGTTGAACCTAGTCACGCTCTGCTCAGCACGGTGAGACTGAGACGATGGCGCCTAACGATTTTAGTGGTTCTCGTCTTCGTCTTAGGTTTTGTCTTCTGGCTGAGTGTCCCTTTCATACCAGACCCGGTGGTACTTCTCTTCAAGAAACCTACGTCTGACCTCACATCTGCGTCGTTGCCTGGACAATGGTCTTCAGTAGCATGGAATTTAGGCGGTACTAGGAATATCGAAGATTTTTCACGCCAACCAAAGGGACAGATCTTGTGGTCGAAAAACCTGGGCAACCACACATATGGTGCACCAATCGTAGTAGACGGAATTATTTACGCGGGTGGGGATTTCAAAGCACTAGCACTTGAGGCGCAAACTGGGGAGACCATCTGGGAAATACCGACACCAGGCCGGATGAACCACTCATTTGCAGTATCAGACAGCTACCTCTATATGGGACTTTCCGATCACAGATTGTTGGCGCTGGACCGAAGAACCGGAGATACCCGGTGGGAATTCTTTGCCGAATTTCCCATCACCTCCTCGCCAATAGTGGCCGGGGGTATGGTTTTTTTTGGATCATCTGATCGGTTTGTCTACTCGGTGGACGCAGCAACAGGAAACCTGATATGGAAACACAGATTGAATGGGAATCTTCGTTCTTCACCGGCCATCAGCGGGGGCTATCTGTATGCAACGGACTCAGATGGGAATCTCAACATCCTGAATGCTCGCACTGGCCAAACCAGGTTCCGATTCCGCACTGCTGCATCAGCGAGCGATGCTCCTACGGTTGAGAATGGATTGGCATATTTCCCTTCGGGCGGCAGACTTTTTGCTGTCGATGCCGAGGCTCGTACGGTATGGGGAGAATTCGAATTCAAAAAAGTGTGGTCCCAGTTCTACATATGGCAATTCCCTGGAGTGCCGCGACCTCCCAGCCAACGGGGAGAGCGATGGCGCTTCGCCCCAGAGAAAAGAGCGTCGAGGGGTATCGTCGCATCTCCCGCAGTAGCGCCAGAAGCACTCTACTACGGCGACACAGCCGGGTACGTTTACGCCAGGGCGGTATCGAGCAGGGAAGAGCTTTGGCGGTTCCGTGCAGAAGACGGCATCGTAAGTTCGCCGGTCATCCTTGGAGGCCGTTTGTATTTCGGAGCTAAAGATGGGTTTTTTTATGCTTTGGACCGATCCAATGGAAGGTTGCTGTGGCGGCTTTCGCTGAGCGCTCCTATTGAGGTATCTCCGGTATTTGCCCAAGGCCGTTTTTACGTGAGGACAAGTGATGGCCGTCTACACGTAATCGAATGATGTCTGGGAATTCCGGCAAGGGCGCCTTTGAGTACGACAAAGATAAAATCTTCAAACCGAATGGTCCGATCCTGGCCACTAGATTAGGGAGTTCGCAAAGTAATTGCCTGTGTTAACTCGGTACGGCTGGAATTTCCTACTCAAACTTGTGAATCGGTTACATCTTGACAGAAGTCGCCAACGAGCTTTGCATCACGTATCCGAATATGTTATATTTTGCCGAACCTAATTAGGCGTGAGAAAATACAGGTAGCGCCCAGAAATTGCGCTGGCTTACAGGACTGGAATCTCATAGTCGGGAACTAAAACAGGAACGTTCAAATTCGCGGAAACCTAATCATAAATTTCGAACACAATAGATAGGCTGAGTGATTTGATGTCGACCAACGACACAATCCTGGAAGTTAAAGACCTTCAAACGTACTTCTTCAATCGCCGAGGTGTGACTAAAGCTGTAGACGGTATCTCCTTCTCTTTGCGTCAGGGTGAAACTTTGGGAATTGTGGGAGAATCCGGTTGCGGCAAGACAATGACTGCCTTGTCCCTCCTGGGACTTATACCCAAGCCTGCGGCCCGGATAGTATCGGGGCAGATTATCCTGGACGGCCAAGATTTGGTGCAATTGAGCAGCCAGGAGATGCGGCAAATCCGAGGGCGCAAGATCTCCATGATTCTCCAGGACCCGCAGACCTCTCTGAACCCAGTGTTCTCCATCGGAAACCAGGTAATTGAGGCGCTGAGCATCAGCCACCATGAAAACCGAAGCTCAATGGTCAAGCGGGCGGTGGAAGCCCTGCGCAACGTAAGGGTCGCCGCACCAGAGAGCCGTTTAAACGATTATCCCCACCAGATGAGCGGTGGGATGAAACAACGGGTGCTGGGCGCCATCGCAATAGCAAGTGTTCCCAAAGTAATCATCGCCGACGAACCAACGACCGCTTTAGACGTGACGATCCAACTTCAATACCTGAGACTTCTCAAAGATATTCAGGCAGAGACCGGGATGGCGATTATATTCATTACCCATGACTTCGGTATCGTGGCGCGAATGTGCGACCGGGTTGCAGTGATGTATGCCGGGCGAATCGTAGAAAGCGCCGACGTCCGCAGCCTGTTCAACAATCCGACCCACCCGTACACCCAAGCCCTGATCGCGTCCGTGCCTCAGATGGACAAGACTGACCGGCTTTTCGCCATCGACGGGCAGCCGCCTGCGCTTTTCGATCTGCCAGAGGGTTGCCATTTCGCCGATCGGTGCATCCACGCGCAGACTCGCTGCCATCAGGAGTATCCCGGAAACTTTCAGGCTGGGGATGACCACTCGGCTGCATGCTGGATGCTTGATCCATCCTGGGTTCAGACGGAACAGGAGGCTACTACATGAATAAGGAACTTCTCCGTGTTGAAAGCCTGAAGAAGTATTTTCCGGTAACCAAGGGATTGATACTCCAGAAAACGGTGGGCCATGTCCAAGCTGTAGACGGCATCGATTTCACCATCAACGAAGGTGAGACATTGGGACTGGTGGGGGAGTCAGGTTGCGGAAAGACGACGACTACCAAAATGATCCTTAGACTTGAGACTCCAACCGAGGGGGCTATTTACCTCAACGGACAAGATATTCAATCATTTCGCGGACAGGAACTTCGGGAGTTCAGGACTCAGGTGCAGGCCGTGTTCCAGGACCCCTGGTCATCCCTTAGTCCCCGGATGAAGGTCAAGGACATAGTATCCGAGGCGCTGGTAGTTAACCGGAAAGTGACAAACCAGGAAAGAGACGATCGGGTTGAAGAGGTCTTGAATCAAGTAGGCCTGCATCAAGGTCAGGCGGATCTCTACCCACACGAGTTCAGCGGAGGGCAGAGGCAGCGGGTTGCAGTGGCCAGCGCATTGGCGTCGTATCCGAAGCTGATCATACTTGACGAGCCGGTATCCGCCTTGGATGTCTCTATCCGCGCCCAAGTGATGAATTTGTTGGTAGACCTTCAAACGCAAACCGGGATAGCTTACCTGCTGGTGGCGCACAACCTTGCCACTGTGCGTTACATGGCTCATCAGACGGCTGTGATGTACCTAGGTCAGATCGTGGAGTACAGCCCCACAGACGATCTGTACGACAACCCGCTCCATCCTTACACCAAAGCCCTCTTTTCGGCAGCGCTTCCCGCCCATCCCGACGACGAAAGGGACGAGATTGTCTTGCCTGGGGAAGTGCCCTCGCCGATCGATCCTCCGAAGGGTTGCCGGTTCCATCCGAGGTGCCCCGTCGCCATGGACCGATGCTCAGTGGAGATTCCGCTGCAACTCGACAAGGGCAACGGCCACTTGGTGGCTTGCCACCTTTACGATTAAGGAGTACATCCGATCTGCTTTCTAGAATCGTGTCTGGAGCGGGCGATCCACCGGGTGGCCTCTAGCGAGCATATTCCTGTTCGAAAGGGCCGACTAGCTGTCCTTGGACCCTACTTCAGCTAAACCGATCCCAGCTCGATTTTCTACGTCCAACGGCGCGTGATTGTGGGCGCCGAGGATCTGTTCCGGCATTATCTCGACGAAGTTCTGGACCGCTTGCCCAGCGAACTTGCCCTTCAGGGTAACCACGCCTATGGCGGAACTCAAGAATAGGTGATCTAAGGGTAGGACTCCGAACCGGCGGCGGTCTGTGGCGTGTAGTGTATAGTCGCTCCCCAGCGCTAATCCCATCCCAATCTCAACGTAGCGCTTCATGGACTCGGTGTCGTCCAGGGTCAGTACGACATTCGGCGTCAGTCCACGAGCCTTTAACGCCTGCTCCAAATTTTGGCGTAACCGACCCTGTTCTCCCAATTTATGACTCGACCGTCCTCAAAATACACGCCAGAGCAACCGTAATTCCAAGTGTAAGTCCGAAAAACTGTCCGGAGTGCCCATTACCGCGAGTGCCTCGTCTTTCGTAGACCCTATTAGGAGCGCATTTTTCGTGAGAGACGAGCTTTGGTGGACTTTTTGATTTCGATTATTTCTGCCCTTGTTCTTTCCCGCGGGCCAATATAACGGGTATTCCAATTAAAGAAGCAAAAATTACTAACAAAAGAGCTTTTTCAAATGAATCAACGCTGCCGTTTTCAATATATGAAGTTCCTTCTACTCGTTCTCGGTTTGTAAAGATGGTATAAGCCGCCGCTGCCAAGGCTATGCCAATCGATGTGCCAACGGCCCTGCTCCCAGCTAAGAAACTAGAAGCGCTACCCAGGTTTTTAAATGGTACATTGCCCATGATGGAGCTGTTATTAGCAGGCAAAAATATAGATAACCCTGAGCCGGCGATTAATATTGTAAGGACGATTAACCACAATCCCGCGTCACTCGCTAAGCTAGAGATCAAGAATAGACCACCAAGTAGCAGTATGCCGCCCCCAGCAGCAGGAATTTGACTCCCATATCGATC
>JAKUQE010000058.1 GCA_022450395.1 Dehalococcoidia bacterium | reverse complement strand
GTTAGGCGGTCAGAGTATCTCCATGTTGTTGCAAAGCCATTCCATCCGGCAGCGGGCCAACCGGGCAGCGGCCGCCGATCTGGACTGGATGGACGGAGTGGTTGGACGGAACGGCGGCTGGGCTAGGACCGAATACGGCGATTACTATGCCAAGTCGGTTTCCGTTTACGCCGCGGTAAAACTGCGGGCTGAGGCGTTGACTCGCCCGCCTCTCGTCGTCCATCGGAAGACGCCGCAAGGTCTGAGCTTGCCGGTGGGATCGTCCCACCCTTTACAACAGGTTCTGGACCAGGTGAATCCTTGGTTCACTAGGGGCGACCTATGGCGGGCTACGGAGATCTACCTTAACCTGTGGGGCTCAGCTTTCTGGGCGCTGGAACGGGACGAACATGGCCGGTGGCAGATATGGCCGCTACGGCCCGACCGGGTAAACATAGTTCCGGATAAGGAACAATACATAAAAGGGTTTGTGTACACGGGCCGGAACGGACCGGTGGCCTACACCACCAACGAGATGCTGTGGCTCCGTTACTTTAACCCTCTGGAAGAGTACGCCGGGCTGTCTCCCCTAGCCCCAGCCCGGATGTCGGTCGACATGGGACTGGAAGCCCTAAAATTCAACCGCAACTTCCTCCGGAATTCGGCCCGGCCGGACTTTGTGCTGCTCACCAACGACAGCATGACCGATACGGAGATCGAAGAGTTCTACAACCGCTGGGAAGCCCGGCACCGGGGCCCCGGCAACGCCAACAGGCCGGCCATCGCCAGCTTCGTTCGTGACGTCAAAACCCTGGGGTTCAGCCATCGTGACATGGACTTCATACAAGGACTTAGATGGAGCCTTGAGGAGGTCAGCCGGGTCTACGGCGTGCCCAAGCCTTTACTGTCCGACCTTGAGCGGGCAACTTTCTCCAACATCAACGCTGCCGAGCGCATCTTTTGGCGAAACACCATGCTGCCCGAGCTCGGATTCTTGGAAGAGCAACTCAACCGGATGCTGTTGCCCCGGTTAGGCTATCCCGATCTGGAGGTCAAGTTCGACGTCAGCACTATTGAGGCCCTGCGTGAAGATGAGAACAGCCGCGTGTCCCGGGAAGCCCAACTATTGGACCGGGGAGTATTGACCATAAACGAGGTACGCCGGTCTCGAAGTCTCCCCGACGTTCCCTGGGGCGATACCTGGGCCAAAGCCCCTCCAGCCGCCCGCCAACCCAATTTAGCGGAGGAACCCAAAGGCCATTCCCAACCTCTATCGGCGCCAAACGGGGTGAATGGCGCGCCCTTCCGTCACTAGATAGCGCGCGACAAACACCCGCCAAACCAGCCCGGATAACCCTTTGGGATACCGGTTTGCCGCTCACGGCATCCCTCCTGGGGGCCGGGTTGGTTGGGTGAGCCTATTTGATCTGAGAAATCCCGATTCAACCCTTAGATGCTTGAATCCTCATCCGCACGAATCGAGTAGCCCGTGAGTCCCAAAGCCAAGCTTATGCATCGTTGGTGGGGATTTTGTGCGATGGGTCTAGGATGGCCCAGTCACCAGTGGGGTGAGCCCACCCTATTTGAGATCCAACTCCCTTGCTAAGCTGCAATGTGCCGTCGACGCTAAGACGCACGATCAACGACATCAACCGAGATATCCCAAACGGGTTGAGCAAGAGGCCGCAAGACGAAGAGATCGAACAAATATACCTTGGTAGGATCCAACCGCTCAGTCTTACTTTCCGTGACAGCATGAAGTTCAGCATTCGAATGAAGTTGATGGCGGGATTCAGCGCGGCGTTGCCGATGATGGTCATCATGGGCGCCATGTCATTCAATAGCACGGTCGATCTAGTCGATGCCTCTAACAAGGTAGACCACAGTCATCAGGTGATCCGGGGGCTTGACCTCATAGAGTCCCGGTTGAAGGACGCCGAGACCGGGCAACGCGGCTTCGTCATCACCGGTGAGGATCAATATCTTGAGCCATTCAATGTTGGTATTGCTGAGTTAGAACTTGAACTGAAAAATGTGCGGGCGTTGACCTTAGATAATCCGTTTCAACAAAGAAAACTGGACATTATCGAACCGCTGATTCAGCTCAGACTGAAGCAGCTTAGCGAGACGATCATCCTACGGCGGAACGCTGGGTTTGAGAGCGCCCGGAGAGTGATTGCCAGGTCTGATTCCGGGAAACAAGTCATGGACGAACTGCGGTCCCAGGTGGCGATAATGCAGGATGAGGAAAGCCGCCTACACGAACAACAGAAGGTCGACACCGCATCCACCAGCTTCACGGCAAAATTCACGACCTTTGCCGGAACGATAACGTCGTTTTTCATACTGGCGATAGTTGCCTTCTTTCTCTCCCGGAACATCTCGATCCCCGTCGCGAAACTCGGAGCGGCGGCGGCGAACATTGGGCAAGGCGACTTGGAAACTCGAGTAGACGTAAGCTCCGGAGACGAGTTGGGGGAACTGGGCTTGTCCTTCAACAAAATGGCCGAGGGTCTTCAACAAGCCACTGCCAGGCTCGAAGAGGGCAACCGAAAGCTGACGCAGGAGGTATCGGAGCGCAAGCGGGCGGAAGAAGAGATTAGCAGCTTGGCGCGGTTTCCGTCAGAAAACCCGGGGCCGATTATTCGGATCGCTGGAGACGGCACAATATTGTATTCCAATGCCGCCGGTCAAAATCTCCTTCCTTGCCAATACAGCGAAGTAGGTCGAACCACGTCGGAGGATTGGTGCAAGATCACCGCCGATGGCTTGGCCTCTGGCACAGAGACATCTGTCGAAGTCCACTGGGAAAAACGGGATTTTTCGTTTGCCGTGGTGCCAATCGTCGATTCCGGGTATGTGAACCTGTATGGCCGGGACATCACCTCCCGCAAGCGGGCAGAAGAAGAACTTAAAATATTGGCGGCTAACTTGGAGGTTAGCAACCGCGATCTTCAGGACTTCGCGTCGGTGGCGTCTCACGACCTGCAAGAACCGTTGCGGAAAATCCTGGCATTCGGCGACCGCCTCAGGTCTAAGTGCAGCGACACGCTATCCGAACAGGGTCAAGACTATCTACAACGGATGATGGACGCAGCTCAGCGCATGCGGGATCTGATCGATGACCTATTGACCCTGTCTCGGGTGTCGTCCCAAGGAAATTCGAATGTACCGGTTGATTTGGCTGCGGTAGTGGAGCAGGTGATATCCGATCTAGAAGTAGCTATCGAGCAGTCGGGGGGCCGGATCGAGGTAGGGGAACTGCCGACGATCGATGCCGATCCAACACAGATGCGCCAATTACTGCAAAACCTGATCAGCAATGCCCTAAAGTTTCATAAACCCGATGAACCGATCGTTGTGAAGGTGAAGAGCCGAATCTTAGATGATTACATACTTGATGATGACCGGGATGATGCCGTCGGCGCCGGTGTGGCAAAAATGGTTGAACTCACGGTCGAAGATACCGGCATCGGATTTGATGAAACCTACAGTGACCGTATTTTCAAGGTATTCCAGCGGCTGCATGGCAGAGACCAATATTCCGGCACTGGGCTAGGTCTGGCGGTATGCCGCAAGATCGCCGAACGGCACAACGGGACCATAACGGCGAAGAGCAAACCGGGCCAAGGGGCCAAGTTTATCGTAACGCTCCCATGGAATCATACCGAAGGAGAGAGCACCCTATGGAACAATACCGCAAGCCTATTACGATCCTGATGGCTGATGACGACGACGAAGACTGCCAACTGACCAAAGAGGCATGGGAGGAAAACAAGTTGGCCAACGATTTGCGTTTCGTTCGGGACGGGGAAGAACTGTTGGAGTACCTCGAGCGCCGGGGTAGATACTCCAACCCGGACGACTCTCCGATACCCGGCATAATATTGCTTGACCTGAACATGCCCAAGAAAGATGGGCGCGAAGCGCTGAAGGAAATCAAGGCTTCTCCCGACCTCCGCCGAATCCCCGTCGTGGTTCTGACCACTTCCAAAGCTGAGGAGGACATCCTGCGAAGCTATGACTTGGGAGCGAACTCCTATATCACCAAACCGGTGACATTTGATGGCTTGGTCGAGACAGTACAACATTTGGAGCAATATTGGTTTGCGGTGGTTGAGCTACCCTCCGAACCGTCAGTAATCTGAAATGCAAACCGGTAACATCCGAGTACTCTTGGTCGAAGACGACGAAGACGACTATGTTCTGATCAAAGATCTGCTCTCTGAGGTGCCAGGGAAGAGCTTTAACCTTGAATGGACCCACGACTACGATGCCGGAATAGAGGCGATCGAATCCGAAAGTCATGACGTCTGTCTGCTCGACTATCGCCTGGGTGACCGTAATGGTCTGGATTTGATGCGGCAAGCACTGGCCAACGGCTGTAAGATCCCCATGATCTTACTAACCTGACAAGACGATCACTCTGTCGACTTGGAAGCGATGCGGATGGGGGCGGCGGATTACCTACTCAAAGGACAGATCGACTCAACGATGTTGGAGCGGTCCATCCGATACGCCATTTCTCACAAACAGATGGAGATGCAACTCTTAGAGACCAGCCGGCTGGCATCCATCGGGAAGCTGGCGGCGGGCATGGCCCACGAAATCAACAATCCACTCACCAGTGTGCTGGGCTTTTCCCAATTGCTGATGGCCAAGAACATTCCAGACGACATCGCAGTAGACCTGAACATCATCAATACCGAGGCAAAGCGTGCCGCGAAAATCGTCCAAAATCTCTTACTGTTCGCCAGAAAAACCGAGCCGGAGATGCGATATCTGGACGTAACTTCTTTGCTGAATCGGGTTCAGGAACTGAAGTCGTTCGACTTCAAAACCAATCGCATAAGCGTCACCAACGAGGTCCCGCCGGACCTTCCCTGGACGATGGCCGACGAGCATCAATTGATCCAGGTATTTATCAACATCCTGACCAACGCAGAGCAGGAGTGTTTCGCTTCACGGGGCGGCGGCCAATTACGCATCCAAGCTACGAGCTCACCCAACTGGATACGCATAAGCATCACCGACGATGGGCCTGGGATCTCACCAGAGAAACTCAATGCGATCTTCGAGCCTTTCTATACAACCAAAGAGGTGGGCAAAGGCACCGGCTTGGGACTTAGCATATGCTATGGGATAATCCGCCAGCACGGCGGCGAACTATGGGCGGAGAGCGAGTTAGGGAAAGGAGCATCATTCCATATCGAACTCCCGATCGTCTTACCCGTTGATACCACCGAGGCTCCACCATTGGAATCACCAACAGCCCCCGCATTCGCCAAACACCTGTTGGTCGTAGACGACGAGCCGCATATCAGAAACCTGCTCGCCAGGTCTTTGGAGATGCAATGCTATATCGTCGACCTGGCTGAAGAAGGTAAGGAAGCTTTCCGCAAGTTAACGTCTATTACCTATGACTGTATTCTGCTTGACCTGAAGATGCCCGGGATGAGCGGTAGAGAAGTCTTCCAGCTTATGGAGGAATCCGACCCAAAAGTGGCGAAGAAAGTTATCTTCATCACCGGCGATGCCAGTGACCCGGTTACCCGGGACTTCATTGCGAAGTCGAGCAATCCCGTAGTGCTAAAACCCTTCCATCTCGACGACGTTTGCCGTCAAGTGCTCAACGTGGTGCAGGGAGACTAAACAGATCGACCCATGTGCCGCCAGTCACAACAGCCACTTATCGAACCATCCAAGCGTCCGGGCCAGGTACTCTTCCCGCATCTTGGGGTGGCCCACTCGAAGAAATAGGTGGGAACAATCGGGAAACCGCACAAACTCCACCTCTTTCCCCAGCCGCTTGAGTACCGTGAAATATTCCTCACTCTGGCTGATGGGGCAACGGTTGTCGGCTTCACCATGCAGCAGTAACAAGGGCGCGGACACGTTACCCGCATAGGTAATCGGCGAATGTTTGATAAGCTCATCCGCAGCGTCGGCCATCGATCCTCCCCACTGTACTTCGCCGAAGCTGATACCAATGTCGGAAGTACCGTACATGCTGAACAGGTCGGTGCAAGGCGCTCCAGCCACCGCCGCTTGGAACCGCTGGTTGTGGCCCACGGTCCAACTGGTCATGAAGCCACCGTAGCTGTAGCCATGGATACCCAGCCGCTTGCTGTCGACATACGGCCTGTCGACCACCAGGTCCACTGCGGCCATCAGGTCCAGATAGTCTTCCCCGCCCCAATCTTGCAACACGGCTTTCATGAAGTCGTCGCCGTAGGTGGAGGAGCCTCTAGGGTTCACCGCCAGCACCAAGTAACCCGCCGTGGCCAGAACCTGTTGCACTGCGTTAAAGCCGTCGTAGAACGCACCATTGGGTCCGCCGTGAACGTCCAGCAATAGAGGATATTGCCGGGTAGACTGGAAATCCGGCGGGAACCAAAGGCGGCATTCGATACCAAACCCGGCTCTTTCGAATGTAAATTTCTCCATGTACGCCGTGGGATGCTCATCCAGATACTCACGGTTGATTCCGGTCAGCTTTGATTCCACTCCAGACGCAACTTCAATCTGGAATAGGTCGCCAGGCGAGCCGGGAGTTGACGAAAGTACAACGGCCTGGCCCGCCTTCTGGTCCAGGGTCAAAGCGGTACTCTGGCAACCGCCTCCGGCCACCGTCCGGACCGGTCCACCACCAACGGGTATTTCAAACAGAAATGATTCCCCCTGCTTGTCGCCCAAGAGGAGGATGCGGCCGTCTCCGGTCCAGGCCAGCTCCGGAGGTTGATTGATGGAGGGAAACCCCAAGTAAGGCTTGATGGAATCGTCGGTCAGGCGCTGAGGACCTTTGCCGGGCGCCAGAACATACAGCCAGGCCTGCCAGGCCACCAAACCGTCGGGGTCTTCGGTTGCCAAAACAGCCATCCGGTCCCCGCCGGGCGACCACGTAACGGCGCCCACGCCGGACAATCCCTCAGAACGCAACTCGGCCTCCCCTCCGCCGGCCGGGACAACGTACAACTCGGTCAACGCCCGAAAGTCCCGGTCATCCCGCCGCCCAGACAAAAAGGCTATGCTGGCCCCATCGGGAGACCATTTGGGGGACAGATCGTCCCAGTCGCCATCGGTGATCTGCCGTAGATTCTCGCCGTCGGCATCGACGATGAACAGGTGATGATGGGAGTCGCCTCGCCAGCCCACGGTATCGTAGCGGTAACGGATGCGGCGCACCACTCTGGTTTTAGGAATAGAGCCGGTATTCTCGTCTTCGCCGGATGCTTCCGGGTCGACGTCGGCGCAGATGACCAATCGCTGCCCGTTGGGAGACCAGGCAAACTCCGTGACACCACCCGGCGCGTTGGTCAGAAGCCGGGCCTCTCCCCCGCCGGCTTCCATCCGCCAGACTTGCCGCTTGCCCGTATCATCTGGCCTAAGAAAAGCCAGTGTCCGGCCGTCTGGCGAAAACTTAGGCACCGTGTCCTTATTCCCTTGGGTAAATTCGCGGCTGTCCCCGCCGGGCAGATCCAACATCATGATCCGCGACCGGCTCTCCATCCCGTCCCCTTGTTCTACCCAAGACTGGGTATAGGCCAGGCGGCTTCCATCCGGAGACAAAGCCGGATCTCCCACACCCCGCAACTTGTAAACAATGTCCGGTGAAATGGGACTACCCACGGAATCTCCTTAGTCAGCGGCAATCCAAAGAGTTGATTAGGATCTCCGCTCTGAAACCCAGGTCGCGTAATACGGATAGAAATACGACATGAAACCCCGTCAAGCCCCCCTTTGGTAAAGGGGAGTTGGGGGGATTTCCCCCTACCCAGCAGCGGCGATCTGCTCCCGAAGCAACGGTATGACCTGGTCGGCGACCCGGTGGCACTCCTCCACGTGGGGAAAGCCCGACAGGATGAACTCGTCCATGCCCAGCTTCCAATAGGGCAGCAGCTCCCCCGCGACTTGCTCCGGAGTGCCCACGATGGCGGTGCCGCAGTTGACCCGGACCTCGGACAACCCGTTCCACAGGTGCTTACCCAGCCGGTGGTCCGGCGCTTCTTGCGCTTGGGCTCGGGCGCCCACCATCTGGGTCCCCGCGACGGCCGAACGGCGCTGGGCCTTAACCTCCGGGTCGGCATAATCGATGAGTTCGTTGGCGGCGGCCCAGGCCTCTTCCTCAGTGTCCCGAACCACCAGATGGGTACGCAGACCGAACGAAGGCGAACGCTTTGTTTTTTCGAATTGGCGGCGCAATCCATCCAAGCGCCCCTTGGTAGCCTCCAACGGCTCGATCCAGCTCAGGTGCACGTCCGCCTGCCGCCCTGACAGCTCCATGGCTCGAGGCGACACACCGCCCAGATAAAACAGAGGGGCGTTCTTCCCCGGTTCCGGAGCGCAATAGGCGCCCTCCAACCGGTAGAACTCTCCCCGGTAAGTCACTGGGCCAGGTTCTTGCCACAGCTTCCGGCAGGCGTCGATAAACTCCTCCGCCCGCTCGTAGCGGGTATCATGACTGCTCACCTCGCCTACTCTCTCGAAGTCGTTCTGGATGCCTCCAGGCACGATGTTGATATCCAGGCGCCCGTTGGATATCTGATGGAGCGCGGCGGCCATCTGGGCGAACAAGCCCAGAGCTATGAATCCTGGCCGAACCGCCACCAGAAACCTGATCCGCTGGGTTACCGCCGCCAGCGCAGTGGCGGTTGTCCACGTCTCCGCCAGCGGGGCGTCCTCGGCGAACAAGCCATTGGCGAACCGGGTGGGAATGAGCAGGGAATAAAATCCTCGATCTTCCGCTGTCTGCACCACCTGCCGCAGGTAATCGAAAGTCGGCGGACGCTCGGCCCGCCTGGTCCCGGCCCTTGCGCCGTCGCCGTCGATAGGCACGAACCAGGAAAACTTGGGTTCTGGACGCGGACTATGCTTTTCCACAGGTCGCCTCGCTGGAATATTTTAGCAATGGTTGATGAAGAATCAGTGGTTCGGGCTTGGCAACATCCTACGATTCACCAATCCCGCGGTCAAGTACTTGGGAATCACGTCAGCGGCCGGGCTAACGCCCCGATTTATCGACGTTGGCTTCGCGACGGGCTGCCTCGAGCGCTGACTGCTCCTCTTCCTTTTGGTACCACAGAATCATGACGACCCCGGCGGCCAGTATACTCATCATATCTCCCGGGACCCAGAGCAATAGGCCGCCAAGTTGCTGGTCGGTCATGATTGACATGCCGAAGAGTTGACCGGCTTCCACGTATGCCGAATATATCGGCGTTTGGGCGAATACCAAGGCCACGCCCAACATGGTATTAGGGATCACTATCAACCCCAGATAAAGCACCCGCAGGCCGTAATGCATCCGCGATCGGTGTGGTTTCGGGTCGATTATCAGCCAGTAGAACAAGAATCCCGAAAATGTCATGGTCAGGTGCATGAATTGGTGGACGAGATCGTTGTGCAACGCCAGGTTCATGTTGACCGGCACCTGCCAGAGATACAGGACGCCCAGAAAAATAATCGTGGCCACCACCGGGTTCGTCAAGCGGTAATAAGCGCCGCGGGCCAGAAAGTTGCTTACGATGGGTCTGACCACTCCTTGCAATGCCCAAGGTGGCAAACCCCGCAGCATGGGTGTCAATGGCGCTCCGCCCAATATCAGGAGCGGCGCGACCATTCGGATCAGGATGTGCTGTAGCTGATGAAAAGAGAACATGTGCTCGGCGATGGGGTCGATGGGCGACTGAAGCGCGATAAACACGACCACCAGCCCGGAGAAGAAGGAGATCCGTTGCCAGCGGCTGATGGGGTGAGTGGGCCGATGCCAACGGGACAACCCCGTCAGGTATAGGTAGGCGGCCAAAATAAGCCCGAAGCTGGGAATAGGGTTGGTGTTCCATGCCGCCAGCACGTTTTGGCCGGCAGCCAAGCCTTCATGAGCGTGTACTGTTGATGCCCCGGCTAGGTAGTGGAATCCGGCAACCACCGCCAGCCCGGTCACCAGAAATAGGTTGATTCTTATGTTCATGCCCGGCGGTATTCCACTTGGAGACATTGTGTGTTCACTCGCCAGCCTCGTCCGAACCGGCGCCGGTATCCCGCTCAGAGTCCTCCGGCAACCCTTGGGCGGCTCCACGTTCCCGAAGCGCCTTCCGTGAGCTCCACCATAGATAAGTAGCGCCCAGAACCAGAATCATGAAGACCCCAATGAAGATAAAACTTCCGCTGGAATAGCTACGAAGGGCTGGGATCTCCAACGGCAGTATCTCCACTTCCACTCTACCCAGCGGTCCATCTACCTCAACCCACAGCCTCCACTTACCCGAAGCAGTCAAACTCACTTGCGCCTTGTAGAGATTCGGATCGTTGGGGAAGCTAAGTGCCGTTACCCATCCCTCCTCGCCGCTTAAGTCGTGTTTCGCTCTCACGACAACTCGCGCATCGTCGATCCCCTCACCGGTGCCGGCGTCACGGAGCGTTACCAAGATCTGGGACGACCCTACGGAGAGGGTAGATGCGAATTCTTCTACGCGGATCTCGTATCCACTAGCGGTCGTTTGAAACTGTACCGCACCGGTTTCTTGCGCGTAGGCTGCCGATGGCCCCGCTACCAGTGTTGCCATGAGCAGAACGTTCATGGACACGATAATTACTAGCTTCCTCAATTTCATTGATTTCTCACGGTCATGAAAGCTCAATCCCGGCTTTGACGTCATGTCCTGCCGCCGGCTCCTAGATTATCCCGGATGCGCGATATGGTGGTCTTCAACGCAACCATCTTCGGAGTCCTCTAACTGTATGGTCACGTGGGATATGCCGAACTCCTGGGATGCGATGTTTCGTAGCCGTTCCAGGATCTGTCCGGGGTTGTTCAGGGCAGCCTCGTCGGCGGTTACATGAGCGCTCAAGGCATCGTAGCCGGTGGTTATCGACCAGGCGTGGATGTCGTGGACCCCGGTGATTCCGTCCAATTGCTCCAAACGTTGACACAATCCATGCAGGTCCAGATGGGCGGGAGTGCCTTCCATCAGCACATGAAGCACCTTCCACAATAGCCGGGCGGAACTTATCACTATCAGCAGGCCGATGACCGCTCCGAAGATTGGGTCTGCCATCGCCCAACCGGTAGTTAAGATCAGCAGGCCGGCGCCGATCACCGCGATCGATCCCAGAACGTCGGAAACAACGTGCAAAAACGCCCCTTCCACGTTCAGGCTTTCCTTGGCGGAGGGCCTTAGGACCGCTGCCGCGGCCAAGTTAACCAGCAAGCCCACTCCACCGACTACTAACATAAGACGGCCGTCGACGGCGGGAACGTCTAGGAAGCGCCGGTAGGCCTCGAAAAATATCAACCCGGCGATCAGCCACAATGCTAAAGCGTTGGCCAACGCAGCAAGGACCTCGCTGCGGTGCAGACCGAAAGTCCGCTCGATGGAGGCAGGTCTGCCTGCGATCCACATCGCCAGGAGCGCCAATCCGATGGCGCCGGCATCGGTGATCATGTGACCGGCGTCTGCCAGCAAAGACAGGCTGTTGGCCAGAAACCCGCCGGCCAACTCCACCACCATATAGCCAACAGTCAGTCCCAAGGCAATGGTCAGGTTCCGGCGGCTGGCGGCCCGTCCGTGGCTGTGCACCAGGCCCTGGTTGTCATGTGCGGCGGCGGTCACTAAACGACCTCCGAGAGGCGCCAGGAGGTTACCGTTTGCCGACTTATGCCGATGACCTCAGCATCATTTAGCCAATGCCAGAGGCGAAGGGCCGGAGATACAGAGTAGTTCATACTTCCAGGGTACCACCAAACAGGCCCAACCGGACTCGCCCGGCATCCTAGAGTTCGAAGGTTTTCCGCCATATCCCGGGGGAACCGGGAGCATGGGTCATCATCGGACGGATCCGGGCAGTGCTGGGGTCCGCGTCTCGCTGAGCCTCCCATTCCGGAGTAGAAGAGACGTTCTCATTCTCAAATTCGTAGACCACGGCGTACGCTGGCGATCCTCGAGTAGCCTTCCAGCGGCGGCCCCGAATTACTCCCGGCACCTTCTCGTAGTTGGGCACGTAGATCCCGCTATACCAGCGGTTCCACTCCTCTTCGTTTTCCGGCCCGATGTCCATCCGCCCGATCTGTAAGGCGTTGGCCATACCGCTGCCCGCAATCTCCGGCGTGAGAGCGGTGGGATGGACCATCTCGTAAGTGTTGCCGATAAAGTTCGTGCCGATGATGCTGGGGGAAACCCTAGACCCCCATTCGGTGCGTGGCCGGCTTTTGAAAGCCTCGCTTTCCACCACCGCCGCGCTTTCCAACTCATAGCATGCCAGGTGCTTTGGACCGCTGCTGACCGCCTCGTAACGGGCTGCGTTTAATACTCCCGGCACCGACAGCAACTCCGCCAGATGCTCCTCTTCATACCAATGATTGAAATCATCCTCTTTATCCGCCGGGATGTCCGCCCAAACCATCATCAACCCGGTCCCCTTTTTGTCGGCCATGCCGTCCTCCTACATTCGCGCGTATTTTAATGGGGCGTTGTTTAGCGTTTCTAGCGGTGCGGCGGGCTGAGATTCAGCCTTCTATGCCCCACCTGATAGCTACCAAATAACGACTCCTGCAAGCTACGGCGCAATTATAGCACTCGGCTTTCCCATTCCTTCCTTCACCGAGCTTACTCACGGCCCTAGTATTTTTTTAGCCCCCAGCTTCAAGATCACAAGGCCTCGCATGGCATATCATCTCCTTCACCCCCTATTTTCATGCCTGGATATGGTACAATTCTTGGAACCCGAATACGGGACCTGATCGACCTTCGATACCCTTAGTGAGGTGGTTGCCATGGCCACGAATATCGTCCTCTCGAACACAGAATACAAAGTGATAGGGACTCGCCCCATCAGGCATGACGGCACCGATAAGGTGACCGGTCGCGCCAAATACGGAGCGGACTTTTCGGCGTCCGACTTGCTTCACGGCAAAGTACTGCGCAGTCCCCATGCCCACGCCAAGATTAAATCTATCGACGTCAGCAAAGCCCTGGCCTACCCCGGCGTAAAGGCAATCATAACCGGACAAGACATGCCGATATCCAAGATGGAATCGCCGGGCCGAACCGCCAGGTTCGCCAGCGACAACGTCATGGCCCGGGAAAAAGCCCTCTATAAAGGGCATCCCGTGGCGGCCGTGGCGGCGGTCAATGCCCACGTCGCCGACTCCGCCGCTCTGCTCATTAATGTCGAATACGAAGTGTTGCCTCCGTTGATGACCGTCCAACAGGCTATGAAGGATGGAGCGAAGCCGGTCCACGACGATGTCACGACCACCGAACTGGGAGAGCGTACGGACAAGGTCAGCAACGTCGCAACCCACTTGCGATTCGAGCAGGGTGACACGGAAAAGGGATTCGCGGAGGCGGATATCATCGTCGAGCGCGAGTTCACCACCGCCACCGTGCATCAGGGCTACATCGAACCCCAAAACGCCGCGGCCCTGTGGAACGCCGATGGCAATGTGACGATATGGACCAGCACGCAAGGCTCGTTCAGCGCGCGGGACGCTCTCGCCGGGGTTCTTGACTTACCGGTCTCAAAAATCAAAGTGGTGCCCATGGAGATCGGAGGCGGCTTCGGCGGTAAGATTCCCATATATCTGGAGCCTCTGGCGGCCCTCCTCTCCCGGAAAACCGGGCAGCCGGTAAAGCTAATCATGTCGCGGGAAGAGGTATTTGAGTCCACCGGCCCCACTTCCGGCACGCACATCAAGGTCAAGATGGGAGCTACGAAAGAGGGAAAACTCGTCGCCGCCGATGCCTACCTGGCGTACGAGGCGGGGGCCTACCCCGGGTCGATGGTGGGCGCGGGAGCCCAATGCGTATTCGCTCCTTATGACATCGAAAACATGAAGGTCGACGGCTACGACGTGGTGGTCAACAAGCCCAAGACCGCGGCCTACCGGGCGCCGGCCGCGCCCAACGCCGCCTTCGCCGGAGAGGCGGTGGTGGACGAGATCGCTCGGGAACTGGGGATGGACCCCATAGAGTTCCGGCTGCTTAACGCCTCCAAGGAAGGTACCAGACGGGTGGACGGCCCGGTGTTCCCCAGGGTTGGCAACGTAGAATGCCTGGAGGCCTCCCGGGATACCGCTCAATACAAATCGAAATTGGAAGGACCGAACCGTGGCCGGGGCGTTGCCTCTGGATTCTGGTTCAATATCGGTCTCCAATCCAGTTGTTCCATCGGGGTTAACGACGACGGCACCATCACCCTGGTGGAAGGTTCCACGGACATCGGCGGCACCCGAGCCTCCATCGCCATGCAGGCCGCTGAAGTCTTGGGCATCGCCGCCGAGGACGTACACCCATCCGTCGGCGATACCGATTCCGTTGGTTACACTTTCCTGACCGGCGGCAGCCGGGTAACCTTTGCCACGGGCTGGGCCGCCCACGACTGCGCCCAGGATATCAAGAAAAAAATGATTGAGCGGGCCGCGACCATTTGGGACGTTTCGGCGGACGATGTGGAATTGGAAGACGGGGAGTTCCGCCACAAGTCGGACCCGGACCTTAAGATGACATTCAAGGAATTGGCCGGCCAGCTAAACGGCAGCGGCGGTCCAATCTCCAGCCAGGTCAGCGTGGACCCCAAGGGAGCCGGCGGTGCTTTCAGCACTCACATAGTGGACGTTGAGGTGGACACGGAGACTGGAAAGGTGACCATTCTTGACTATACCGCCATCCAAGACGCCGGCAAGGCCATCCATCCCAGTTACGTGGAAGGACAGATGCAGGGTGGAGTGGTCCAGGGCATCGGTTGGGCCTTGAACGAAGAGTACTTCTTCAACGAGGACGGTCAGATGGCCAACTCCAGCTTCCTGGACTACCGGATGCCCACCAGCCTGGACCTGCCTATGATTAGCACGGTGATCGTTGAGGTCGCCAATCCCGGCCATCCCTACGGGGTGCGTGGCGTGGGTGAGATACCGATAGTGCCTCCCATGGCCGCCATCGCCAACGCGATCCACGACGCCATCGGCGTGCGGATGAATGTACTACCCATGTCGCCCGGCGCCGTCCTGGAAGCTATCTGGGAAAAAGAAGGCGCGCAGGCAGCGGACTAAACTCTCGCGGTTCAAAGGCCGGGTCCTAATAACATGGGACCCGGCCTTTTTGTGTTCTGAAGCAATCTTTATGGAGGATAACCGAAATGGCCAGAGTCCCTTTCGCCACAAGAGAGAACATGACCCCGGCAGGCCAAAAGATCTGGGACGAGATAGAATCCAGCCGCGGTGGCGTCGCCAGGAACTACGCCGCTTTGTTGACCAACCCTGAAGCCGCGGAAGCTTTGGCCGGCTTGGGCGGCTACGCCAGATACGTAACGCCTCTTGACCTAAGAGTGAAAACCTTGGCCATCCTCACCGCCGCCCGGGAGGCCCACGGCCACTACGTTTGGACCGTCAATCAGCGGGGCGCGAAGGAGGCGGGCATCAGCGACGACATCGTCAGCGCCATCCACGAATTCCGCGCGCCCGTCGGCTTGGACGCTAAGGACGCCGTGGTAGTTCAGTTCGTCTTGGAGCTATTGCGGCAGCACCGGGTTTCCGACGCCACCTTCGAAGCCCTGCGGTCCCAGGTCGGCGACGCCGGGGTGGTGGACGTTCTAGTAGTTTCCGGCTACTACCACACCCTAGCCCACGCCCTGCAGGCCCTTGAGGTAGAGCTCCCCGAAGGAACGTCATCGGCGCTAACGTACCAAACAGGAAAAGCGCCGGGGAGTTAGCCGTCAACACCAGCCGTTCGCCCTGAGCCTGTCGAAGGGCCCTTCCGCGGAAAGGTGGTTCGACAGGCTCACCACTAACGGGATAGGCAACGCTTCGTCCCTGGAACCAGGCACAGGCCAAAAAAGGAGCGGCCGGCCTCGATAAATCGAGGGGGGTCGCTGAAGGAGCGGCCCACAACCGGTCGCTGAAGTCTGAATACTAACTCCACCTACCCTTGCCGGTCAACCTCACGTACTCCGTCGGCATTAGCAAGCTTTGTGATACGATGCGCGAAAATTAAGACGTTGTCGAGAAATCCCCACTGGAGAAATGCCATGGAATCGTTTCGGAGAGGGCGGGAGGCGCACTAAGAGGCTTAGGCTGTGTGATATGGGGTCTCTTTAGCCTGATTGCCACAGGCATCAACCTTTTGGTCATCATGGAGGCAACAGGTTGGGGGTTTTTTGCGGTGGTACTTGGAATCATGTTCTTTCCAGTCACAATCATAGCGGCTCCATGGTATGCGCTTTTAGCATGGGGAAATCCGATTCCGTTGGCAGTTTCGTATGGGGGGTTCATATTGGCTATGATTCTAGGCTTTATTGGTAACCTCCTTTCAGGGGAAGAATAAGTTGGTTGGAAAGTATTGCGGTAGGGTCAACTAGTAGGTCAGATTTCGGGCCGTCAGGGAGACGCGCCGGACCGCTCGGCTGTTGTGGCGGACATGGTTTTGATCGCTGCGCTTGGGTCATTCCAGGCGTCGGGGTAACTCGACAACTAATGTGAGATGGTAGGACCACTTGGCGGGCTCGCCGCCACCATGCGTCGCATGTCAATGCGGCCTTCCCAAGCAATTTACTGTAGCAATTACCAGTCAAACCATCGCGTGCTGGGCCTGCAACGTATTTTCGCGGGCCATTTTACCCGCAACCCAGCTTCCGGGCGGGTGATGCAAAAGGCGGGGATGGCCTACGAGGGTTGTTTTAGGAAGCACCACAAGAAGTGGGGTGTGTTTGAGGACCTGGCGTATTACGGGATAATCCGTGGCGACTACGACTCCCAGACCCGCGTCACCCTATAGCGGCGCGCCGGCTTCCGCGGCTTTTCGGCGGCGTCCCATTAGAAATACCCCCGCCCCCAATATGGTAATCACGGCGCCCAGCCAAAATACGTCCCGGTATGCGAGCACGAAGGCCCTGGCCTGGCTGTCCGCTGCCTCCAATCCGTTGCCTCCCAGGACCCCCAGATGGTAGTCGATGCTCAACGCGAAGAGTCCGCCGGTTACCGCCACCGAGAGTACAGTGCCCATGGCTTGCGCTAGGGATAACGCGGCTCCGGCGGTGCCGAACCGGTCTGCCGGAACGCTGCTCATCATCAACGTGAACGCCGCCGCCTGAAATAGCCCCGTCCCCGCGCCAACCAGGGCGATGCGCAATCCCACTTGCGCCAAACTAGATTGGGCGTCCAAGAACCCCATCAGTAGCAACCCTCCGGAAAGGACGGTCAGTCCTATCGTCCCAATAACGGTTGTCCCGACCCGGTCGCACAGCCAGCCCCCGGTGGAGGAAAACGCAGTATTGGCCGCGGCCATTACCGCCAGCATCACTCCTAAAATAAAAGCGCCGTAACCCAAGCTCTCTACGACATAGAAGGGGAAAATAAACCATATGACGAACGCGCCAAAATGAGACATGAACATGGCCGTGCTCGAGACTACAACCCCCCGCGCTCGAACCAGTGCGCCGGGAATGATCGGCCAGGCGGCCCGTTTTTCTATCCACAAGAAAGCCGCGAAGAACACGGGAGCAAACGCTAATAACGCCATCACCACCGGCGACGTCCAGCCGATCGAGCGCCCCAGCCTCAATCCGATCATCAAACACAGCATGACACCGAACAGGGTGAGCGCCCCCGTGGCGTCAAAGGACTGGCGCGAGGCTGAACTCTGGCTCCGTTTCAGCCAAATAACGCCTAGGAGCAAGGCCAACAACGCGAAAGGCACACGCCCCAGGAATACCGCTTGCCAGCCGAACCACCCCACCAGCAGACCGGCGCCCAAGGTGCCCGCCAGCATCCCCAGCGCCTGACTCCCGGTCGTCAGACCCATGCTCAACCCCCGTCGTGACATCGGGAATAATCGGACGGAGATGGCCGGCGACGCGGCAAATAGACAGCCGGTACCCAGGGCCTGAAGCACCCGGAATCCCACCGCTATCCCAAAGTTGGGTGACAGGGCAATACAAATCATGGCCGCCAGATAGGCGGCCGCGCCCAGCAGATAAACTTGGCGAAGGCCGAACCGGTCGGCAAAGCTGCCTGCGCCCAATACCAATCCGGCCCTGGTCGCGATGAATACGATTATGATCCACTGTACGGTCTGGTAGTCGGTGTCAAACTCCCTGGTGATCAACGGGAGGGCCACGTTTACCGCTATGTCCAGGGAGGTCAAAAACATTCCCAGCCCGGCAGCCAGTCCCGTCATCCGGCCGCCCCATGTGTTCCAATCAGCGGATGCCTCATCACCAAGCGGTTTGCCGGTCTCAGTCGACATGGTTACCGATTGTACGCCCTGTAACAGATTTTATGAACGCCGCTTTTCGCCCGGCGTACTGATCGCACAAAAACAGAAGATCAACGGAATCCATGGCAGACAAACGGGGCTCAGGCGCAAAGAAATAACGGGATGGCGGCAGCAGGGATTTGGTGGGGCGATCGGGGTGTGATCGGCGCCTTGGGGATTAAACCATGAACACCGGGTTGGCGTCCCGGTTTATGCGGCTCTCTTCCGCCAGCCCCTTGCGAAGGTACTTGGGCAAAGAGAACATGTTCCGGTAGGTTTCCCCATCATAGAATCCCAGCTCTTTTGTAACCCGCTCCGCGATCCGTGTATCCACCTGATCGTTGTCGAGTTGGTCCAGAGGGGAGTCCGATGCCAATATCATTCCCCACATAGTTTGAAAAGCCGGCACGTGGACATGGGAGGGAATCACCCGGTCGAACACACTATTCAACGTATTATGTATCGTCGTGAAACACTCCTGGTAGCTAAGCAGTCCGGCTGGACCGGACTGGGTGACCATGATCCCACTAGGATTCAACCGGGACTTGACGATCTGGTAATACTCTTCCGTGTAAAGTTTGTAGGCCGTCCCGCCTTCCAGTGGGTCGACCAGATCCATGATCATTACGTCGAAGCTTTCCTGAGTGTTCTCCAAGAACGCCCTGGCGTCCTCGTGCCGGAGATCAAGCCGCGGGTCGTCAAAACTGCCCTGATGGTGCTGCGGCAGAAAGCGCCGGCAAAGCTCCACAACCTCCTGATCCAAGTCCAACATAACCACCCGCTCGACCGAACGGTGGGCCAGGGTTTCCCGCAACGTGCCCCCCTCGCCTCCGCCCCCGATGAAAACCGTGCGCGGCCCCGGGTGGAAACACATGGCGGGGTGGACCAGAGCTTCGTGGTAAACGAATTCGTCTCGTTCGGTAGACTGAGTTTTTCCATCCAATACCAGGCTACGGCCGAAGGTCTCGGATTCAAGCACTTCGACCTGCTGGTAGGCGGTATGTCCCGAATGAAGAACTTCCCGCACCTGAAGCATCACTGTCAGGTCCGGGAAAATTGTCTCCAGATACCATTTTCCGGATAAACCCATACCCCTCGGTTGGTCTGCTAACTTACCGCCGTGGTGGGCACCATACCCCTCTGGATCTCCGTTATATCCGGATCCTTGGATTCCAGCTGCTCAGCCAGCAACTCCGCTGCTTCCTTGGGTTCGAAAGATGAGCCACATGCAAAAATATCTGCCGCGGCGTATCCGTACTCCGGCCAAGTGTGTATGGAGATGTGTGACTCTGCGATAGCCAGGATCCCAGTGACGCCTTGGGGGCTGAAGTGGTGGAACGATTCGCCGACAACGTGAGCGCCGACTTTGCGAGCTGTCAGGTGCATCGCCTCGCGGATGTAATCGAGGTCGTTCAGTAGAACTGGGTTACAATCTTTGAGTTCCAGCAAGAGATGAAGTCCTAGTACATTCAATCACCTGCCCTCCTATCTTGGGATAGCCTAATTTCGGCAACAGCTAATTCTATATGTAACGCCTGTTGTAATCAAGACCTGCTACAGGTAACAAGTAGCGGGCACAGAAATTCAGCTTACTTCTCTCTGGGCTAGCCAATTTTTCACCCTCAATATCACCCACTTGAGGTGATTACCTAATCGTATCAATGCCGCACAATGTAGCTGGGTGCCCCGGGCATTGCCCAGCTCACAGCTTCAGGCAGCCGTGGGGCAGGAGGACCACAGACATGCGCGTCAAGTTGCGCCTGAGGGCAGGCGCGGGACAAATGCGTATCGGGTTTCCGCGTTTCTTGAAACGGGGGACGCGGGGCTTTACCTTGGTCGAACTGTTGGCTGTTATGGCCATCATCGGAATTTTGTCCGGAACTGTCGCTGTAGCCGTGACGGGTCTTGCAACCAGCGGTATAAACGCCCAGATACTTAGCGACACCAAGGTCATTGAAAAGGCCGCCGACCGTTTCTTGAGCGCCGCATCCCCCGAAACCTACCCGGTTGAGTCTTTGCCCGAGGACGAGGCGGAGCTGGGTGTGCGAGCGATAAAATTTGCCGCCCAGTAGC
>JAKUQE010000057.1:15260-20128 GCA_022450395.1 Dehalococcoidia bacterium | reverse complement strand
TGCGGTGGCGGCTGAACCGGTCTGCAATTACTCCGGAGAAAAGCGAGATCAACGGCCTGGGAAGGTTGTTGAATACCAAAACCAAGCCGAGTTGAAAATACGAGTCTGTAACCTGGAGGATAAGCCAACTGAGAATCAGCAGCTCCATCCGCCGGGCAAACTCGTGGAGGGTGCCCACGTACCAGATAGTACGAAAGGCGCGGTTTTTCAATACTGCCAATAAAGGGACAGAGTCCCGGGGCGCGGATTGCAACTCTAATGTTCTCCGTGATCGCCGCAGCGTGGCCGCCGCATAGCGTTCGCAATTGTACTCTTTCGTGAGCCACCGGTTATAGGCGAATCACCGGCTTTGCCGCCGGCCTTAAGATGACCAATCTTGACACCATGAAAGCCCCCGGTTAAGTTGAACCGGCCTGCCAACCCGCGGCTATATCAACGTCGATGGCGCAGGCTGGATCCTGTTTTGAGATAGGGTCTAGCCGTAACGGGCAAACTTTCTCGATCAGCCTTTTCTAAAAGTGGAAACAAGGGAGGAAACCATGGGTCCTACCGGACTATCGGAATTCTGGGAAGGTACGATTAAGCAGCTAGAGCAAACGGAGATGAAAGCCTCCGTGGAGGAGTCTCCCGATCAGAGCGGACGGGAGTTCACCACCTACCAGGTTGTCTTACATAGCTTCCAGGACCGGCGAATGCGGGCCTGGTATTCCGTGCCCAATGACCCGCCTCCCAACGGCCGGTTTCCGGCGGTCCTGGCGGCGCCTGGGTACGGAGGCGGCAAAGTCATCCCATTCCACTTGGTTTTGAATGGCTTCGTGGTGTTGACTCTTTACCCAAGAGGACAGGGCGAAAGCCTCAAAGAGTGGCAACTAGAGTCCGGCACGAAATTGACCTACCATCTCGAGAATAAAGAGGAGTATTACTACCGCGGGGCCTACATGGACTGCATCCGGGGTCTGGACTTCCTTGGCTCCCGTCCGGAGGTCGACCCGGAGCGATTGGGGATGTGGAGCCGTAGCCAAGGCGGAGGGTTCACCCTGGCGACAGCCTCCTTGGATCAAAGACTGAAGGTTGCGGTGGCCGAAGAGCCGTTCCTTTGCAACTATCCGTTGGCGGTTGACCTAACCAGTTCACCCTACAGCGAGCTTCGCGACTATCTGGCCCAGCATCCCCAGCAAAGAACCGAAGTTTTAGAGACGCTTTCTTACTTCGATTGCCTAAACTTGGTCGACCGCATAACGTGCCCAACTTTGGTGGACATTGGAAAGAAAGACCAAACTTGTCCTTACGATACGATAATACCCGTCTTTGAGCGCATCCCAGGTCCCAAGGCGCTCCACGTTTATCCCGAGTTGACCCACTCTCCGTGCACCGACTTCAACGCTCATGCCATGAGTTGGCTGCGCCGCTATCTGGGCGCATAAACCGGATATAAACAGCCTCGTGGGTTGTGCCTTTGCTGGGTATAGTAAGATGATGCGAGACCTAGCCGTCACGGAACGATTTGGCGTCGGCCGGTGGCCGGCGCCGACCCCTCAGGAGTGATACAGATGCCAGTGCGCACCGGAGAACAGTACCTAGCGGGACTGCGGGACCAACCGAGAGAGATACACCACCGAGGCCAGAAGGTGGAGGACGTGACTACCTTTCCCGGTCTGGCCAATGGTGCTCGTTCCATCGCCGGACTTTACGACATGCAGCACGACCCGAAAATACGCGACGAGATGACTTATACCTCGCCCACCACGGGTGATCCGGTCGGCCTTTCTTTCATCGCTCCCAGGAATCTGGAAGACTTGCAAAGGCGCCGGACCATGATGTCCCACTGGGCCCATACCAGTTACGGCATGATGGGGCGTACGCCGGACTTCCTAAACGTCAGCATCATGGCCATGGCCCAGGCAGGAGATTATTTTGCCCAGTCACGCCCCGAGTTCAAACAGAACATCATCAATTACTACGACTACATCCGAGAGAACGACCTGACCTTAACCCATACCCTGGTGAATCTACAGAGGAATCGCCGCCCGGCTGCCAGTACCCAGAATTACAGCACAGACGTCGCGTTGGCGGTGGTCAAGGAAACCGATGCCGGCATAGTCGTCCGCGGTCCCCGAGTTCTGGCTACCCTGGGCCCCCTATCCGACGAGATAGCGGTTTACCCAGTAAGAAACGCCCAGCTAGAAGGCACTGAGGACGCCTGGCGGTATGCCTTTGCTTTCGCTATTCCGTGTGGCACCCCGGGCCTCAGATTCCTCTGCCGGGAGAGCTTTGACCTGGACCGGTCCAGCTTCGATCATCCGTTGGGGTCCAGGTTTGAAGAGATGGACGCCATAATTTTCATGGACGATGTGTTCGTCCCTTGGGAGAGAGTGTTCCTATACCGGGACGTGGACCTGGCCAACAATCTCAGTCCCAGGACGCACCAATACAACCATTCCGGCCACCAGGTCGTCACCAAAAACGTGGCGAAGTGCGAGTTTGTGTTGGGTGTGGCCGCGATGATGGTAGAGATCTTGGGGTCGGAGAGCATCGGCCAGGTGCATGCTTTGCTGGCCGAGTTGATCGAGAACCTGGAAGTCATGAAAGCTCTACTCTGCACCGCCGAGATCGACGCCTTCTTGGATGAATGGGGGGTAATGTGCCCGGCGACGATACCAATCACCGTGGCGCGGAACATGTTCATCCGCATGTACCCAAGGATGGTGGAAATCATCCAACTCCTTGGTTCCAGCAGCTTGATGGCTTTGCCATCGGAGGTGGACTTCAACGGACCTCTGGGCGCGGAGATTGAGCAATACATGGATACGGACACCGCCACCGCCCGGGAGCGGGTGCAACTGTTTCGCCTGGCCTGGGACCTATCCGGAAGCGCATTTGGATCCCGTCAGGTCCTTTACGAACGGTACTTCCAAGGAGACTGGATGCGCAACGCCAGCATCTTGTGGAGCCGATTCGATCCGGACCCTTTGAAAGAGCAAGTGCGAGACTTCCTACGGCGCACTTAACAGGCTGAACCGGGCAAAAATTTGATTTAACTACCGCGATAGTGGTAGACTATAAGTTGGCCGCATTTTGCCCATTTTAATGCGGCAGGTGGGCAAGAACGGCATATATCAATCGGGTATCGCACTGGGAAAACCGGCAACCAGCCGGTGGGGTGGCAGGGGATATTTCGCCTCAGCAATATCTTGCCCTTCTCAATGCTCAGATTCTCCGCCCCCGTATCTTTCTTAACGGCAACTTTCATGGCAGTAGGATTTCTAATCATCGTTCTCTCTGGAGTTTCTCTTTCATAGTATGACCGTCGTAGACGACATTAAAGGCCGCCTGGACATCCTAGAAGTCGTGTCCCGCTACGCTACGCTGCAACGCTCCGGCCGTAGCCATAAGGCTCCTTGCCCGTTTCACGAAGAGAAAACGCCTTCGTTCTTTGTTTTTCCCGAGCGTCAGTCTTGGCGATGCTTCGGCGCCTGCGCCACTGGGGGCGANGTCTTTTCCTTTGTAATGAAGGCCGAAAACATGGAGTTCGGCGATGCCCTGAAACACCTTGCCCAGCAGGCGGGCGTAGAACTGCCCAATCCGGAGAAGCGAAACCAGAACCAGAGCATCTACGACATCAACGAGTCGGCCCGGACCTATTTTCAAGAGTTGCTGGCATCCCCGAGGGGCGCTGAAACCAGGGCCTATCTGGATAAGCGAGGGGTATCCGCCCCGGCCATAGAAAAGTTTGAGATTGGACTCAGCCCCTCCGATGGCGAATCGCTGAAGAACCATCTGGTCAAACACGGATTTTCTCTCCAGCAACTGAACCAAGCCGGGATCGTACGCACCTCCCAAAACGGTTGGAACCACGACCTGTTCCGCAGCCGATTGATGTTCCCCATCCGGAATGGCCAAGGTGGATTGGGAGGGTTTGGCGCCCGCGCTTTGGACGACTCCCAACCCAAATACTTGAACTCGCCGCGGACACCGGTTTTCGACAAGGGCCACATCCTTTATGGTCTTCACTTGGCCAAGGAATCGGCTCGCCAGCAAGGCATAGTGATTGTAGAAGGGTATATGGATGCCGTCGCCGCCCATCAGGAGGGCTTCAATAACGTGGTGGCGTCCATGGGCACCGCATTAACCGAAAACCAGGTGGCGGAGATACGCCGCTTGACGAACGACGTTACGATGGCCCTGGACGCCGACGTGGCAGGACAGCAGGCCACCCTTCGTAGTTTGGAGTCTTCATGGCGGGTGCTCCAAACCCAGATAGCCGGCCGGTCTCGGGGCACAACATTGTTCCAGCGCCCCGAGATGTTGAACCTAAAGATCGCCGTAATGCCGGAAGGAATGGACCCGGACGACTTGATCCACCGGTCTCCGGATGAGTGGACCCAGCTCATCAAGGAAGGCCCTTCCTATATAGAATATCTGCTCAAGGTGTTGCCGGTTCAATTGGACGCTTCAACACCCCAAGGAAAAGCCCAAATTGTGAGCGTGGTCTTGCCTTCCATCCAAGCAGTGCCGGAGCCCTTCCAGCAGGACCACTATTTCCAGTTGTTGGCGGACCAATTGGGAGTCACCAGGGAGACGTTGCAGGCCACTATAGACCGGCCCGCCGCGGCCCGGCAAACTCGAAGAACGCGACCTCGGCCCAGCCAAGCTGCCACGCCGGCTTTTGGAACGCCCGATGGCGACCCTCTGGAGGAATACTGCCTCACCCTTCTGCTCAACGATCCCGAGTTAGAAGAGACGGCCGAGGGCCTACTCCCCGAGTATTTCCGCCAGTTGGAAAACCGGGAAATATTCAATCAATGGGTCAAAGTGTGCCAAGGCCGCCAGGAAGAGGCGGCGGCATCACTTTCTGGGTTGGTAGATGA
>JAKUQE010000057.1:0-15160 GCA_022450395.1 Dehalococcoidia bacterium | reverse complement strand
AACAGTGAGTCCAATGGCTTGGCTAATCTGCCCTCGACCCTCGTTGCCCAGAATCAAGAAGATCAGTGGGACGGGACAGCTACGGACGAGAAGACCAAGGAGTCGTCCGACGACGCTTCCGACGATTCCTCGAAGGAGTCCGATAAAGAGGACTCGGACTGGGAGCCGGAAACAGAAACCGTAGAGGTACTGGACGATCCGGTACGGATGTACCTGCGGGAGATCGGACGGGTCCGGCTGCTTACCTCTAAAGACGAGCGCTCCCTTGCCCGGAAGATTGAGGGCGGGAAGCATCTAACAGCCCTGCAAAATGAACTGACCAGCCTTGAGAGCCGGCAACCGCGTCCTTGGGAAATCACCTGCGGCCTGTTGCGCCGTTTGATTGCGTCTTCGCAACTCTTGGCAGCCCTCGGCGAGCAGTTGGGATTGCCAGCTAACCTTACATTGTCCCAGGTTACGGACCACCCGAAGCTGCGGGCGGCCATTGACGCCGAAGTGTCTCCTGAGATGCTGGTCATCGCCGCTGAAGCGATGGATGAGGAACTGGAAGGTCTGTACATCCAGGTGGTGCATCTGTCTTTGAACAGTTGGCTGCTGCCTCCCGACGCCATCGACGTGCTGGAGGACTGCCAGTTGAGCGACCTGGATGCCACCCTGAGGCAGCCGGGAATCTACGCCGAACTCCAGCGGTTAGACCCTCTGTTTAGAGCCTATTTCAATCGGATCCATGCGGAAACGTCCCGGGCCCAGGCCCACCTAACCGAGGCAAACTTGCGCTTGGTCGTCAGCGTTGCCAAGAAGTACATTGGCCGGGGTATGGCGCTACTGGACATGATCCAGGAGGGCAACATCGGCCTCATCCGCGCGGTCGAGAAATTCGACTACCGGAAGGGGTACAAGTTCAGCACCTACGCGACTTGGTGGATTCGCCAGGCGATCACCAGGGCGATAGCCGACCAAGCCCGGACAATACGGATCCCGGTGCACATGGTGGAAACCATCAACAAACTCATGCGGCAACACCGCAGACTGCTACAGGAGTACGGCCGGGAACCGACTTCTGAGGAGATCGGCGAGGCCATGGAAATCGGCCCGGAGAAGGTCGAGGAGATACTGAAGATATCCCAGGAGCCGGTTTCTCTGGAGACCCCCATCGGTGAAGAAGAGGACTCCCACCTGGGAGACTTCATCGAGGACCGCAACGCCCCGGCGCCTGCTGACGCAGCCTCTTTCCAATTGCTGAAAGAACAGGTAGACGAGGTGCTTCACACCCTCACCGAGCGGGAAGGCAGGGTATTGCAGCTGAGGTTCGGATTGCAGGACGGACGCAGCCGGACTTTGGAGGAAGTCGGACGGGAATTCGGCGTGACGCGCGAAAGGATTCGTCAGATTGAAGCCAAGGCGCTTCGGAAACTGCGCCACCCGACCCGTTCTCGTAAACTAAAGGACTTCCTGGAGTGAACATAACGTAATGAATTACGTCAATAACTCATAAGATTCTGGCCGATATGCGGACGATATCTGAGCAAAATGGTCAATCACCGTCTCCGTTTTGCTTGGTATCATCCGAAAGGCGATGATATACTCGGCCTTAATCCAATATGGGAGGTGGTAAAAGTGGAAGCGGGCGTCATACCCAAATGTCTAAAGTGTAACGTGGGCCAACTGGTACCGTTATCCGACTATGGTGGTCAAGGAGCGGCGGTACATTACAAAGCCTGGGTCTGCACAAACCCCGAATGTGGCTTCAACGTTAAGATTCGGAACGGCGACATCTACCTGAACGAGCCCATTACTCCTGGCGCGAATCACGTTCCCCGGGTCCGGTAGATTTCTCCCCGCAATCCCCAACTGCGCACAGCCCCCTCTGGCCTTCGTGACTTTATTTTTCTATCAGTCGTCACGAAGGTTATGCGATGGGTAAATGTGTAGACGGGTCGCATTCCAAGCAAAGGAGGTGATATGGAAGCAGGATACGATTACCTACTACTCCGCGGACGGCTGCAGCGCCGGTTCTTCAACGTGTCAGGAATATTTGTTTTTGTCTTTGGCGCAATACTGCTGGCGACCAGCGGAGCCTACTACGGCTATGCGGCCAAGGCCCATGCCGACCTGGATAGCCTAAATGTCACGCTCCCAAACACCAACGCTAAAATAAGCGTCGGTCCAGGTAGCCAAGGCTCGTTATCCGAAAGCCAAATCGACCAAGGGCAAGAAGGCGTGTACCCGCTTTCGACCCCGGTACAATCGGAAGGGCAATCGTCTAGTCAGGCGGTGGCTCCATCGGTCCGAGGAACCGGGACCTGGACGGGTGGCGGGCCGGCCGAGGGGTCCGGTGCTCCTAAAGTGACTGTCGGAGGCGCATCCGGCGATCCGGGAGAAGATCCTGTATCGGCGAGCGGGTCATCCAACCCGCTCCTGGTGATGCCATTCTCGGCCATAAGCAATCAGCAGCTTTTCCCGGGGGAGTCGCTGCAGGCTTCATTCTGGAGCAACCCCCTCTCTTACGAGTCTGCCTCGTACAGGGAGCGGATCTTACTCCAGGGGTTCAACGCAGTGGATCTTAACCAAGGATTGGCCTTGGGCACCGGGTCTCCGGCCACTAGGCTTATCATCCCATCCATCGCAGTGGATTCAGGGGTAGATGAGCTGGCCATATTGGACCTGGGGGGAAGCCGTGCCTACGAAACCCCTGCCAACACCGTGGGCCATATTCCGGAAACCGCCAATGCTGGCGAAACCGGAAGCGGTTGGTTCTTCGGACATACGGAAAGCCCCATCCAGGGAGAAGGCTCGGTGTTCCTAAACCTGAGCAAGATCCCTGGAATGCTGCAGAACGGCGAGGACGTATTCGTAGTCACTTCTAACGGAGAGCGTCAATACCTGTACCGCATCACGTCGTCACGGGTAGTACCTCAAGAGGAAATGGCGCTTCACGACACCGGCAAATCTACCATACATCTGGTTTCATGCGTGCCAAGGCTGGTCTACGACCATCGGCTAATCGTTAGTGGGGAGCTGATCGGAGAAAAGTAAGCCACCAGGGCGGGAACCGGAAACAAAAGTTGAGGGCGGGTATAAAACCCGCCCTCAACTATTTTCTAACGAGCTATCCGGGGATCTCAGGAGTACAGTGGCCTAACTAACCGGAGGGAGTCGAAGCGTCCACGCCGATACGGCCGATTCGAAGTCTGCGTATCCGGCGTCCTAAAATTGAAACTACTTCGATTCTCAGATGCTCAGTTTCCACCACGTCGCCGGTGGATGGAATCTTCCCAAGCACTTGATAAACGTACCCGCCCACCGTATCCACGTCATCGCTGTCAATGGTTGTGGAGAACAACGCCTCGATATCTTCGGTGGGTACTCCCGAGTGGACCAGAACATCGCCGTCGGGTAGACGGATCAGTTCTGACTCCCGCGTCCGGGAGAACTCATCTTCAATCTCCCCGACGATCTCCTCTAACAAGTCCTCCATGGTCAGCAAGCCTTCGGTTCCACCGTACTCGTCGACCACGATGGCCATCTGGACGCCCATATCCTGTAACTCTTCCAACAGGTCATCCAAACGTTTCGTTTCCGGTATGAAAAATGCCGGATTAACGAGGTTCCGAAAGTTTTGCTCAGAATCGGTTATAGCCATGGCGGCTAGGACTTCCCGAGAGTGCACGATTCCCAATATGTGGTCGATTGATTCCTCGAAGACAGGAAGACGGCTGTGTCCGCTTTCGACCATCTCGTGTGCTACGTGCTTCAGAGACGACTCGATGTCCACGGCCACCATATCCAAACGGGGCACCATAATCTCCCGCGCCGTGGTGACGTCCAGTCGAAGAATGGACCGCAGCATCGCCCGGTCCCGGTGATCAAGGCTGTCCAGATCCGCCTCCGTGATGACCGGCTCTTGAATTTCAGGGAATTCTTCTTTTTGACCGTCTCGAAGGCCCTCAGCGCCATTAGAAGTGTTCCCATTGCCCGCCGGGCCCGATTGTCTACGGCCAGACAATAACCGGATAAAGGGTCGGCAAATCTTGTCAGCCTGCGAGGGAATCCGGAGCACGACATAAGAAGCGGTCCAGTCAACAGCCAGGAGAATAACCAAGAGAGATAGGGACAAAATGGACACCAGCCACCAACCACCAGATAGGTAACTGGTGACCAATGCCAGCCCCGACACTGCCATAGCAATGACGCAGGCATATCTACACCAACGGAGGATGAACCCTGCCTTCCGAAGAGACGCCCGGCTTTTAAATACGTTACCCGGTGTGTCAGCGAAGTACTGAGCCAGGCTGAAGAAGAAGAATAGCGGAAGGGATGCGGCGAGGATTAATGCTAATGGTACGTTGTCTGTGTCCAAAACCCTCACCCTCCTGGGTGCCTACGAGCCGCCATCGGGATTCGTATATGTTGCCTACCAGGAGGTCAGTTGGTCTCAGGATTCCTGCTTCTTATTTTAGCAGGAACTCCCACCGCCAGTCTACCCGCCGGAACGTCTTTGGTCACAACAGCTCCAGCCCCGGTGATCGCTCCAGCGCCCACAGTCACCGGAGCGACCAGCATGGTGTCGCAGCCGATGAACGCGTTTTCGCCGATGTCGGTCCGGTGTTTGTCCTTGCCGTCGTAGTTGCAAGTGACCATGCCGGCTCCCAAGTTAGTTCCAGCGCCTATGGAGGCGTCCCCCACGTAGCCGAAATGGCCCATGACGGCGCCGGCGGCAAAGCGGCTCTCTTTGACCTCTACGAAATTCCCCAGGTGCACCCCGGATTCCAGGTAAGCACCGGGACGAAGGTGGCTGAAGGGACCGATGTTCGCTCCATCTTCCATTGTAGATTCCTCCAGCACGGAGGCGGTAGCCCGGCAGCCGCGGCCTAACTTGGAATCTCGGATAACCGAGTTGGGGCCAATCTCGCAATCTTCCCCTATGACCGAGCGTCCGATGATAGAGGTATTGGGCAAAATAACCGTATCTTGTCCAATCGTAGCCTCGGCGTCGATGTAAACGGTAGAAGGGTCAGGCATTGTGACACCGGAAAGCATCCATCGGTCCCGTATCCTCTGGCGAAGAACCGCCTCTACGTGGGAGAGTTGCAACCGGTCGTTCACTCCCATCAACTCATCTGGATCTTCGGTGGTAATTGCTTGAACGGTGGAATTTCCGGAAGAACCGATCCGCACCAGGGAAGTTATGTACTTTTCCCCGCTTGGCGCGGCGCCGACGCTTTCGACACTATCCCATAGCCATCTATCCCGGAAGCAGTAAACGCTGCCGTTGACTTCGGCAATCTCGTTATCGGTATCCGTATTATCGGCGGCCTCGACAATCTCGACCACCTGCCCGTTTTCGTCCCGCACCACCCGGCCAAAATCCTGAGCAAAGCCGGTTCTACAGGTAAGGAACGTCATGTTCCGTGACGAATCGACGTGGGCTGCCATCAGTGGTTTGACCGATTCGGGCCGCACTAACGGGGCATCCGCTGTCAACACCATGACGTTGTCCGCCTGGCCCTTTAGAAGGTCTTCGGCCCTGCCAAGGGCATCGCCGGTACCTTTGACGGCCGGTTGGATGACGTACTCAACGCTATCTCCCAAGAGACCACGAACGGCCTCACCGTTACCGGGAGATACTACTACCACCACCTTGCCGATTCCCAGTTGGTTCATCAGATCCACCGGGTAACGGATAAGCTCCTTGCCGCACACCCGGTGCAGCACCTTGGCGAGCCGCGATCTCATCCTTACGCCATCACCCGCCGCTAATACCACTCCGGCCCATTGGTCCATATCGTCACCTCTTCCGGTACGCCAAGCCTCGATTCGGACAAATCTGCCCAAGATTTCCGGCTAACGATTCGTCGCCGATTCAATGCCAATTATAGCAGTAACCTATATTTGACAAGCTCTACGCGCATGGGCACAATGGGCGTGATTCCCCAACCTCCCGAGCTTCCAGCACATCGATTTTTGGCCCCAGACCCTATAGGAGTGATCCCAGCATGGATTCGACCGAGATCCCCTTTCTACCAGCCACCAAATTGTCGGCGCTGATAAGATCCGGTGACGTTTCGCCGGTTGAGGCGGCTGAGGCATATCTGGACCGCATCGGACAGATAGACGGCAAGCTGAACTCTTACATCACTGTGTGCCGGGACGAAGCCTTGGCCGAGGCCCAGCAAGCTGAGAAAGAAATAGCCGCTGGCAACTATCGAGGACCCATGCACGGACTGCCGGTCGCGGTGAAGGACCAGTTCTACACCAAAGGCATTCGCACCACCGGTGGTTCGGCCATCCTCAAAGACCTGGTCCCCAACGAGGACGCCACCGTGGTAGCCAACCTGAAAGCCGCCGGCTCGGTATTGCTGGGAAAGCTGAACATGAGTGAATACGCCATGGGGGATGCCTTCTTTCATCCCTTCGGCACTCCCCATAATCCCTGGGACCTGTCGCGAAACCCGGGGACGTCCAGCAGTGGTTCCGGGGCCGCCACCGCCGCTTTCCTTTGCGCCACTTCTTTGGGTGAGGACACTGGCGGTTCCATCCGGGGTCCCGCCTCTTTCTGCGGCTTAGTGGGCATACGGCCAAGTTGGGGCCGGGTCAGCCGCTACGGAGTGCTGGGAGCTTCCTGGTCGATGGATACAGTCGGACCTATCTCCCGCACCACCGCCGATTGCGCCATGACACTGGGGGCCATCGCCGGATACGACCCGAAAGACCCGTCCACCTGGGATGTGCCGGTGCCCGATTATCTGTCCATGCTAACCGGCGAGATTCGCGGACTCAAGGTCGGCGTTATCCGGGAACGGGTCGATACCGACGCCGTGGACCCGGAGGTCCGAGATAACGTGGTCCAGGCAATAGCGGTCTTGGGCGAGATGGGCGCGGACATCCAAGAAGTCTCCATACCCCTCATCGTCCACTCCGCGGCCATATCCAATACCATCATCTTGACCGACGCTGCCGGAGTACACCGGCAGGGCATCGACGAACATCTTGGAGAGTACGACCATAACATTCAAATACGGCTGCTGGTCGGAAGCATAATACCCGCCCAAGCGCACCAAAAAGCGGTCAAGTTACGGCAAGTTTTGCGGCAGCAGATTCTGGACGCGCTGGAGAAAGTAGACGTGCTGGTCATGCCCACATCCTCCATACCAGCCTCTCCGATACCAACTAAAGCTGGAATCGGCAGCAAACAGGAGGTACTGGACGGATTGGCCGGCCGCCGCAGCTTTACCGCCCCTTTCAACGTGGCCAACACCCCGGCCCTGTCCATAAACTGCGGCTTTACCAGCCAGCAGCTACCGGTCGGATTCCAGATAGCGGGCAAGCCCTTTGACGAAGGGACTTTGTTCCGGTTGGCCCACGCCTACGAGCAGGCCACCGATTGGCATACCCGCAGGCCACCTATTTAGTTTTGGAAATCCGAATCGACCCTCACACTGTTGAGCGTGCCGAGGAGCGGGGAACCCGAAGACTCTCGGGGGCAACTATCCCTGTCATTCCGAGGAGCACAGCGACGAGGAATCTCTTGTTTCTAAAGGAACAACCCGCGGTCGCATTAACTCGTTCGGCATCCCGCTACTTAGAGCCACGACTTCTTAGAAGATGTAGCCCTTAGCTTATAACCCCATAAATTAGACACAAGGGAGAAGAACCATGACCGAGCACTTCAACCTGACCGCCGCCAAGGCGGCAAAACGTATCAAAAACCGGGAGTTGTCGCCGGTTGAGTTGGTGGAGTCGCTGCTCATCCAATATGATGCCTTGGAGCCCAGCCTTAACGCTTGGGTATACCTGGACCGGGAAGCGGTATTGGCGGACGCCCAGCAGAAGCAAGAGGAACTTGAGAAGGGCGGCAGCATCGGTCCCCTGCACGGGGTTCCCATCGGCCTAAAGGATATCTACTACACGGCGGGCATACCCACAACCGCCTGCTCCAAAGTCTATGAGGGATTCGTTCCGGAATACGACGCAACCACGGTTGCTCTGCTGAAAGGCGCCGGGGCGATCATGATGGGTAAAACGGTGACCACCGAGTTTGCTTGCATGGACCCCTCACCAACCAAAAATCCCTGGAACCCGGCTCACACCCCCGGCGGCTCCAGCAGCGGCTCGGCGGTGGCGGTGGCGACACGAATGTGCCCGGCGGCACTGGGTTCCCAAACCGTTGGGTCTGTCTTGCGCCCGGCGTCATATAACGGCGTCGTGGGCTTCAAGCCGACCTTCGGCCGGGTTAGCCGTTACGGCGTAATACCGGTCAGCTGGTCGTTAGACCATGTCGGCTGGATGGCCCGTTCGGTGGAAGACATCGCCCTGCTCATGCAGGTCATGTCGGTGCCTGACCCGCAGGAACCGATAACCGCTCGCCAGCCCTCCGATGACTTCATGACCGGGTTGGGGTCGCCAGCAGCGCCCCGCATCGGCCTGATCCGCCGCTTCTTCTACGACAACGCGGACGAAGAGACTAGGCAGCACACCGACGGGGTGGTGGAGCAACTTAGCCGCGCCGGAGCATCGGTGGAGGAGATCTCGTTGCCTGACAGCATCGATACGGCCATCGCGGACCAACGGATCATCATGGCGGTGGAGGCGGCGGCTTTTCATCAACCAATGTACGAACGCCAGTCCCAAGACTACCAGCCCATGTTACGCGAGATGTTGCGGCGGGGATTGGAAACTGACGGCCAAACCTATTCCCGGGCCTTGGAACGGCGCCAGCAGTTCACTGCGGAGATGCAGGCGCTAACCGAAAAGGCCGACGTCCTGCTAACGCCCTCTACGCCAACACCTGCTTTGGCCGACATCACGAATACCGGCAACACCATGTTTCAGGGACCGTGGACATCTTGTGGACTACCGGTGATCACCATCCCATCAGGATTGGCGGCTTCGGGCCTGCCCTTTGGCATCCAACTTGCCGCGGCTCCCTTTTCCGAACCCAAGCTGCTGGCTGCGGCCCGGTGGTGTGAGGACGTACTGGGTGTGGAGTTGGCACCACCGGTAAATCGGAGTTAGCCGCCAGGTATCAGCCGTTCAGATCATCAAGGAGGCGGACCGCCATGCAAGCCGATATCCCTACAGAAGAAGAAGTGCTGGGTTACTTCAAGTCCCTGTCCAATTGGGGCCGTTGGGGGCCCGATGACATGCTTGGCGCCCTGAACCTCATAACTCCGGACAAAGTTAAACGGGCCATCGCCCTGGTGCAGGAAGGGGAGCGAATATCCCTGTCTCGGACAGTCCATTTCGAAGCCAGCGCCGACGCCCCCAATCCGCCGATCCACTTTATGGTAGAGAGCGGCGAAGGTTGGGCCAGCGGAGATAAAGTCACCGACCGGGCCAACGCCGCCGCGTCAGACTTCTTCGGCATGATTTTTCACGGCTATACAATAACCCATGTGGACAGCTTGGCCCACTTCTTCTGGGAGGGGAAAACCTTCAACGGCAAGCCGGCCCACATGGTTTCCACCAGCATGGGCGCAACGGTAGGCTCGGTGGAAGAGGCCAAAAAGGGAATAATGACCAGGGCCGTGCTAGTGGATGTCCCAATGATCAGGGGCATCGACTGGGTGGAGCGGGGCGAGGGAGTTATGCCCGAGGACATTCTGGCCGCGGAGGAGCGATGCGGATTCCGGGTGGAGGAGGGCGACGTGCTGCTGATACGTACTGGGCAGCTACACCGCCGCAACGTCGAGGGTCCGGTGGATCGCTCGGCGGGTTCCACCGCCTGCCAAGCGGCCTGTTTGCCCCTTTTCCACGAACGTGATATAGCCATGCTGGGCTCGGACACCGGCAACGATGTCGGACCGGCTCAATACGTCAAGCCTGCCAGCCCCATTCATCAGGTTAGCATCACCGCAATGGGGATCTGGATCTTGGACAACGCCGATCTGGAAGAAGTGGCCCAAGCCTGCCGCCAACGGAACCGGTGGGAGTTCCTCATATCCATCGGGCCTTTGGCCCTGCACAATACCACCGGTTCGCCGGTCAACCCGATGGCGGTTTTCTAGTGAACCTTGAACCCTGATCCAGGATAGTCTAACCGCAGAAGACGCATGCAGGGCTCACCTTATTCGGTGCGGCCCTGCATTTTTTGCGCGTACAGGATCCCCCATAACCCGCCAACTGCTCGCCTATCGATGTTAAGAATTCCGTTAACGTGCCGAATATACATCTGTGGCGCAATACCAACGTCTGGAGAGAGCGCCGGTCTTGTGGCGTGGCGTGGACCAATGCGGAAAAATTGAGTCCGTGCCCCGTCAAACCAACGCGACTATGAAGTCTTAGTCACAAGACGCCGGGAGAGTTGTTGAAGGGAAAGGACAGTAAACGGTGAAGCCATTCTTAGGGATCAAAGCGATGATGTTGGGGGTATTCTGCGGACCGTTCGTAGTTATCTGTATATATTTCTTGATCCGTCCACAACTCTTGGAGATCCCGCCCCAATTAACCCATTTAGACTCCGGGACTCAGCTCCATGAGGCAGGCTTATTGGACCTAGCCATTGCCAAGTATGACCTGGCGACAGAGATAAATCCGAACAACCTTGTGGCTTACCAAAAACGGGGCGACGCTTACTTTGCCAAGGGAGACCTGGGCCACGCCGTGGTGGACTACAACCAGGCCATCAACCTTAGGTCTCTGCTGGCTAGCGGGCTTGGGTCACAAAATCTGACTGATTTGCTGCGGGGCATCTCGGAAGCCTACATGGGTAAGGCCTTGGTCTATGCCTGGCAAGGCAGGGACCTAGAGTCCCAAAGAATCATCACTCGAGCAGTTGACTTCGGTTACGATCCGGTCCTCGCCAAATCGGCGCTCGAGGGAATGATAGCGCGGCGACCATGATTCAAGCGCATGCCAACCGAGGTTTAAATCCGGACCGAGGCGATGCTCAGCGTGCCAATCGGGCCATACCTCGAATAACGCGTCCCGAGGTACCGGTTAGAAGTTGTTGAACCTTGATGTGTGCGGCAGCCTGCATACTGGCTGTAGCGTATGTCGGGTAGACGTGGATCGAGTTAGCCAGCGCTCCAATCTTCAATCCCAGGTCAATGGCTAAGCTCCACTCTTGAATCATCTCCCCAGCCCTAGGGGCGGCGATAGTGGCGCCCAGTACGGTCCCGTTGGGCCGGTGGATCAGCTTGACGAATCCGATGGCGTCTCCCTCGGTCAGAGCACGGTCCACCTGATCCAATGGCCAGTTGCACACCACCGCTTCTTGCCCGAACTTCGACTGGGCTTGGGCTTCCGTCAACCCGGTATGAGCCAGCTCTGGGTCGGTGAAAGTAGCCCACGGTACTTGATCCAATACGGCGCTTTGACCGGAGGGCAAGAAGGCGTTGCGAACAGCCATAAATCCCTGCCAGGCGGCGTAGTGAGTGAACTGATAGCCACCCACGCAGTCGCCGGCGGCGTAGATATGCCGGCGATTGGTGCGCAACCGGCTGTTGACTTCGATCCCGTGAGGGCCGTATACCACACCGGCTTTGTCCAGCCGCAGGTCTTCCAAAGCGGGGCGGCGGCCAGCGGCTACGAGAAGCGCATCCCCCTCTAGTTCTTGTCCTTCGATCCGCACATGAATCGTATCGCCGTTCTGCCATACTCTTTGGACCGTTGCCCCGAGCCGAAGATCAACTCCATCGGTGATCAGACATGAGGCGATCAAGTCGCTGGCTTCGGGTTCGTCCTGGGGCAATATTCGTGGCCCAGCTTCCAAAAGGGTTACGTGAGACCCCAAGCGGCAGAACGCCTGGGCCATTTCACATCCTATCGGGCCTCCGCCAATGACGATGAAACTCCGGGGCAATTCCTCCAGGTCCCACAGAGTCTCGTAGGTCAAGAAATCAACGTCATCGATACCTGAAATGGGAGGGACGGCAGGCCGTGCCCCGGTGGCGATGAGGAATCGTCGCCCGGTCAACGTGTCGTCTCCGGTTTCAATGGTGTGGGAATCTAGGAAGTGGGTGGGGCCGAGGTACACATCGATTCCTGAGGCCCGCAGAGTTTCGGGAGACTCCGCCTGGTAAACCTCGTCCACCACCCTTTTTACCCGCGCCATCACCGCTTTCAGGTCGACTTCCGGTTCGGCCGAGCGGATACCGAAGCGGTGAGCATTGCGCATCTGGTGGGCGATCTTGGCGGCTTTCAGGAGCGACTTACTGGGCACACAACCGGTCCAGGTGCAGTCCCCGCCGACCCGATTCTTCTCGGCCAGAGCCACTTTCAGGCCCAACTGGGCCGCGAAACCGGCCGCGGTAAGGCCCGCCGAGCCGGCCCCGATAACGATCAGGTCGTATTCACCGTTGGCCATTCATCCCTGCCACGTTTACCGGATCGAGCGATGGTAAAACTGCCGCGGGCCGCCGAAGCTCCGGCCCAATAAGTGAGATGCGGGTGGGCGGAAAATGGTTCTTGATGGAGAGAAGGTTAAGGGCAGCTGGGCTAGTCGCCCGGTTAAGAGAAATCCGGAGGCGACAAGCTAACCCCAAGAACGGACTCACACCAACCGGCGGCGGCTAGAAGTTTCCCTTCGTCCCAGGGCAGCCCAGCCAACTGGATGGCCAAGGGCAGACCGTCCTGGCTCAGCCCCGATGGCACCACTATGCTAGGCAATCCCGACGAGGTCCAGGGTTGCTGAAACATGGCGTCTCCAGTGGTGCTCAGGTCGCGGGGGGCGGGAGCCTGTATACCCGGGGTTAACACCACATCCACTTCACGGACCATCGCCATCATGTCGGCCCGGAACTGACGGCGGGCGCGCTGGGCTTGGACATAGCGGACGCTGGGAATCAGCATGCCCATCTCGATGCTGGAACGTGCTTTCGGGCCAAACTCGTCAGCCCGGTCCCGATACGATTCTTCATGGTAGGCTGCGGCCTCGACGTTGCTGACTATCCTTTGGCAACTATGGGCCGACGCGAAACTCTCGGGCAGACTGATCTCCTGAACGATCGCCCCGGCTTGCGCCAGTTTTTCCACCGCCGCATCGGTGTGGCTGCGCACTTCCGGAGTGGACTTGTCGTAGAAAAATTCTTTTATCAGGCCGATGCGTGGCGGACCATCCTGACGGCTCATCGCTTCCAAATAGTCCGGAACGGGTTGGTCGGGACAACCAGGGTCCTGGGGGTCGTGGCCGGCCATCACTTGGAGCATGATGGCAGCGTCGGCAACGGTCCGCACCAGGATTCCCACCGTGTCCAGCGACCAGCTAACCGGAACCACACCGTAGCGGCTGATCCGTCCGTAAGTAGGCTTAAGTCCCACGATGCCGTTGTAGGCCGCAGGCCGGCAGGTTGAACCGCCGGTCTGGGAACCCAAAGCGGCCGCGCACATCCGGGCGGACACGGCCACCGACGAACCGCTGCTGGAGCCGCCGGGGGTATGGGCCGGGTTCCAGGGATTGATGGCGTGCGACGGGTCTCCCATGGCGAACTCGGTGGTAACCGCTTTCCCCAGGATCACCCCTCCCGCTTCCTTGATCCGGGAAACGGTCGTGGCATCGTAGTCGGGCACGAAATCGGCGTTGATGCGAGAACCGCACGCAGTCTTCATTCCAGCGGTGTAATAGATGTCCTTCAGTCCCACCGGAACTCCGTGGATGGGACCTTTCGGCCCGCCTTGCCCGAGTTCATCCTCCCGCCGTTTTGCTTCGGTCAGGACCTCTTCGCGGTCGATGGTCACCCAGGCCCGCAAGGAAGGCTCCAAGGCGTCGATCCTACCCAACAGTGACTGGGCCAACTCTACCGGAGATAGGCTCCCACTTCGGATCTCCCCGGCGGCTTCGGCAACGGAAAGCTGATAGGGTTCCGGCATCTGTTTACCTCTTTATCTCGGCGTACCGAATGGCGTTGGAATTTGGCTTTGGCGAATCCCTGTTTGAGAAGCCTATTGATAATATCCGGGTTCCATGTCCCGCTTGGGTATGGCCCGGTCGATCTCTGCCATATTGAAGGCCGTCTGCTCCAGCGCGGCTGCCATCTCCGTGGCTTTGGCCTCGCCCCACAACGCTTTCGCCCGCTCGGTGATATCCCGCAGCAACTCTTCATGGGTTGGCTTGGCGCTCATTCCGGCTCCTTCTGCTAAGTTCTGGTTGTAACCGTGGTCCCGGAGACGCAAATTGTAGTGTAACCGCATAGCCCGGTCAATCGGGACGGACGTCCTGCCAAATCGCAGATGTACACAAGACTGGGGCTGCTGGTATAATCCGCCCATTCCGTTACCATAGGAGGCGTCCATGCCTGACGACCTTTCCAGCGTCCTAGAAACAGGGGAGCACACTCTGATCGCCAGCGGCATGGGGCGGACCGAGGGTCCCTTGTGGCACAAAGAGGGCTATTTGACCTTCGTGGACCTGAATGGCCGTCTGTTGCGATGGGAACCCAACGGCGGGGTAACGGTGATTCGGGAGAACACGGGAGAGGGCAACGGTTGCACCTTGGACCGCGAGGGGAGGCTCCTGATGTGTGAGGGCGCCGATCACCGGCGGGTCACCCGGATGGACGCCGGCGGGTCAGTCACTACCATCGCCGAAACGTATCAGGGGAAGCGGTTCCACAAGCCCAACGACGTGGTCTGCCGGTCCGACGGAACTGTCTTCTTCACCGACCCGGGCCTACGGCTTGAGCCTGAATTGCGGGAGATGGACTTTTACGGGGTGTTCAGCATCTCTCCCGGCGGCGAGATACACGTGGCCACCGACGAATGCGAATACCCCAACGGGCTGGCCTTCTCGCCCGACGAGTCGATACTCTACGTGGCGATCAGCCGGTTGGATGAGCGGTGTTTCGAAGAGGCCGAGACGGGCGCGGTATGCAACCACCGGAAGATCAGGGCCTTCGACGTGGCCGCCGATGGCTCGTTGAGCAATAACCGGGTTTTCTGCGACATGTCGTCGGCGGAAGAGGGCGTGCCCGACGGCATGAAGGTAGATACTTCGGGCCGGGTATTCTGCGTCGGCTCCGGGGGCATTTGGGTCATAGAGCCGACCGGAGAGATCGTCGGCGTTATCAAGGGCCCGGCGGTGCCGCGCAATATTTCCTTTTGCGATGCCGAGCTACGCTCGATCTACACCACACCCGGCGACTCCGTATACAGCGTCCGGGTCAAGACACCCGGCATCGGCGCATCCTAAGGATCCTTAACAAACTTTTGAGGTGTGACTAAT
>JAKUQE010000056.1 GCA_022450395.1 Dehalococcoidia bacterium | reverse complement strand
GTAGTTGGGAACCAGGTCGCCCTGCTCCAGGTCCTCGGGCTTGCGCGACGGGTACTGGCCGTACATGCCGCCCTTAACCGTGTCGCCGATGGCGAAGGCCACGCCGGCGGCGCCGTGGTCCGTCCCCGAACCGTTGTCGCGGACCCGGCGTCCGAATTCGGAGAAGAGATACATCACTACGTTCTCACCCTCGCCGTGGGCGTGCAGGTCCTCGAAGAAGGCCGCGATGCCTTCGGAAACGTCCTGCCACAGCTTGGGGTGGGCCCCGGCCTCGCCGGCGTGGGTGTCGAAGCTGGCGTGCTGGGTGTAGAAGATCCGTGTCCCCAGGTCAGCCAAGTGTACCTGGGCGATGTCCTTCAAGTGGGCCGCGATGGGGGAGTTGGGATACTCAACGCTGGAGGAATAAATCTCCGGCGCTACCTTTACGATGTCGGCGCCGGTCATGGCTTCCATGCCGGTGGAGCGCAGGTAATCGGTGACCATTCCCGAACCAATCGCGGGGGAGTACATCCGGGCGAACAGGTCAAGGGCCTTGCTCCGTTGGGTCTGGTCGGCGATGCCGGTGAGCACACCGTAGGTGCTCAGGTCGGCGATGGCGGCGACGGGGACGCCGGGCACCACCAGGGCGCGGGGCAGACCGTGGCCGAAGTTGATGGCGGTCAGGACGTTCTCCTTGTTGGGGTCCAGTTCCCGGGCCAAACGTCCGGCCCAACCCTCGGTGCCCACCTTGTCCGGCTCACAGGTGTGCCAGATGTCCATGGAGCGGAAGTGGGACCTGGGGGAGTCGGCGTAGCCGACGCCGTGGAATATGGCGACCTTTCCCTGGTCGTACAGGCCCTTGATCGGACCCATGGTGGGCATGAAGCCCAGTTCATCGTCGATCTTGATGATCTGGTCCTGCTGATATCCCACCGCCGGGCGGTTGTCGTAGTAAAGAGAGTCGTTGTAAGGAATCACGGTATTGAAATAGTCGTTGCCGCCGGTTAGCTGCAGTACGACGATGACCGGGTCTTTCTTGGTTGAGGTCATTTTTGTTCTCCTTCTGATTGGTCTGCTCTGGAAGGTGAGCTTTCAGCCATCAGCACTCAGCTTTTTGGTCTTCGCGGGTCTCTCGAAAGCTGACCGCTGATAGCTGACGGCTTTTTACCCAAACTGGTACTCAGTAGTCGCTCCCACCAGGGCCAGCATCTCGCCTATCCGGGTACCCGCGGCGCTTTCATCGCTCCAGTTCATATTGCCCTGGGACTTGGCGTGGTCCAGCAGTTGTGCCTTGGTCTCTTCGCCAACTTCCAGGTAGCCCATGTGCTCAAGCGACGCATCCACCAGTTCCTCAGGGGTATTGACGCCGGCCGTCTTAATGGAGTTGATGATTCTTTTCACGCCGGGAAGGCTGGTGTTGGCCACCCGGTCGGCCACGAAGTTGATCCGGGCCAGCAGCGAGCCGCTGTTGATCCACTCAGTGCCGGTGTACCAGCCTTCAACGCTGGGCGGGTCTAGGAGGGCCTGGCCCATGTAACCGGACTGGGGACCCACGTCGGGGAGAGTAGGCTCAGGGGTCTGATAGGAACCCACCAACTTCAAAGTCCCGGCTACTACTTCGGCCGGGCTCTTGATCTTGGAGAATCGGGCGTTCTTGAAGAAGTCGGAGTTGAACATGGTGCGGAGTACCGATTTGATCTCGTAGTCCGACTCCTCGAAGGCGTTGATCATCACTTCCAGAGCATCCTCGTCACGGGCATCCTCGATCGTCCAAGCCGGGACCTGAACCTCGTCGGCAACGAAGAAGTTGTACAGGTGGCGGCAGATGAACCGGGCCGTTGCCGGTTCCTTCACGATGATGTCGATGATGTCCTCACCGTCGAAGTTGCCGGTGTGGCCCAGGAAAGTCTTTTCGCCCGTGTCATGGTCCTCTCCCCGGTAGTCGAACCGCCAGGGGAAACGGCCGAAGGGCTGGCGGGGCAGCTTGGGCTGAATCGTCCAGCCGGTGAAGGCCCGAGATGCCTCTCGAACGTCTACCTCGGTGTAGTTGCTGACGCCCATGGAGAACAGCTCCAGCAATTCCCGTCCCCAGTTCTCGTTCACGGCGTCGCGATGGTTCTCATTGTTGTCCAGCCAGAAGATCATGGCGGGGTTCTTGGACAGCGCTACAAGCATCTCCCGGTAGCCGCCCATGCCGTATTTGCGGAACATGACCAACTGCTCCAACATCTGGTCGCAATTGTCCACTTTCGCGTTGCCGGTGGCGAAGACGTGGTGCCAGAACAAGGCCGTCTTCTCCACCAAAGGCCGCTTGGTGGTGATCATGTGGAACATCCAGTTGTACTGACCTGGAGTCGGAGTGCCGCCGGGCAACAGCGCGCCTGGCAGGTAGCGCAACAACAGCGCCGTCTTGCCGCTGGGTATTTCGTCGGGCGGATCGATCAGTTCGTCAACGGTGGCTTCATAGCCCATCGCCACGTACCGGTCCAGCTCTTCTTGGGTCGCTCCAAAGCCGGCCCGGCGCATCAAGTGGGCCATCAGGGCTACGTCTTCTTTATTAGACATCCAACCGCCTCCTTTTGGGTTCAGCGTTCGTAATCCAAGCAGCCATATCATCGCCAAAAGGCGACGATGAGCCTAGGCTATATCTGCCCCGATAATATGGTATCGGTGAGTCTGTGTCAACGTCCCATCGTGCTTAACCAACGGCCTTGGCCGGTTGGAGACGGAAATCGCCGCCTTGATGCCGCATGGCTCGATTCTTGTCACCTTGCCGGCTCAACTGTATGATGGATTCTCTTCAGATCTCGCCTGCGTACCCAGGGTAAACTCAAGATTCAGCGGCGCGGTCGATCGACAGCTCCCGGACTGAGAGAAGAAGAAATGTTGCGGCCCTTCAAGCTTCACGAGCCAACATCGGTGGACGACGCCGTTTCCCTCCTGGGCCGGTTCGGGGAGGAAGCCAAGGTCTACTGCGGCGGCACGGAGCTCCTGTTGGCGATGAAGGAGGGCCTGCTCCGCTACAACCACCTAGTCAACATCAAAACCATACCCGGCCTGGATGAGGTCGGCTACGACCAGGGGTCTGGGATGCTGTCCATCGGGGCAACAGTTACCCACACCGCCCTGGAGCACTCACCTCAGATACAGTCCCATTTCCCCATGATCGCCGAGGCGGAAGGCAACGTGGCCAACGTTCGAGTCCGCAACGTGGGCACCATCGGCGGCAACCTCTGCTTTTCCGAGCCACACTCCGACCCCGGGGCCTTTCTCCTTCTCTTCGATACTCAGGTGGAGATCCAAGGCCCTGGAGGCCAAAGGACGATTCCCCTGGCGGAGCTGACCCTGGGCCCGTTCGAGACCTGCCTGGAAGACGACGAGGTCCTTACTAGGATACTGGTCCCCCAGTTCCCACAGGGAATGACGGGCGCTTACCTCAAGTTCGGCTATCATGCACGGCCAACGCTGGGAGTGGGAGTCTCGGTGCGTGTGGAACCAACGACGTCCGATGGCGAACACATCGAAAGGGCAGTCGTCACCGAGGTCCGGGTTGCCGTGGGTTCGGCAGGTCCCAAAGCGGTGCGAGTGGCCGAGGCTGAACAGTTGCTGATGGGAAAGACGGTGGCCGAGCTGCTTCCAGGGTCCAACGGCGGAGAGTCATCAAATATGAATGAAGCGAGCCGTCTGGCGGGCCGGGCAGCCGACGCGATGGACGACATACACGGCTCAGGGGAGTACAAAGAGCACATGATAGGAGTTTTCCTGAAACGCGCCTTTGCCAAAGCAGTCAACACTCGTCAACCAACCGTCCAAAGCCCCCTTTCGTAAAGGGGGTTGGGGGATTTCGTCCCGATATTGGAGAAGCCAAAGTGGCGATAAATGAAACCCAGCGCCCAGACATAGACCGCATCCCGGTCAGCCTGACGGTCAACGGACGCACCGTGACCGACAACGTCCCACCGGAGCTCACCCTGCTGGACTTCCTACGCGACTGGCTGGGACTGAAAGGCGCAAAGCGATCCTGCGACCTGCAGGTCTGCGGGGCCTGCACTGTGCTGGTCAACGGCCGGGCCGTCAGCTCCTGCACCTTCCTGGCATTCGAAGCCAGGAACGCCGAAGTCACCACCATCGAAGGCCTGGCCCAAAATGGGGAGCTTCACCCATTACAGCAATCCTTCATCGACAACGCCGCCTTCCAGTGCGGCTTCTGCACCCCCGGCATGATCCTGGCGGCCAAATCCCTGCTGGATCAAAACCACCACCCCAACGAAGAAGAGATCCGAGCCTACATGAAAGGCAACATCTGCCGCTGCACTGGCTACAAGAAGATTGTTGAGGCGATTGTTGCGGCGGCCAATGGAGATTAGACGATAGTTAAATCTGCCCTCGCCTGGTACGATTTATGAGGCCTAACCGCGGCCACCGCACTTGAACGGCGTACCGATTGCGCGACCCTGATCCGGACATCCTATATGAATCGGAATCCAACATTAGCAAAGCCAGACCTGAAAAAGGTGGTACGTGCCGTTTTGGCCGTGTGCGAGCCAAAGGCTGTGATTCTTTTTGGCTCCCACGCCAGGGGGGACACCCACCGGTATTCCGACCTTGATCTGCTAGTCATCCGGAAAGAAGAATTCAAGAGCGGAGAAAGCCGAAGAAAAGAGTTGGGCCGAATTTACCGGTCCGTTTCCCAGGCGTGCGCCATCCCCAAGGACATCCTGCTAATTACCAACAAAGAGTTCCTGGACTGGAGGGACACGACCAACCACATGGCGGCAGTCGCGTGGAAGGAGGGGCGCGTTCTGTATGGCCAGGTCTGATAGAGACCACGCCCTTCTGTTGCTGGAGTTGGTCGGCAAAGACCACAAAGCCTTGTCAAATATGCGGGACGGAGAGGCTTTCGAGGAGGAAATATTTGGGTTCCATGCGCAACAAGTAGTAGAAAAATCACTAAAATCGCGGATAGCTGCAATGGGTCTTGCCTATCCAAAATCCCATGATGTCAGCGTGTTGATAACCATTCTAGAAGGCGCCGGCGCCGACTTAAGCGGGTTTCCCGATTTGGAAGACTTTTCGATTTACGCCGTGCAGTACAGGTATGAAGCATACGACCAGTCCGAAGACAAGCTGGATAGGCAAGAAACTATCACAGCTACGGGGATTTTGATTGACCATGTACGTGAAGTGATACGAGGCGCTAGGTAGGTGGAACATCCGCAGCTGCAGCGGTTACAACAAGATTATCTAGCCGGGTGGGGAACTGATGCCCGGCTCTGATTAGCACCGATTTTTTATCCCCGATTTCGTCAAAGTGATTTATAACTGAGGGACAACCATGACCACCACAGTAGGCAAACCAGTCCCCAGAATAGATGCCCTGGACAAAGTGACCGGGCGGGCCGCCTACGTGGGCGACCTGGAGATACCGGGCATGGTCCACGGGCTTATATTGCGTAGCCCATGGCCCCACGCCCGCGTCTTGAGCATCGACTCTACCGAAGCCGAGCGGTTGCCGGGAGTCCTGGGGGTGCTCACCCGCGATCATTTGGAGGGAATCGACGCCTACTTCGGCTCAGTGGTGCGGGACCGGCCGATCGTGGCCATGGACAAGGTCCGGTACCAAGGGGAGCCGGTGGCCGCCGTGGCCGCCAGGGACCTGGCAACGGCCCAAGAGGCCCTGGAGTTGATCCGCGTCGAGTATGAAGAGCTGCCCCTGGTGTCTGAAATGGAAGAGGCGTTGGTCCCCGGTTCGCCCGCCCTTCATGAGACCAACTTGTGCGCCGAGCAGCACTATGACTGGGGCGACGTCGAGGAAGGGTTCGCCCAGTCGGACCGGGTGTTCGAAGATACTTTCACCTTCCCCATGGTCTACCACTACGCCCTGGAGCCTCATACGTCCATCGGCCACTACACCAATCAGGGCATAACCGTTTGGTCCACGGCCCAGCACCCTTTTCTGGTGCGGAGTGACCTGGCCCGTATGTTCGGCTTCTCGCTACACCAGGTCAGGATCATCGTGCCCTACCTGGGCGGAGGCTTCGGCAGCAAGTCCTACACCAAGATGGAACCTCTAGCCGTCGCTTTGAGCAAGGTAGCCGGACGGCCGGTGCGTCTGGCCCTATCGGTGGAAGAGGCGTTCAAGACGGTGCGCCGCCATGCCGCTCGCTTGACCGTCAAAACCGGGGTCAAGCTGGACGGGACCTTCGTGGCTAGGGAGTGCCTGATCTACCTGGACACCGGCGCCTATGCCGACAACGGGCCTCTGGTGGCGGGACGGGCTGGGGAAAGGATAGCCGGTCCCTATCGTTGGCCCAGCCTGAAAGTATCATCGTCTGCTGTTTACACCAACTCTACCCCTGCCGGGTCCTTCCGGTCCATCGGCGCGCCCCAGGCGGCGTGGGCCAGCGAGTCCCAGGTTGACATAATCGCCCACGACTTGGGCATCGACCCGCTGGAGATCCGTATCAAAAACATGGTGTCTCGGGGCGAAGAAGTACGCCGGGGACAGCGGCCCTTGGAGGGCGACCCGGCGACCGGGCTGCGGCTGGCGGCCGAGGCCGTGGGGTGGGATGACGAGGCAGCAGAGGAATCCGGCAGGGCAGTTTCCTCGGCGCTGGTGACTGGGAAGGGCCTTGGCTGCAACCTTTCGGGCGTGGGCTCCAGTCCCACGTCAACGGCCTTGGTGCGCATGCACGTGGACGGCACTCTGACGGTGCTGGTTGGCACTACCGAGCTAGGCCAAGGCTCTCGCTCCGCCATGGCGCAGGTGGCTTCAGAGGAGTTGACGGTGCCCATGGACAGCGTGGACGTCATATCCTCGGACACGTCCATAGTTCCCTACGACCGGTCTACCGGGTCCAGCCGCTCCACGACCCTCATGGGCTTGGCGGTACAGGACGGAGCCATCGAAGTGAAGGACCAACTGTTGGAGTTGGCGGCCCTGCATTTTGAAAGCCCCGTCGAGGAGCTGTCGATCGAGGAGGGTCAGGTCCTCTGCCGGGGAGAGTCGATCGGTTTCGGAGAGCTTATCCAGGAAGAGTTCGGCGGAGTGGCTGGGGAGCTTATGGGCCGCGGCTATGTAACGCCGCGAAGCCACGGCGGCAGGCTGGCCCAGTCTCCCGTATTCTGGGAGGTCGGCATATCCGCCGCCGAAGTGGAACTGGACGTGGAGACCGGGGCCATCCGGATACCCCATTACGTGTCGGTGGCCGACGTCGGCAAAGCCATAAATCCCCAGCAGTGCGAGGGTCAGGACGAAGGCGCGGCCATGCAAGGACTGGGCCACACCCTGTTCGAGGAGATGCTTTACGAGGACGGCCAGCTTCTCAATCCGAACCTGATCGACTACAAAGTGCCGACCTTCGCCGAGCTTCCCGATAAGCTGGAAACCATCCTCATCGAGAACGGGGACGGTCCCGGACCCTTTGGGTCCAAAGGTTTGGGTGAGGGAGGAATCGTCGCGGCGGGTCCGGCGGTGGCCAATGCCATCTTCCGCGCCACCGGCGTTCGTATCAAGGAATTGCCGCTGACGCCGGAACGGGTTTGGCGGGCATTACGAAGAGCCCGAGGGCAGGACTAGGCTTAGCTCATGGACTTTTCCCATAGCATTACCGTGGACGCGCCCGCAGACCGGGTGTGGTCCTTGCTGAGAGACCCCCACAGTATCGCCCCGGCCATCCCGGGCTTCCAGGCGCTCGACGTGATCGACGAAGATAACTTTTCGGTCCAGATCTCCCAGCGGATCGGCCCCTTTCGAGCTAGATTCGATCTGCGCATGACCGTTATCGAGGTGGTCGACTTGAAGCTGATCCGGGCGACCGGGCAAGGCGCCGAGGCCGGCGGAGGGTTGTTGAAAGTCCCTTCGGCGGTGGTGGAGATGGCGTCCTTGGGTGACGGGAAAACTGAATTGTCGTTTAACATCGAGTTCACTCTCTTGGGAAAGCTGGGGGCCATGGGCTACCCGTTGGTGAAGCGGAAAGCAACGGAAATGGCCCAACTGTTTGGCGAGAACCTCCGAGAGCGTCTGGAACAAGACGGGAGCTCCTAGGGGCCGGGAACCTGAATATATTCGTTATTCCTTACCCTGAGGAGAAAATAATTGTTTCGCCGATCTTACCTCCCGGCGTGGTTTATCATCCGGCGGACATTAAGGCCTATGAGGTGCGTCTTGCCGGGTATAACGGCGACCCCGTTCCGGCCTACGTAGCCCGTCCCTCTGCCGATGGCCAGTAGCCCGGGTTGATTTTGGTCCATGGCGTTCATGGCTATGAAGAGCACATGAAAGACGTGGCGCGCCGGTTCGCCGCTCTGGGTTACGCTGCCATCGTGCCTGCCCTCTACAGCCGCAACGAGTTTCTTGCCGTCGTTGAGGAGGAAGATTTAAGTCAAGCTGCTGGCTGGCTGGCCGCACGTCCCCACGCCCAAGCCAACGGGGACCTGCTAGGCACCGGCTGTTTGATGCACCAGTCGGACTATCCCCATAACGAGGCGCACTTCCCCGACACTGCCGGAATCGTTATCGACTGGCCCTTCTGGCAGGAGTTGGGGGACGAAGCCCTTAAGAAGCACATGCCGGGTAACGCCGAATCGTTCCTGCGCCTGATCTGACGCCGATCTTCCCATGGCCAGAATTCTTGCACGAGTGGAGCGGTGAGGTATCTGGTCTGGATCTGGGTAACAAGCCCCTCGTCCCACCTAATGGTGATGCGCGAGGAGACTTTGATGTCTTCAACTACCGGCCACGGTTCTGTAGCGTCAGAGCTGTGCCCCGGAGCAATGCCTCAATTACATTGACTATCACGTCCGGCAAACCTTAATCTGGCGCTATAATTGGCCCATCAGTCCGTCCGTTTCAATCTTCTGCTGGTCAAAGAAGAGGAGATTACGTTGGCAAAAAAAACCTTACTTGAGATTTTTGAAATACATCTTCGTGGCGGCGGTGCTGCTGCTCCTGATAGCAAGCGACTGCTCTTACGAGTTGACGACGGAAGCAGACCCTCCGGCGGGTGGAATCGTGCTTCGTGACGATACTTCTGGTACAAGCCCCACGCCCTATGGCTCCAAGGTACAGCATCAAGATTCAGTTAAGCTGGAAGCCGTGCCCAACCCGGGGTTCGTTTTTTCCCACTGGGAACATAACAATAGTGAGTCACCGGTTCTCGAATTTAATATGCGTGGGAGCAAAATGACCCGCATGGCGGTCTTCATTCCTGACCCGGCGAATATCGTTCCTGCCGGTCCTCCTCCCACGGCAATCATCGATAGCCCTACCGAAGGCACTCACCTTCCGGCCTCAACCCAGATCACGTTCAGCGGGTCTGCAACCGATGTAGGAGACGGTCCCCTCACCGGTGGCTCCCTGATATGGTCTTCGAACTTGGACGGTCAGCTCGGCACCGGGGAGTCTTTCGACCGCTCACTTTCTTCGGGCGCGCATATGATTACCCTGACGGCCACGAACAGCGTCGCCGTGTCGGGCACAGCTTCGATCGGTGTCACTGTTGGTGACATAACCAATCGGCTGCCCCTGGTGACCATCGAAAGCCCTGCGCCAGGAGGCATATTCCTGACCTCCGAAGACATCGCCTTCAGTGGGTCGGCCGACGATCTCGAGGATGGAGTCCTTGCGGGAGCCTCATTAGTATGGACATCCGACTTGGACGGTGAAATCGGGACCGGTGAGGCTTTCAGCGCTACATTGACGGAGGGCAGTCATAGGATCACCTTGACAGCGACGGACAGCCAGCAGGGAGAGCGGAGCCCTTTCATCGACATTATCGTGGAAGCACCCGCTGGCCCGCTACCTACGGCAACCATCTTGAGCCCAGCGGTTGGGGAAACGTTCCTGTCCAGTGACAGCATTGTTTTCAGCGGCTCGGCCAACGAAGCCGACGGCAGTCCCATGTCCGGGGCTTTGCTTACGTGGACTTCTATCCTCGATGGTGAGCTTGGGACAGGGGCGTCTATCAGCGCCTCTCTGAGCGTTGGCAATCACGTAATCGCCTTTGATGCCACGAACAGCCAAGGGGTCACCGTAAGCGCCTCTGTTGGCATCATTATTGAAGGGCCACCTAACGGGCTGCCCACGGCAAGCATCGTAAGCCCGGCAAACGGGGATACTTTCTTAACCACCGGCAACATCGTTTTCAGTGGGTCGGCCAACGATCCGGAGGATGGTCCCCTTATCGCTAACTTTCTGGTATGGTCTTCGACTGTCGGCGGTCAGATCGGTACCGGCGGGTCTTTCAGCGCCGCTCTGGGCGTGGGCCAACACACTATCACCCTAACGGCCACGGACAGCCAAGGAGCTACCGGAACCGAGTCCATTAGCATCACCGTTGCACCGCCGCCCAATAGGCCGCCCACGGCAAGCATCGAGAGCCCTATTTTCGGAGAGACCTTCCAAACGAGCGACAACATTGCCTTCCAAGGTATCGGCAACGATCCAGAGGAAGGTTTACTGGAAGGGGCTTCACTGGTGTGGACCTCGGACTTCGACGGGGAGATAGGCAGCGGGGAAAGGTTCAACGCCTCTCTGAGCGCTGGAATTCACATGATTACATTGACCGTCACGGACAGCCAACAGGCCCAGGGAAACCGATCGGTCAGCATCACCGTGGTAGCGCCTCCGCCAACCGCGACGCCGGTTCCGACCGCTACGCCGGTACCCCAACCGGTACCGTTGCCAGTGCGGGAGGCGGGGCTGGCCCCCAGCCTGTTCACCGGTACCGCAACTTTAAACGGATACCTTGTCCCGAACGGAACAGTGGTTACCGCCTGGGTAGCGGACTTCTCAGAGCCGGTGGCGACCGCGGTTGTGGCTGATGGACAGTATGTACTCTCGGTGTTCCAGTACGGGAAGAAGAGCTTTGCCGGTAAGATCATTACCTTCAAGATTGGCGGGATCAAGGCCAAACAGACCGGTTCATGGGAAACTTTCGGCGCCGAAGTGCTCAACCTTACCGCCAGTGGTTTTTGATCCATCGATATAGAGGTGATAAGTAAAACTTCCCTTCACCCCAACTCTCTTCCTTCACCAGGGAGAGTCAGATGGAAGTGCGAAGCGGTTGCCCAAACCCACGAGAACGTGATGCTAGACTAAGGTCAGAGTTCAATCGCCGATCGGCTCCGATATCTGCCCGGAAAGCTATCACGGTGGGTAAGATGGAATAAAGCCCTCGGTTCCAAACCAGGAGGACCAAGCATGAAATATGACGTAATCATCATCGGGGCCGGGTCCGCCGGAGCGATTCTGGCGAGCAGGCTCTCGGAAAATCCCCAACGGTCGGTGTTGCTCTTGGAAGCGGGGCCCGACTATCCCGACTTCGAGCATCTTCCCGACGACGTTAAGTACGGTTACGACACCGGCATCGGAACCCCGCCGATGCGTACCCCCGGTGGCCATCCGGTGGCGTTGGCATCCAGCATCCACAGCTGGCAGTATGTGGCCAGGGCAACCGGCCTTGCGCCGGAGATGGCGGTGCCCAGGGGCAAAGTCACCGGCGGCTCCAGCGCCATAAACTCCTCGGCGTTCTACCGGGGTATCCCTGATGATTTCCAAGCATGGTCTGACATGGGCAACGATGAGTGGGGCTTCGATAAGGTGCTCCCCTACTTCCGGAGGCTGGAAACCGACGTTGACCGCCACGACGAACACCACGGCAGCGACGGCCCCATATTCGTGCACCATTCGGACCGCAGCCAGTGGCACAGCACCCAGACGGCCTTCTACGACGCCTGTGTGGACGCCGGGTTTCCGGAAACCCAGGATCATAACGAACCGGGTTCCGAGGGGGTCGGACCGTCTATCACCAACAACCACAACCGTGTCCGCTTCAGCACCTCCCTAGGGTACCTGAGCCAAGGACGGCATCGGCTGAACCTGACCATTCGGGCTAACTGCGCCGCCCGGCGGCTTCTGTTTGACGGGCAGCGGGTCACGGGCGTTGAGGTGGCCAGCGGCGGCGATACTTTTACCGTGGAAGGGGACCAAGTCATTCTCAGCGCCGGGGCCGTCGGCTCTCCCCAGCTTCTGATGTTGTCGGGAGTTGGTCCGGCGGAGCACCTGGCTAGCCTAGGGATCCCGGTAGTCCTGGACCTGCCCGGCGTGGGCCAAAACCTTAGAGACCATCCCAAACTGTACGTCACCTGGCGGGTCAAGGAAGGCTATCCCGTGGAGGAGAGACCGGCCCGGGGCGGGGTGGCCTTTCGCTTCACCGCCACTGGTTCCCATCTGCGCAGCGATCTGGGTATCAGCATGGGGGCATTCGTTACCCCCAGGCTAAAGCCGTCGGAGCACGCGGCTTCCCGAGACGGCAGCGACTTGTCCGATCGGCGGGTCGAGATGATGGTGGGCCTGCTCCTGCCGGTAAGTTCAGGAGAACTCACGCTCACGTCTACCGACCCGAACATTCAGCCCTACCTCAACTACAACTACCTCGCCGAACCATTCGACCGTGAAAGAATGCGGGAGGCGGTCAGGCTGTGCCTTACATTGGCCGAAAACCCGCGGGTGGCGGACGTGATCGGTGAGCGGATGGAGCCGACGGACACCGACCTGGCGTCGGACGATGCCTTGGATCGGTGGATGATGCGGGAGGCCCACACCTATTCCCATATCTCCTGCACCTGCAAGATGGGGCCGGTCAGCGACCCCATGGCGGTTACCGGCCAGTTCGGAAATGTTCACGGTATGGAAGGTCTGCGTATCGTCGACGCGTCAATCATGCCCGACTTGGTCCGCGCGCCCATCAACCCCACGGTCTTGATGATTGGGGAGCGGATCGCCGACCTGATCAGCTAAAGCTGATTCTCCGCCACGCCCGGATTCTGTTTGGGACGGGATTCTATTTGGCGTGGGAGCCTGGTATTATGGGGCGACTCCACCGGAAGCGGTGATGACAGGAGAGAGTGATGTCAGTATTGGGCGATGACAAGGTCAGGCTTAAGAACATCAACCACATAACATACAACGTAAAAGATAAAGACGCTGCGCTGAAGTGGTATCAGGAGATTCTAGGGTTGAAACAGATCCCCAAAATGGTGAACAGCGACCATCTGTACTGGCTCCAACTGCCTAGCGGGGCGATGGTCCACATCATCGAAAACGTAGACGCTCCATCGGCGCCGTCCCACCACACAGCGTTCGAGGTCGATGATCTCGACGCGGCTCGCGACGCGGTTATGGGAGCGGGCGTGGATGTTACCGAGATTCAGACTCGGAATGACGGCCAGAGGGCCTGCTACCTAAACGACCCCGACGGCAACCGCATCGAGCTCTGCACCGTATCCGGGTTCGGTGTCTTGGTCTAGCGATCGTGCCATGTGGAAATCCCCCATTGCCCCGTTTATTAAAGGGCAATGGGGGATTTGGTTCCATCTCGGTAAATCAACGTTAGTTAATCTGGACGCCCTCAAGCCGCGGCCAGCCTCTTCACTACCGCCTCGTCAAATTCCGCGCCCAGGCCGGGACCGTCGGGCACCTTAAGGTAGCCGTCCTTGACCTGCAACGGCTCTTTCAATATCGGCCACTCGTCCCGGATGCTTAGAGGCTCGATGTTGTATTCTTGGGCGTAGGGTATGTTGGCGTAGGCGGCGCAGACGTGCAGGTGCGCGACCGTGCTGATGGTGGGTTGGGTGTTGTGAACGGTGATGGGTTTGCCGAATGCCGACGCCAGGGCGGCAATCTTCTGGAACTCGGTAAACCCGGGCACTTTCACGATGTCGGGCTGCAGGATGTCCACGCGTCCCTGCAAGATCAGGTCCCGGTACTGCCAATGGGTGTAAATCATCTCTCCCGAGGCGATGGGTATGTCCAGTGTGTCGGCTATCGTGGCCAGTCCCGGCAGGTCGTAATGGGGCCTGGGTTCCTCGAAGTGGAAGACCCCCAGGTCTTCCAGCGCTTTGCCGATCTCCAGAGCATGGTGGGTGGTAAACGCCCCGTTGACGTCTACCAGGATCTCGATGTCGTCTCCAACGGCGGCCCTTACCGCCCGCACCGTTTCGATGGTCTGGTCGGCGGGGTCGTCCATCTCCCCTGGTACCGCGCTGTGCAGTTTGTACGCAGTATAGCCCTGCTCCACGAAGGACGCGGCGCGCCGGGCCTCTTCGCTGGGGGACATATCCCGGCGCAGGGAGCTGGCGTACATCCTGATCTTGTCTCTGAGCTTCCCGCCCAACAGCTTGTGGATGGGCATCCCCAGGGCTTTACCCTTGATGTCCCACAGGGCGATGTCCAGACCGGCGATGGCGCAGTAGACGGCTCCGCCCATGTCGGACGCCGAGCCGGCGCGGTACATGTCCCGCCAACGGAGTTCGTTGTCCAGAGGGTCTTGCCCAACCAGCGCTGGGGCTAATGTGTGCTCGATCAATGTCTTGATCACCTGAGGCTGGCGGCGGAAGCACTCGCCGATTCCGGTGATTCCTTCATCGGTATATATCCTGACGAAGGGATTGACTCGGTCCAGAATCAGGCATTCCACACTGGTGATTTTCATCATTGCACCTCTTGAAAGGTATCTAAGGACCGGTTCATTTGCGTCTCAGCGATTATTTCTTGTAAGTGCCGCCGCGCCGACTGTCCTGCGGACAGCCTTGCGATTCGCGGTCAGCCGCCCTCCGGTGGCAGCGAGACCGGGAAGGGTACGTTGGGGTATTTTCTCAGGAGCCGCCGCCACACGTCGTGGCCTACTTGCTCCGCCCGCCGGACGATGTCCTCTTCGTCGATGGTCAACACTTTGCTGTCGCGCATCAGCCAATTCCCATCGACCATCACCGCCTGTACGTCGGATGCTTGGCCGTTGTGGACGAAGCCTGAGACGATACGCAGCGTTGGCACTAGGTGAGGACGCATCATGTTGATCATGAATAGGTCGGCCTTCTTCCCCACCTCCAGGCTGCCAGTCTCCTGACCCAACCCTAAGATCTGGGCCCCGCCACGGCTGGCCCACTCCAGTACGTCTTCCGGCTGGGGGTCCATCTGGTCGTTGCGGCGCACCCGTTCCAGGAACAGACCGGCCCGCATGACCTCCACCATGTCCTCGGCCATGTTGTCCGTACCCATCCCCATGCCGCACCCCGCCGCCAGAAGCTCCTTGACCGGCGCGGCCGCTCCCCGCCGGGCGGCGATGGCGGCGTTGTTGCACACGCCACACCCCGCTTGGCCCAACAAGGCCACCTCCGCTGAATTCACGTAGCGGCAGTGGGCTAGCACCAACCGTGGACCGAGGAAATCGTTGGCGAAGAGATAGTGGGTTGGAGGAACCCCCCTGGCCCGCATCACCGACTCGATCTCGTTGGGGCTCTGGGAGAGATGAATCGTGTAGCCCACGCCGTAGCTCTCCGCCATCTCCCGGCTTCGTCGAAGCAGGTCCGGCGACACCGTCTCGGGCGCGTGAGGGGCGACGAAACAAGAGATCCGGCCATCGCCTTTGCCGTGCCAGCCATCGATCAGGTCGGCGCATCTTTGCAGACCCTGGTCCATGCGGGCCGAGGACGAGCCTGACGGCCCGCCTGACTCGTCCACGTCGTTCACGCTGTCCGCCAACACCATCCGCATCCCCGTCTTTTCCAGGTGCTCCGCATAGTCCGCGACTTCAGCTTGGACCTCCAGCAAACAGGTGGTCCCGCTGCGGATGGCTTCCAGCACGCCCAGCGTTGCCATCACCTGACGCTCCTCTTGGGACAACATGGACCGGGCCGACGCCGGAAATTTCAGTGTGGTGGGGAACCCAAGGTCTTCCAAGATACCCCGGTCGTTGGTGGCCAGGAGGTGGGTGTGGCAGTTGACCAATCCTGGGAATACCGCCTTCCCCGAGCCTTCTATCTGCTCGGCGGCGGGATGGGCCGCCGTTACTTCTGGTGTTGGACCGATTGCCACGATTCTGTCGCCGTCGATGGCGATGGCGGAATCGTAAAGCACGGTCCTGCCGTTGTCCCCGGTCACGATGGTCGCGTTCTTGATGACGGTGGTCATGTTGTCCTCGCTCCTAGCAGGCGATTGTCAACAGCATAATACCACCGTACCCCCCACCGGAAGGGCTAAGGATCCGGTTGTTTTCCCGGTGGGCAAGGGTACAATGTGCTGGTTGAACGGGGGTGGGATCACGCCGCAAAATTCCGAATAGGAGAAGAATTATGCCGGAAGTAGAAAAGAAGCTAAACGACTTGGGATACCAGCTACCTCCGCCCAGGACCACGATGGCGGGAAACTTTGTGCCGGCGGTGCGCACCGGCAACTTGGTTTACTTGTCGGGGCACGGACCGTCCTTACCCGAGGGCGGGTTTTCCCACACGGGTAAGTTGGGGGGGAACCTGACCGTAGAAGATGGCTACGCCGCCGCCCGGCAAACCATGCTGAACCTGCTCACTTCGCTCAAGGGCGAGATCGGCGACTTGGACAAGATGAAAAGGGTGATCAAACTGCTGTGCATGGTGAACGCCGACGCCGATTTTCGTGAGTCCCCAGCGGTAGCCAACGGGGGTTCGGACCTATTGGTCAGCATCTACGGCGACGCAGGCCGCCACGCCAGGTCAGCGGTGGGCATGGCAATGCTGCCCGGCCAGATGGCCGTAGAGATAGAGATGATTGTTGAGGTAGAGGATTAGGCGGCAGTTCAGGTAAAGGTGCCAGATGTCATTCCGACCGCAGGGAGGAATCTGGGGAAGCGGGGGCGCCCCGCCCCAGATGCATCGCCGCTGCGGCTGACTCAGCACGACATGAGGGCTGACAAAGCCATTCAATCATCCAGAATCAACTCGACGAATTACTGGTTCTCCCGTTCGAAAAGAGCCAATCTGGGCTAATCTTGAGCCCAGGTCAATCGATATTTGGCCGGTGGTGCTCCCATGGCCTGGCTTGTTCGAAGGCGGCGGAGGCGCGCAAGACCGTCGCTTCGTCTCCCCTCTTGCCGATGATGTGCAGGCCGATGGGCAGCCCCTCGCTGGAGAAGCCGCAGGGAATGCTGGCGGCGGGCTGTCCGGACAAGTTGAAGGGCCGGGTCATGGGTGAATAAGATGACCTGGGCGGCACGTCCTTGCCATCGATTCTGTCCGGGGGCTGGCCGATGGGGAAGGGAGGCACTGCCATCGTCGGCGTGAGCAGCAGGTCGTAGGTGTCCATCAGGTCGTCGATCCTGGCCTTCATCTCGTCCACAGACCTGATCGCGCGGGCGTAATCGGCGGCGGTCGCCTGACTGCCGTGTTCGAAGCAGAACCGGGCGTTGTCGGTGAGTTTATCCGGGCACTCGTCCATCAGATGGCCGTAACTCGTGTAGTTGCCCGTATAGAAGATGGTCAGGAACGCCGGCACCGGGTCATCCAGAACGAATGCCGGGTCCTCCACGGTGCAGCCCAGCTCCTCGAAGACACGGGCCGCCTCGGACGTGATAGAAGCAACCTCCGGGTCGATGGTGGCATAACCCATGCCGGTGCTCCAAGCCAGCCGCAGTCCCCGCACGCCGTTATCCAGCCCGGCTAGAAAGTCGGGCACCGAATCTCGCATCGACCCAGGGTCTCTGGAGTCGTGGCCGGCCAGCACTTTCAGCAGAATCGCGGCATCCCGAACGTTACGGGCCATGGGCCCCGACTGGGACGTAAGGTTGGGAGCGGGACGGCCCAGACCGCCCGCCCGGGGCACCCTGCCCAGGGTGGGTTTGATACCGAAGATCCCGTTGAAGCTGCTGGGGTTTCGGATGGACCCGCCGCCGTCGGTGCCGGTGGCGAAGGGACACATCCCGGCGGCCACCGCCGCTCCCGCTCCCCCGCTGGAACCTCCGGCGGTGCGCTCAGTGTTCCACGGGTTTCGGCACGGGTCGCCCAGCCGGTTCTCCGTGGTGCCCTGCAGTCCGAACTCGGGGGTGTTGGTCTTACCTAGAAGTACGGCCCCACTGGCTTTGACCCGTTCGGCCACCACTGAGTCCATCTCCGGTATCGTGTCCTGGTACGCCAGGGACCCCATGGTGCTGCGTATCCCCTTGGTGGCCTCCAGGTCTTTCAGGGAGATGGGAATGCCCAATAGCGGCCCATTCTCCGGTCCCTGCCCAATCTTTTCATCGGCGGCCTTCGCCGCGGCCAAGGCTTCGTCTCCGGTGACCGTGAGATAGGCGTTTAGCTTGGGATTCAGCCGTTCGATACGGCGCAGGAACATCTCGGTCAACTCCGTTGAGGAGACGCGTCGGGTGTCCAAGAGTTCTCGAAGTTGCCAGGCTGGTGTGTAAAGCAGGTCGGTGTCTTGCATGATTCTTCTCGATAAAGATAAATTGGCGGGGGAAATCCCCCTAAATCCCCCTTTACGAAAGGGGGACTTTTGGCTTGTTGACGCCGGCGATCGGGGGGGGGGCAATTATAGGCGGATTATCTCAGTAATGCACATTAGCCCTCCGGCGGCGGCAAAATCTCGATGTCATGCCGGTCCGTGGTTTCTTTGAAGGACTCTCTAAAGAACTCTTCTATGTCTCCCGCCGGAACAAAGGTAAACACCATCTTGGTCGTGGTCCGTGATCGATTTTTGAAACAATGGGGTGTGTTCTTGGAGACATGCACAAAGTCGCCGGCCTTGGCCTCATACACTTGGCCGCCCACCGTTATCTCCATCTCCCCTTCAAGAATAAAGAAAGTCTCGATCTGGTCATGGTGGATGTGAGGGGGTGGGCCTCCATCAGGTGGCACCAACGGCTCTAACGCGATGTAATCCCCGTTGGTCTCTGCTGAACTCGCGAGAATAGTGTATACGTCGCCGGGTCCCATTAGAATTGTCCCTGTGTCTGTAGGTCTGAAGAATGACAAGACACTTACTCCTAACTCAAACTGCTATCGCAGGGGCGGGTTTCAAACCCGCCCCTACCGAATGATCGGAGATTGTGGTTACAGGCGAATCATCCCGATGTCGCCCTCTATGGTGATCTCAGTGCCGTAGGGTTTGGAGACGTCTTGAAGCCAACGCAGGGTTTGCTGGGCGATGGCGCTATCCGCTATGACGGGCCGGCCCCGCTGGGCGATAGGACGCCCGTGGCCCATGTCGATGGGGTGCAGGACAATCTCTTTGAGATTGCCGCCTGCGTAGTTGCAGACCGCGACGACGCTCTGCCAGAAGATGGGGTCGCCGGCGAAGGCTCGGGTGCCTCCACCGGAGCGGGTGTCTAGGTAGTCGCCGGGTGTCTGGTCGTAGCCCAGGCCGAAGCGCCGGTAGGCCTCGCTGGGAAGCCGGAGTACGCTCTCGTTCTGGAAGATAAAGTTGCCCAGGCTGTAGAAGATGGGCTTGCCCTTGTAGATCTCGATGCCCCGTAGAAAGTGGGGACCGTGCCCGGCGAACATGGCGCATCCTTGGTCGATGGTCCAGCGGGCGAACTCTTCCAAGAACGCCGGGGGCGACACCCGGGTGGTGCCGTGGAACTCGCCGGTGGTCCCGCTTTCATGGCAATGGGTGGCGTAAATCATCCAATCCGACAGCTTTTGGGCGCCCCGTATCCAGTTGCCCATCCCGGTCATGTCGTCCTGGTTGGGCGAGGTCTTGACGCCGAACTCCTCGGACAGGATAAATTTCTTCTCCATGAACTCGATCTCGGTGGCGTGGTCGGTTGCTTCGCTGTGGCCCCTGAATCCAAAGGCGTTGGTGGCTTCTTCTATGGCGGCGTATCCCAACTCCTGATTGGCTTTTTGCAGGGCATCGAAGACATCCCGTTCCACATGGTGCACCAGATCGTGGCGCAGGGCGTTCACCCCCGGACGGCCGGGGAAGTCTGGCCTGCCGCCGCCCGCCCTGGACTGCTCGCTGAAGGTGCTGGTGGCGGACATGATGGCCAGACGGCCTCGGGGAGAGTCAACGTACGCCGGGGCACGGGCCTCATCGATGTCGCGGCCGCCGCCGGCTTGGGGCAGGTCTACCTCTTTGCAGTGCTCCAGGGTGGTAAGGAACCCGCCCTCGGAAAAGTCGAAAGAGTGGTTGTTGGCGGTGGTTACGGCGTCGATGCCCATCCACTTCAATTCTTCCAGGTTTCGGGGGTCGGACCTGGTGTAGGTGGCCCCGCTCCATTGCCAACTGCTTTCGTAGTCGTGGAACAGCATCTCCAGGTTCACCACCGAAACGTCGGCCGCCCTCAAGATTTCGATCAACTTGAGGAAACTGGGCTCGTTGAAAGCCTTCATCCGCCGGGTGATCATGGCGTCGCCGCCGACAGCGATGGAGATGTCTCGTTTCTCAGCGTTGTAGATCATGTTGCCTCCTCGGATGGGTGCTGGAATGCGGCTGAGACTGGTCTCAGGCGTCAGGTGGGCAGATTATACCACCGGCGTTCGGGGTTTGGGTGGGGAGGTGCTAGCGGGCGGACGGGTTCAAGAAGGATTACCGGCGGTAAAGGCGGGCGCTTTCGGAGAAACCGGTTACCTGGGATGAATTGCGCCTTGGGATCAC
>JAKUQE010000055.1 GCA_022450395.1 Dehalococcoidia bacterium | reverse complement strand
TGCATCCTCAGTGGAGAGTACGGCGCTGGCCATGAATCTGAAGTTGGTTAGGGCCGCCTCGTAACCGTTGCCCAGTTCCGGGTGGATCGCTGCCGCCGTGGCGTCGGCCACCACCGTGACTTCGAAGCCTTGCTCCAGAAGCTCTCGCATGTGGGCTTCCGTGCACAGGTTCGCCGCCATCCCACCTAGGATGACCTTGGACTTGCCCCGCTTCCGTAGCTGGAGTACCAGGTCGTTGGTTTCAGGCCCGTAGACTTTATGCGGGCTGACGATTATCGTCTTGCCATCCTCGATAAAGGTTTTGTATTGCTCCAGCCAATCTGCGCCGGATCCGTTGAAGCCTTCAACGGTGAGGGCGCCCTTGCGGTCGAACATGCTGATCTCATGCATCATGTTTTCCAAGGTGCCGCCAAACTTCCACTCTCGGTCGGTCGGGTAGTAGTAATGGGGCGAGATGAATACGTCGTAACCCTTTGCCTTGGCGGCCTGGAAGAGCTGCTCGATGTGCCCCACGGTGCCGTTTGCTTCGACGCTGGCGCCCACCAATCCCCAGGTTAACCCATCGGGGCTCAGGAAGTCGTTCTGAGGGTCCGTGATGACGATTGCCGTGTCTTGTGCGCTGTAAGCCATGATATTCTCCTCCCTTCGTGTGATTGATTTGAAAACCCTGCCGCCGATGCGGTCTGTAAGGATAATAGGGCCACCCGTGTGCGGATAGGTCCGCGAAACGTGCCGCGCCGTCCGGGTTTTCATTGTTCCGTGAATTATGGGAGAATTGCGGCGATGTTACTGGACAAGCTCCTCGATTACGTGACGGTTCACTCTGAGCCCTTTGCTACGTGCCTGCTGAGTTCGGGCTGGCGGTTGCGGTTGCCCGGACCACCCGGTGTCATGTTCCACTTCGTCATGCAGGGAAGCGGTATTCTGCGGGGGCCAGATGGGCAAGAGTTCCCGCTTGAGCGCTTTTTTTTGGCCGTGGTGCCCAGTGGTGTTAGGCACGCCTTGGAGTGTGGCATCGACGTGCAGTCGGAGCGGATTATTGACGCGCCCCCCACCGGTGAAGGCGTCGTCCGCTTAGTCGCCGGAACCCAGGTCTCTGCTGAGCTGCGGGTAGCCTGTGGCGCGGTAAACGTAACCTATGGTGACTCACTGGGCCTGTTTCATCGCCTGCGTGAAATAATCGTTGCCGACCTTTCCGGATATCCCCAGGTGCGGCTTGCCTTTGAGGGGATCCTCGCCGAGCAGGGTGGCGCCACTGAGGGGAGCGCAACGTTAACCAGGGCGCTTATGACCCAATGCATCGTGTATCTATTGCGTTACTTGTCCGAACAGTCTGACGGCCGGTTGCCCTGGTTGCCGGGATTGGAGGACCCGAATCTTTCCCGGGCGGTTGACGCCATATTCGAACATCCCGAAGCGCCGCATACGGTCGACTCCCTTGCCGATGAGGCGATCATGAGCCGGTCAGTGTTTGCCGAACGATTTCGAGCAACGTTTGGGTCCACGCCGATAAGCTTCCTTCACGACATTCGGCTTCGGAAGGCTGCCGAGCAGTTGCGCCATAATGGGTCGACATCGATAGAGCAGGTCGCCCACCGGGTGGGATTCAACAGCCGCAGTCATTTTTCGCGGGCGTTCAAAGACCACTTCGGCGTATCACCAGCGGCCTTCCGTGAAGGTCTAGAATCGCATTAGCGGATACATTGGTTGACCGAAGGCTAGCGGGACTCGCCTTGGGGCGGAGCTGGGGCGCGGGCCATGATAATGAAGATTCCCGCCAGGATGTGGGCACAGAGTGCGGTCCACACCAATAATCTGTAGCTGCCGGCAATGTCATAGATAACGGCTCCCAGGCTTTGGCCAAGTCCTAACCCGCCCGCTTCGAACGGCCGCAGCGTACCGCCTATGGAACCGTAATTGGTCCGCCCAAAGTATTGGGCGATCATCATGGAAATCAGGACGCCGGATGTGCCGCTGGACAGGCCCCAAACGATTCCGAAGATGTAGGCGGAAAGCACCGAGTTTACTTGGAACAGGAAGAGCACCGAAGCCGCGGACGTGACCATGGCGGCTAAAACGCACCACCGGGGAGTGATCCTATCCGCCAGATATCCCCAACCGAGATTCCCTAACGACAGGACCGTGCCCAGGCTCAAAACACCGGCCGCTTGCGTAGTGGTCAAGCCGGCCTCCTCAACCAAGTAGGGCACGATGTTGAACCCGATGGTTGTGTTGGCCGTGGTTCCTAAGAATGCCGTCGTCGCAACCAACCAATATGCCCGGGTACGCAGCGCCTCCCTAGCGGTCCAAGGGTGCTCTTGGGGTTCATTTCCAAGGTTGCCGGGCCGGGCAGCAGTGGCTACACCAGTAGCGGATTGAGGTTGGCCGGGAAGCGCCGCCGGTTCTTCCCGATGCCGTGCTCCATCGGGTAATAGGCCGATTTCTTCGGGGCGCCGCCGTATCACCAGCGCTAATGGGATGGTCAAGATGAAGCTGAGGATGCCCAAGTAGCGGAACGCCGTCCGCCAACCTTGGTTGACCGCGATGATTGAGATTGCTTGAATGTTGATGGCGGCGTTAACCGGCCTAAATATCCCGATAAAAGCGAGGGCCAGATTCCGTCTTTCCAGAAAGAAATTTACGGCCAGGGTGCGGGGGACGATCCCGATCAGTAGCGGTTGGCTGATGGCCCGCCCCAAGACGGCCAACACGAAAAACTGCCAAACCGTTGTGACCCCGCCTAGAGCATAGAGGCAAAGACCGAGGAGGATGGTCCCTATGGGCATCAGCCAGCGCGGGCCGTAGCGGTCGGCCAGGCGTCCGGCGACGGGAGCTACGACCCCGGACATCCAGACTCCTACCGACGCGCTGAACCCTATGGTGGTACGGCTCCAACGCGTGTCCTGGACGATGAGACCCTGGATCCCACCGAGGACGACTCCAGCCACGCTGGCCGCGACGAAATTGCCTAAACCGGTGGCGGCCAAGATCAGCCAGCCATAATAAAAAGGTGGCCGAGGCCGCCACCCCAAGATTCGTTCTAGTGGTGTCGTGTAAGACTCCTTATTAGGAAACGATGGCTGATCGCTGATGGCTGAGAGCTTATAGCTACGTCGTCGCTCTCCTTGGTTCCGCCGGTTGTTTGGCCAAAAATACCAGAACTGCCGCCACGGCGTGGGCGGCTACGCTGCCCAAGATCAGCAATTTATAGCTCCCGGTGAGGTCGTAACACAGGGTCCCCAGAGTCATCCCTAACCCCAGTCCCCCGGCTTCAAAAGGCCGTAGCATCCCGGATATGGTCCCGTAGGCGTTGCGGCCGAAGTATTGGGCCAGAACCATGTATATCAGAATATCCGACCCCGCGCTCACCAATCCCCAGCCCACGCCGAAAAGGTAGGCGGTGGCCAGGTTACTTATCGTCAACAGGTACATGGTCGCTATCGTTGCGCCGGCCATGGCCGCTATGATGCAAAGCCGGGGGGTGAACTTATCGGCCAAGGCTCCCCATCCCAGACTTGCCAGGGAAAGAAAGGTGCTGACGCTTAATATACCGGCGGCTTGGCGCGTTGACAGGTTGGCGCTCTCGTGGAAATAAGGCACCATGTTGAATCCGATGCCGGAGCCGGCGGTAACGCTCACCAGGGAAGTTAGGGCGATCAACCAAAACGCCCGGGTTTTCATTACTTCTTTGGCCGTCCAATCCACCTGCGTTGCCGCGGGCCGGGTAGGAACCCTGCTTCCGCCGGCGCGGTTTTCCATCGTAGAGGAATCGATTGGGGCGGCCCCATCGGGTAATAATCCGATGTCTTCGGGACGGCGGCGAACCACGATTACCAACGGAATTGTCAGGATCAGGCTGACGATTCCCAGGTAACGAAACGATGTCCGCCAACCCCGGGCCACGGCGACGTTGGAGATGATCTGGATGTTTATAGCGCTGGTGAACGGGCGGAACAACCCAGAAAAAGCCAGCGCCAGGTTGCGCCTCCGGTCGAAAAAATTCACCGCCACGGTGCGCGGCACCAATCCTATGAGGAGGGGTTGGCTGATGGCCCGGCCGATCACCGCAAAGAGGAAGAATTGCCAGATGGTGGTGACTCCGCCTAAGGCGTATAGGCAACCGCCCAAAACGACCGTTCCGATGGGCATGAGCCATCGAGGACCGTGACGGTCGGCCAGTCTCCCGATGAATGGCGCGATAAGCCCCGACCCCCAAACTCCGGCGGCGGCGGTTATCCCGATGGCGCTACGGCTCCAGTTCATCTCTTCTGAGATTAACCCTTGGATCCCGCCAAACACGACTCCAGCCAAGGTGGTGGCGACGAAGGTACCCAAGGCTCCGGTGAAGAGGATGAGCCAGCCATAGTAAAAGGGCGTGGCGGGACGCCAATCAAGGGCACGATGTAAGAGCGTCAATGTAATTTCAACCCAGTTCGCGGGAAGAACCTGTAGACCGAGATCCGTAACGGTGCTTATTGTATTCGTAGTCTCGGAGGCTGGTCAAACGAGAACGGGTATGCCATGTTAGAATCGACCTCTCGGCCAAGAGTTCCCATCGGGGAAATGCCTTTGTAATCCCTGGTAAACCGGCCTAATAGAGTGGGTTGACCATGCCGGAGATCATCCTAAACCCGGACCGGTACACCGCGGCCAACCCGGTGCTGCACGGGAGGCCTAGCGGAGACTATCTTCCATCTGATTCCTGCCTGTTGGAAGTATCGACAGACGGCGTCATGGTGAACCTCAACGGGTCGGTCCTAGACGGTGAGAACACCATCAATGCCGGGATCTACGTGCATGACTGCCGGGATGTCAAGATCAAAAACGGAATGGTGAAGGGATTTTACGTGGGCATACGGGCGGTCAACGTTGAAAATCTGAACATCGAAAACTGTGTGGTCTCGGACAACCATAACCCCGCTGATGTGGAGTGGCTGCTCGATGCCGGCAATCCCATGGAAGAGGGGTTCGGCGCCGGGATCTACCTTCTCCGGGTGTTTGACAGCGTCATCCAGGGAAACCTGTTGAACAACAATTTCAACGGATTGAGCCTGGTGCGGTCCGAGCGTAACCGGATCGCCGGGAACAACGCGTCCTACAGCGGCAACCTGGGCATCCACTTGCTTGGGTCCGGCCACAATGTGGTGGAGGACAACCAGGCCGATCATTGCATCCGCTACACCGGCCGGTTCTGGTGCGACACTGCCGACTCGGCCGGGATTCTGTTGGAAGAGCATTCTCATTACAACCGGATCACTGGCAACAGCCTGCGCTACAGCGGCGACGGCTTTTTCATCAGGGCCAACAACGGGCATAGCTGCGACCACAACTATATCGCTCGCAACGACGCCAGTTTTTCGCCCAACAACGCCTTTGAGGCGGGCTTCTCCCAGCACAACGTCTTCGAGGAAAACGTTGCCGACTTCTCGAACTATGGTTTCTGGCTTGGCTTCTCCAGCGACACCGTCGTGAGAGATAACCGGATACGGAGCAATCGGCTTGACGGAGTCGCCATAGATTCGGGTCACCGAAATAACATTCAGGGTAACAAGATCGAGGGAAACCGGAACGGCGTCCGGTTATGGAGCGACCGGCCGGGAGAGCTTGGCCAAATCACTAGTGTTGTCCGGAACGAGATCAAGGATTCACGGGAATGCGCGGTTCTTGTTGGGAAGGGCCAACAGATTTCCATAGAAGACAACGCGCTAGACAAGAACAGTCGTGACGTGGTCCAGGAATAGGCAGCGTTACCGGCTACTGCCAAGGAAGGAGGATCTCAAGCGTCACACCGGGGAAAACCAGTGTCCAGGTAGCAAGAGGTTGCAAACAGACCGTGGATTCCAGCCTGCGCCGGAATGACGGGAGTCTAACTGACACGTTGTCCAAATTCCGTCGGCGCTTGCCATGGAGCCAGAGGGTGCATACACTTTCAAATTGGCGTCTGTCGCCGCAGGCACGGTTGCGACTAACAGCGAAAACAACGCATAGGAGTAAGACGATGGACTTGGAATTAGCTGGAAAAACCGCATTGATCACCGGGGGCAGCCGGGGCATTGGCAAGGCCGTTGCCCGTGAGCTAGGCCGGGAGGGGGTCGACGTGGCCATCGCCTCTCGGGGCATGGAGGCGTTGGAGGAAACGGCTAGGGAGCTGGCTGCGGAAACGGGCCGGCGTTTCGTTCCGATCTCCGTTGATACCAGCAGCGAAGAATCTATTCAAGCCATGGTGAAGAAAGCAGTTGCCGAACTGGGACACCTGGACATCCTGGTGAACGGCGCCGCTCGGGTGGGCGGAGGGCCCGCGCCCAAGCTTGCCGAGATTACCGAAGAGTATTTTTTCGAGGACATGAACACCAAGGTCCTGGGCTATTTACGGTGCGCCAAGGAAGTAGCGCCCTACATGCAACAGCAGGGATGGGGGCGCATCATCAACATCAGCGGTCTGGCGGCGCGGCAGTCGGGCAACGTGGTGGGCAGTATGAGGAACGTGGCCGTGGCGGCAATGACCAAGAACCTGGCCGACGAACTGGGGCCTCTTGGCATCAATGTCACCGTGGTGCACCCAGGCTTAACCCGTACGGAGCGGACCGCCGGTATGGTGGCCGAAGCCGCCAGGCAACAGGGAATCACCGAAGCTGAGGCGGAAGAGCGTATGGCCCAGGGCGTATCGGTGCGCCGAATCATCGATGCTCGGGAGATCGCCCATGTGGTTGCTTTCCTAGCATCCCCAAAGTCGATCGCTATCAACGGAGACGCCATAGCCGTCGCTGGAGGTTCAGGACGGGCCATCCACTACTGATCTAGCACTGGGCAGGGATCCAGATTGTGGGGGGCTTTTGCGGAGCTAGGAGTGGCGGTCCCGCTTTTTCAATACTTGCCCTTGTGTTCTCGGGGAGGCTTATCCCAGTCCGGGTTCTTGCAACTTGGGCAGATGGCAGGGCGCTGGACCCGCATCACCTTGGACACGACTTTCTGAGCACCGAAGACGGGAACCCATTCATGCCCGCAGTTGCAGTGGAACGCGATCACCAAGTTAGACGGCAGATCGGGTTGCTTCTTTGTGGGCCGCTTCTTCAACCGGATTTTTCCCTGTACGCTCGAATAACCCTGGCGGAACCTCTCAATATTATAGACGATGGGTGAGTTCCCGCCCTCGGCTTTTAGTTCAATCGACAGGACTTCACTAAAGTATCCGCTAGGCGTAGTCCTTTTGCAACGTTATCTTAAGAATGCCTCGTATCAATGAGGACGACCGAGATAGTTCAAATCTGCGAATCGGGTATTGCTGGACCGAAATGGACAGAGAGCTTCGGGTTTAATCCTCTCGCATTGGAAGGAATCGCCAATTTCAGCAACAAGGACCAATGTTGGTTTCCCAGTAAAATGATTAATACCCGTTCGGATCCGAGGAAGCTAAAATCTTCGCTTGATTGTTACCTTCGCATCGTTACGCCTATAATTGTGCCATCTGCTGGGGTTCAAAAATAGATATGAACAAAGTCCTTTGTACAAAACCTCCACGAATTTCGACAGTTTCCTCTAAAACTACAGTCCATATGATGGCTGCCGGACGTATTCCACGGAGAACGATACCCTTTGGCAACCGGAAATAAGTGTAAAAGCTATCCTTCGCCGAACTGTTCTTGCTACCGGAAACTGCTTGGGTAGAAATTTGGACTTCAGCGGAGCTGACTGCGAAAAGGAATTTACGGGCTAAGGTCGAATATGGGAGTACAGATTGCCGGCCTCGTGGTCATATCGTTGGTGATCATGGTCGTGTCGTTTATGATTCAAGCAGCCACTACCTCTGACTTGATGACGACCGGTGCCGCAACTCAGATGATTGATAGTGCCGGAGACCGGACTAGAACCAACATAGAGTTTGTGAGCACCTCGGAAATTGTCGGAGAATTAACGGTGAACCTCAAAAACACCGGCTTCACGTCGGTGTATGATTTCTCCAAAATGGACTTCTTCGTCGAATATGTCGACTCTTTAGACAATCTGGTTATTACCCGCCTTACGTATACCACCGGCGCATTGGCCGACAATGAGTGGAAGAAGACCTCGATAGCCCCGGACGGTTTCCAGCCGAATGCTTGGAACCCGTCCGAGATTCTCACCCTAGACGCCAAACTGTCTCCTGTCCAGAAAGCCTGGACCACCGCAACGACAACCGTGGTAACCCCCAACGGTGTGGCGGCTGTCACGCCCTTCGGTCCAGATGGGTTCTTCTGGTTTCCCGACGCGCCCGACATCAGCCTCACCACCACCGATTCCTGGGAGGACATAGACCTGTCAGGTAGCGTTCCCACGGGGACATCGGGAGCCGTTGTTGAGATAATCAACACCGGCGCTACCGGCACCCTGAGCGGGGTGGTGCGAGGCAAAGAAGATACCCGGGACTACATGTCTAATTCTAGTTATGAAGAGATAGAAGATGACACACACCGGTGGCAGATCGTCAAAGTCGACAGCAACCGGACGATTCAGGGATACATAGAAGACGTTCAGATAGACTTCAAATTGCGCGGCTACACCTTGGGGCTAGACCCACTTTATTTCAGCAACCCGCCCGACATCACATCGTCCGCTCAAGACGAGTGGACCATTATCGATGTGTCGGCTTATGTTGATGACGATGCCGACGGCGTTATATTGTTCATCGAATCGGTGATTCCCGTCAAGCGGGAATACGCCATCCGGGAGAGCGGCAGCAGCTTCAACATCACCAACCGGGAGTTGGAAGGTTACGGAAACACCATGTATCTGGTGGGCATAAACGCCCGCGATCAGTTTGATGCCTTTATCGAAAACGTCGAGAATATGCAAGTATACCTGGTGGCTCAGACTAAGGGATCGGTGGTCTACAATCTGGAGGATGTGCTTATCACCGACCCGGCTATAGGCTCTTGGCAAGAGGTGGATGCCGACGACTACAACATTCCGGTAGAGGCGAACGGGTTATTCATCCGCATAGAAAACAGGGATGGTAGCGACCAAATAGCCGGTGTTCGACACGGTGACTCAACGGACACTTGGACGCCCGACGTAGGCAACGACACCCATCTGATTGCCGGGACTGGTATCAACGCGGACAACATATGGGATGAATACATGGCAAACACCAATCTAGACTTTTACATATCGGCGTACACGGTACCGCTGACTGAGTAAAAATAAGTTGAGGCGGTCAGATCGGGTTCTTTTCAGGGTATAACGCGGAAGGCAGGTATCGCGTTCGACAGCATAATGTACGGGCTCAAGGAATTAGAAATGGGGAGAGCCGGTTAGTTAGAAATGGCAGTTAACATAGCTGGCGCGATCGTAATTGGTGTGTTGATCGTGGTCCTGTCGGTAATGGCTAGGTCGTCGATCGTCTCCACTACACTAGTCGGCTTCTCAGCATTGCAGGGTAATGACCTGAATGGGGAGCGGGCCAAGACCAAGTTGGAATTTGTCAGCGCCCTGGGCGGGGCCGGCAATCTGACTCTAAATGTCAAAAACACAGGCCTCACCTCCGTGTTCGACTACACGAGCATGGACGTCATCGTGGAATATCTCGACGCGTCAGATAATCAGGTAAGCACCCACCTCACCTATACCACGGGAACATTGGCCAATAATGAATGGAAGAAAACTTCCATCAGCCCGGACGCCTACCAGCCGGGTGCTTGGGACCCAGGCGAGACTATCGTCCTGGACGCCCTTCTGTTTCCTACCCAGAAAGCCGACACAACAGCAGGCGTGACGGTAACAACCCCCAACGGCGTGTCGGTCGTCTGGTCGTTCGCTGGGAGTGGGTTCTTCTGGTTCGTTAACGCGTTCGATATAAGCCTCGGTACCACCGGCTCTTGGCAAGACATCGACCTGTCGAACTACGTACCTTTCGGGACCTCTGGAGCCATCATTGAGATTATCAACACCGGCACCGACGGCACGCAGAGCGGCGTGGTAAAAGGCAAGCAAGATACCCGAAACTACATGGTTGATGCTGCCTACCAAGAGGTAGAAGATGAGACTCACCGGTGGCAGATCGTCAAGGTTGACCCCAACCGGATCATTCAGGGGTACATAGAACACACGCAAGTAGATTTCAAACTGGTCGGCTATACCTTGGGGACTGACCCGTCTTATTTCAACACACCGTTGGACATCACCCCGATCACGGAGGATGAATGGACCATCGCTGACGCGTCCCCTTACGTTGACGCCGATGCCGACGGTGCTATTCTTTTCATCGTATCTACTGATGGCGGCGACAGGAACTACGGTGTGCGGGAGATTGGCAGCAGCTTTAGCACCACCAACCGTGACCTGGAAAATCGTTCGAGCACCATGTATCTGGTCGGACTCGATGCCAGTTACCAGTTCGAGGTTTATCACGAGGATTTCGTCGACGTTAAGTTCTACCTGGTAGGCCAAACCAAGGGCTCGGTGGTCTATTTCTCGAATGACGTTGCCGTGGTCGACCCGGCGACCGGCTCTTTCCAAGAGATTGACGCCGATAGCTATACCGTTCCGGCAATTGCTACCGGGCTGATCTTACGGGTGGTGAGCACGGATGCAGACTATATATCCGGGTTGAGACACGGTGATTCCACGGATAGTTGGACGCCTGACGTTGGTGGGGGTACTCACATACAAGCAGCCATCGGTATCAATGATAGCAACGTGTGGGATGAGTACATCGAGCACGCGGACGTTGACGTGACTATTGCGGCGTACACGATAACCATAGCGAACTAAGAGTGATTTTACGGAATCTGGCCGCTGGTGGTTATTTCAATCGTCTTCAGGAACCCATCGTCGCCGTCCCCCGCATAGGCTATAGCGTACACACCGGAGATAGGAATTATGTTAGGAGTCTTACCTTTGGAAGTATCGAACTCCAAGGTGGCGATCACTGGATCCGTAATCTGACCATCGGTGGCTATCGTAACCGTCTTCAGGAACCCATCGTCGCCATTCCCCGCGTAGGCTATGGCATACACATCACCCGAGACGGGAATTATGTTGGGAGTCTTGCCTTTGGAAGAATCGAATTCCAGCGTGTCGATTATCGCGTCCGTGATCTGCCCGTCGGTGGCTATGGTGATCGTTATCAGAATCCCATCGTCATCGACATCCGAATAGGCTATGGCATACTCATCACCCGAGATAGGGATAATGTTGGGAGTTTTACCTTGTGACGTATCAAACTCCAAGGTGTCGATCACTGTATCCGTTATCTGACCGTCGTTGGCGATCGTAACCGTTATCAGTAACCCGTCGTCGCCGTCCCCCGCATAAGCTATGGCATACACGTTACCCGAGATGGGAATAATGTTGGGAGTCTTGCCTTTCACGGAATCGAACTCCAGGCTGTCAATCACTGTATCCGTTATCTGACCGCTGGCGGCGATCGTAACCGTGATCAGGCGCCCATCGTCGCCGTCTTCCGCATAGGCGATGGCATACACATCACCTGAGATAGGAATTATGTCGGGAGTCTTGCCTTTGACAACGTCGAACTCAAAGAAATCAAGCTCTTCGTTCCCGATCTCGCCGCTGCCGGCAATCTCCACCGTCTTCAGGAAACCGTCGTCGCTATCCCCCGCATAGGCGATTACGTACACGTCAGCTGAGATATGAATGATGTCGGGGTCTTTGCCTTTTACAACATCGAACTCAAGAGTGTCATTTATAGGATCAGCCGTGATGACGGAAACGGTGCGTGTAACGCCATCGGGAGTTCCCACCGCAACAGTCGCCGTGGTAGATACGTCCGTGGACGTTGTCAATCTGGCATCCAGCGTTAAAATCTCCGTTTCGTTCCAGACGCCCAGTTCAAGATTGTCCGGTGAGATGGAGGTCTTCCTCCATTGATCGGCTCCCAGCAGGCCTTCCGTGTAAGTCAGCCGGGTGCTTATGAGGGAGCCTCCGCCAACGTAATCGGCTATGAAGTCCATATGGGTGAAGTCGGACGTCGACGTAGAGCCGGTGTTTTTGAGCTTTACTCTTATGGCGGTATCGTTGACCGTGATGCTTTCGATGCTGAAGTTGGTCTTGGCCCGTTCCACAGCCCGGTCAAGGGCCGCTGTTCTGGAGCGCTCCATGACCTCGCTGGTGACGATGGTGGTCCGGCCTATCAACGTGATAACGGTTAACAATAAGCCCAGGATCAGCATGGCGGCTACGGTGCTTGCCATTACTCCCTACACGAAAACAGTTTTGCCGCGATGATGCCTGTGACCGTCGGCAGTCGCCACTTCATGTTAGCACGACGCCGTTTACCGCCATGGCTGCGAGCGTGTGTATAACGCCCGTTCTGAGGCGGTTGTGGACATTCAGGGCTTCAGGGACGTACCCAGGTCTCCGACAGCGCAAGCCCGGCCGTGCTGCTGGTACGCTGGTCCCGGACCTCTGGGAATGGGTGTCCAGAAGCCACGACACCGTTCAGGGTCAACTGGGCTTGCCGGGCGGGAACGAACACGCTGGTCCAGCCCAGGGGCCGGTCGGGGTTGCTGCCCGGCGGCACACCGATTCCGAATGGCTCGCCAAAGTCGAACCAGGTCATGGTGATGGTCTCTTCGTCGGTGTCGATATGCTCGGTCCAGAAGTAGGTCGTGTCCCCGGTCCTGCTGAATACGGCGTCGATCACCGGAATGGTCAGGTCGGCGAACTCCCCGGTGTTGGATATCTCCCGCTGCAGCCAGCGGGCCATGGCTATGTTGTCGGAATAGATGCGCTTCTCGTCTCCGGTTAGATTGCTTCTCAAAAACAGGACATGCCCTGCCCCACTTGGGGATAGGAGGACGCGCCAGTGGCCGGCCCGGGTTGTCATGGGCCCGCCTTCCACATCGTGAAGGCGCATATAGTTATTTTCGCCGGTGAGAAGGATCTCGTTGGGGTCGGTTTTGGTAACCATTAAAAACCTCCCTTTCCGTCGGCCGAGCCGCAAAGATGGATGTTAAAGTTTTGTACTTGACCGCTGGACTGACGCGGCGCAAGGGTTCGCATGACCGCGGATCTGGCGCATCGATCTAGCTGACCGAGGCGATCACTTCGATCTCCATGCGAAAGTCCGGGTCGGCCAACCCCGCGCACAGTATAAGTGTGCTCACGGGAAGGGCATCGTCGGAAATGAACTTTCCCCTGGCCACCCGGTAGGCTGGAATGTCCTCCCGATGGGTCATGAAAACGTTGAGCTTCTTGATGTGGTTCATGTCGCTGCCCGCCGCTTCAAGCGCTTCTTGAACATTGCTAAATATCTGTTCGGCCTGGGCGGCGGCGTCGCCCACTCCGACGGTTTTGCCTTCCTTGTCCCGGCTCACCTGCCCCGCTACGTAGATCGTGTTTCCATCTTTAACAACGTGGTGGTAACCACCCGGTTGGGCCAATCCTTCAGGGTTAAAACGTTCCAGTGGCATTTCCGGTACCTCCCCCCAGAATTTCGGACCCAGGCATTGTAGCAGACTGGATCGGCGGGATCGTCCGCGCCGGGGCGGTGAAGCTTGCCAGGGTTAATGGCTGTCGGTATCATGCGGTCAGTGCCCAGGTGGGCGCGATAATAACCCCCGAAAAATAAAGCTAGAAGAGATATGCGGTCCACTTGGAGGTAAGCGATGCCAGTGACCAGATTTGAGATTAATAATCGAAAGCCGTTTGCCGAAGGACAGGTGTTTGGAAACACCGGGGCCTACGAACAGTTGGAAGGGGTCGTTGACTTCGCCATCGACCCCGCCCACCCAGCTAACCAGGGGATCGCCGACTTGCGATTGGCTCCGGTGGACGCTCAAGGGCAGGTAACGTTTTCCTCCGACTTTCGCATACTTTTACCCGTGGATCCGGCCAAGGGTAATCATCGGGTGCTGCTGGATGTGCCTAACCGAGGCAAGGCCCTGGCCCTGAGAAACATCAACAGCGCCCCAGAGGTTGCCCCGGACGCTCCACCGAACCCCGGTAACGGCTTTCTGATGCGGCAGGGATATACGGTGGTTTGGTGCGGCTGGCAGCACGATGTTCCCGATGTTCCGGGGGTGTTGCGGGCCCGGCTTCCCGAGGCCAGGACCGGCGAGGGCCGGGTCTCGGGCGAAATCGTGGTCACCTTCCAGATCAACGCCCCAGCCCAGGTCCAATACCTTTCCGATAGAGCGCACCGGCCCTATCCGGCTAATAACCTGGAGGATTGGGACTCGGTGCTCACCGTTCAAGACCACGAAGATGGGGAGGAGCGGGTCATTCCCCGAGAAGAGTGGGCCTTTGCCCGCTTGGAGGACGGTCGGCGCACGCCCAACGCCTCCCACATCTACATGGAATCCGGATTTATTCCGGGCAAGGTTTACCAGGTAAAGTACACCACTAGCGGCGCCCCCGTGGTTGGGCTGGGCCATCTGGCCACCCGGGACGTGGTGTCCTTCCTGAAACAGGCCTCCGCTGACAGCGGGAACCCCTGCGCCGGAGACGTGGAGTATGCGTACGCGTTCGGAGTATCCCAGAGCGGCCGGTGGCTGCGCCAGTTTCTGCATCTGGCCTTGAATCGGGACCAGGAAGGCCGCACGGTGTTCGACGGCTTTATCCCTCACGTAGCCGGGGGTAAGCGGGGCGAGTTCAACCAGCGTTTCGCCCAACCTTCCAGCCAGGCCAGCCGAAGCACGAATAGTCTATTCCCGTTCAGCGACGCGGAACAGACCGACCCGGAGACCGGGATCACCGACGGCCTGCTGTCCCGTTTGACGGCCCAAGGCCCGCTGCCCAAGATCATGTACGTGAGCACTTCGTCAGAGTACTGGGGCGGCCACGGCGCGCTGGTGCATACGGACCTGACAGGTAGCCATGATGTTGAGCCGCCCGAAGCCGTTCGGATCTACATCTTGGGGGGAATGCAGCACGCCCTAGGCGGCCTTCCACTGACCGACACAGACGCTGAAGGAGTACGAACCCAGCGGCTGTATCACTGCCTGGACTACCGGTCACTGCTCCGGGCGGCCTTGGTCAATCTAGACCGTTGGGTCACGTCGGGACACCCCGCGCCCCCCAGCCGATACCCTAAGATTTCCGATGGCACCGCCGTTTCCCCGGAAACCGCGTTGAAAACATTGACATCGATCCCAGGTGTTGAACCGCCGGTCCATCTACGCCGGTTTACCCGCTTGGACTTCGGCACGGACCCCGGTGTACCAACCAAGGTCCCCCCGGTGGTAGGCAATCTCTACCCGAACCTGGTGTCCGCCGTCGACGGGGACGGCAATGAGACCTCCGGCATCTTGATGCCCTTCATCACGGTCCCTCTGGCCACGTACACCGGATGGAACCTGCGCCACGACGATATCGGAGGCGCGGGCGAAATCATGTCCTCCGGCGGGGCCTCGGGCGGCACTCTGAAGGGGTCTACCATCCCCTTCCCGGCCACGGTTGAAGACCGGGAGGCGTCGGGAGACCCGCGCCTTTCCGTCGAGGAGCGCTACGAATCGAAATCCGTCTACTTGGCTAAGATTGAAGAAGCGGCTCAATCGCTGCTGGACGAAGGGTATCTGCTGCAGGAAGACCTGGCTACGGTGATGGAGCTCGCCGGGGATCTATACGACGTTTTCGCGGGCCGGGCTGCCGCGGTCCAGGCCGCTGACAACTAGAGGTCTTGTTGGCACAAGCCATGGGAAGTGGTTGACGAGCTCACCCCGAGCGCTGGGAGTCGTCCATCCCGTTCGTCCGGAGCTTGTCGAAGGGCCCGGATTCAGGGACCGGTGAAAAAGAAACAGGCCGGAGTCCACAGTCTCGAGTCAATGGACCAACGGCCTGTTTCCAAGGGGATTGGGATTACTATATTAGCCATTGCAGCCGGCGGCGGTCAACGTCCGAATGTCATAGGGCCGCTTCGCTACGTTGGTACAGGTTTCTGGAAGAGGAGTTGAAGATATGTTTGTAGGGACCAACCGTATCAAGATTAAAAAGGGATACGGCAAGGAACTGGAAGAGTTGTTTCGTAGCCGGGGTGAAGTCGCTCGGGAGCCTGGATTCGTGGATTTCGAGTTGTGGCGGCAAGAAGGCGACTCAGAGCACGAGGAATATCTAGTGGTCAGCCGTTGGGAGTCGGAGGAGCATCATAACCAGTGGCTTCGTAGCGATAGCTTCAAGCAAGCCCACTCGGGGCCTCCTGCGGATTACATCATGGGGCATGGCGAGTTCAGCAGCTATGAGATCCGTCTTGCGTACCAGGCCGAAAAGTAGAGGGTAGCAAAGCCGGGTTTCAGTTTCCATCTTTAGCGGAAAAAACATTAGTACGGTCAGGGCAGGAGACGTGCGGTTGGGTCTTGGCCACAGGACGGCGCGATGTCTTTAGCGGAAAAAGTTGTCATCGTTACTGGTTCCAGCCGGGGTATCGGCAAGGCGATGGCGTTAGGCTTGGCGGAAGAAGGCGCCTACGTGGTGGTGGCTGCCCGGTCCGAGGAATCGCGCCCCATGTTGCCGGGCACCATCCATTCCACCGTGGGAGAAATTGAAGACGCCGGCGGTAAAGCCCTGGCGATACCCACCAACGTGCGGGAAGAGGACAGCATCCGCCACATGGTGAACCGTACTCTTGACGAGTTCGGGGCGGTGGATGTGTTGATCAACAACGCCGCCATCGCCAGCTACACTCCCTTCCTGGAGATGACGGTTAAGGAGTGGGACTTGGTCATGGACATCGACCTGCGCGCGCCATTCATCGCCTGTAAGTCGGTGGTCCCCATCATGATCGAACAGGGTGGCGGCAGCATCATTAACATCTCTTCTCACGCGGCCACCAACATCTTTTCTTCCACCCTCTCGGCCGATAGCACGGATATCGCCCTCATCGGCCAGAATTACGGCGCCGCCAAAGTGGGGCTTGAGCGATTCACCTGGGGTCTGGCGGCCGAGTTGGGACCATACAACATCGCTGTCAATGTATTAAAGCCCCTGCGTCCGGTGGTCACCGAGGGCTTCCTAGCCCAGCGCCCCGACGCCGACGTCTCCACCTGGGCTACCCCCGCCGACATGGTCAAAGCCGCCAAGTATCTAGCCGCCCAAGACGCCAAGGGTCTAAGCGGAGCCACGGTCACGGCCGAGGAGCTGGTGCGGCGGCTGGGGTTGTAGGGGAAGGACGCGGCCAATCGCAGGAAGGCTACTAGGTGGTCCATTTGGATTCTCTCGGCGACCCATGGAGTCGTTGTCACCAACCCTGGTCTGCTATAAACTTTGAATGCAAAGTCCTGGAATAGACCAGGCTTTCGGGACTCCCACCATACAATTCGTCATGTGTTTAAAGAGACATCGCGAACGAGCCGGGCCGAGGCGGTGGCGACGGCACCCGGTGACATCGATATAGAGCTTCTGTACATTCCAAAGGGCCAACGAAACTAAACTCGCTAGGAATGAACTATGGGAACTTTCACCGTTGCTCTGGATATTGGAGACCCTGAAAGCGAGTCCTGGGAAACAGTTGATGCCCTGGTGGACACGGGTTCCACCTACACCTGGGTTCCCAGGAGGATTCTCGAGCGGTTACACGTGCGTCCCCAGTTTCAGCGAGAGTTCGAAACGGCAGATGGCAGGGTAGTTCAACGTGATTTGGCGGTGGCTAATGTGCGGTGGGACGGCGAAACATTGCCGACGTTGGTCGTGTTTGGTGGCGATAGTGACGCGGTGTTGCTGGGTGCCTACACTTTGGAAGGATTTTCTCTTGCGCCGGACCCGGTCAACCAACGCTTGATACGGGTACGAGGCTTGGCAATGAAAAGCTGATGGACTTTAGGTTTTCAAACGCGATGCGCACCATTCTCACTCCCCAGTGTTCGTCGCGGTCGAAATGTTTGCGCTGCTTAGTGAAGAACCGCTTAACTTAGGTACCGGTATTTATGGGAATCGGCGGGATTTCTCCGGCGATCAATGGCGGTAAAAGCTCGCCCAGCCTTCTTGGAGCGAACGTCTCCACATCCTTGGCAGCTAGGATTTCTTCGATGGACCACCACTTATGCTCGGTCATTTCGACAACTTCCACCGGATCAAGACCATCCAAGGATACGGTATGGTCCTGGACACGGATGAAATAAAACTGCTCTTGCGCCTCGTATATTACTCCCCGCCATTTGAAAACGGTGGTACGGCTCCAAACCCAAGGACCCAGTCCGACACCGGTTAACCCGGTTTCCTCCCAAAGCTCCCGTAGCGCAGCCTGCTCGTAGGTCTCGCTCGGTTTCAATCCACCGCCCGGCGTGATCCATACGTTGGGGGGCTTCCACCTAAACAACAGCAAACGGTCCCTGGCGTCAAGCAACAGGACCCGCGCGGCGGGACGCGGTATGGGGGTAGCATCTCAGTGGTCTTCGGCCATAGGCCCGCCTCGAATGTCTCCATCATATAGTGAAGCAGTATTTGGAGATTCCATAGACCAGTGGATCAACCCGCGTCCAGGAATACCAGTCCGCTGTCGGCGTTGTCGAACCGTTGGGACTTCACCGCGCTGTATTCCGGCGAGGTGTACCACTCCTTGGCCTTGGCCATGGTCTCGAACTCAATCACCACCATGCCCACGGGTGACCAGGTGCCGTCGGCAACTTCAATGTTGGTCCCGCCACCCAAGATCTTGCCGCCGTATAGCGCCACGGTGGGTCCGGCGGCCTGCTGGTAGGCGGCGAACTTCTCTGGGTCTTTCACACTTAGCACAGCGCCAATCACGTATGTTGCCATGTCGTCCGGCCGAAGCTCCTCATATCATTCCTTGGTTGCCGCTAGACCTCCAGCGGAGTGTCTTCCATGTTGGCCCATTCGCCCATGGAGCCGTCGTAGTTCTTGGTCTGGTTGTATCCCACCAACTGCATGACGAACACACTGTTCGCCGCTCGGATGCCACCCTGTCAATAAGTGTAAACGTTCTTGTCCGGCGTGATGCCATTCTCCGACAAGATGCGCCGTATGTCTCCGGCGGACTTGAACCGGTGGGTGTCCCGGTCCATCAGGTTGAACCATTCCAGATGCACCGCTCCCGGTACGTGCCCAACCCGCTTGTTGCCCCGGCCGGCACTGCCGTCCCACTCGCCGTTGCTCCGCACGTCCCAGATAACTGCGCTGTCCAGGTTACAAGCGGCTTTGAGTTCGTCGACCTTGACTAGCAGCGACTCATCGCGCTTGGGAGTGAAGGTCACGTTGGTGTTGGGGTGGGCACGGTCGAAGCTGATCTTGCGGCCCTCGGACACCCAGCGGCGCCACCCGCCGTCCAGCACCTTGACGTTGCCGTGGCCATAGGTGTTAAGCGCCCACCACAGCCGGGCGGCAGTGAGGCTCTGGGAGTTGTCGTATGCGATGACTAGAGTGTCGTCACCGATACCCAGTCCCTGACACATGGCCTTGAACTGGTCCGGTTCCATCAGAAGGACCCGGCCCGTGTCCGGGTTCTTCTCGTAGTTGTCGGGCACCAACATGGACCCGGGGATGTGGCCCCGAACAAAGCCTACCTCGACGTCGCAATCAACGATAACAACGTTGGCATCGTCCTTATGGGCGTCCACCCACTCGGCATCTACCAAGAACTCCGGATGCGAATATCCTTCTAGCGCCATGGTTCCTCCTGCCTCCCGATATACGCGAGAGCGTTGCGTTCAATATGCTGGGAACGATTCGGAAGCCAATTGTATGGGAACCGTGGGGGGAGGGTCAACCGAACTGGAGCGCTGGCACGACATTAAGTGCTTCGGGGCAACACGCCCATTGGCGTATTGGAGCAAGACAAGGTGATGCGGTTCATTGGGTTGTTTGCCAAAGAGGTGATGACGCGGTCTAACTGGCGTCAGCAGACAGCTGCCGCCGGACAAAGCCGGTTCCGAGAAGTCAGGGCCCCCCTAGTTCACGAAAGTCTTCTGGATGATTTCCCGGGCCTCTTCCGGCTTGATGCCGCTGGCCACGGAGCAGGGGCTGGTTTCGGCGAGGATACCTTCGAGGTCGCCCATCATCATGTATTTCTTGTACAGGTCCTCGTGTTCGATGCCCAGCGCCCGGCCTACCAATGTCAGGTAGTGGTCAACTCTTAGGGGGTAGTCTTTTTCGTGGCGGCAAAGGTCACGCTGGCAACCGTGGTATAGCGTGGAGTAGATGTCCACGTTTTCTTCCACGGCCCGGTCGAATGATCCCTTGATGATGCCGTCCCATATCTCGGCGCCGGTTTTTTCCCTTGCCGCGGCCGTGCAGTGGCGGCTGAGCCGGGCATCGCTACCCAAGTCGGCCACTTCGATGCCCGGTAATAAGGACAGAAGTTGAAAAGCGGAGCGGGCCTCAATGTCCGATTGTTCCCTTCCCGTATGGTAGTGCAGGCTCACTTTCGCTTCCGGCTGGGGCTTGAAGTCCAGCTTGTCCAGGTTCTGCATCAGGAATTCGGTGACGTGCTGGAAAGGCATCTCTTCCTTTAGGTCCATGATGTCATCGTAGAAGTAGATGCAGGAAGGACACCACATCACCACCTGCTCGGGCTGGAACTTTTTGAAATTATCCATGGTTGTGTGCGACATCGAGCGAGCCGCTGACTCGTCGCCTCGCTGGAAATGCTGGATACCGCAGCAATAGGACGCGCCGCCCACCGCTACGAAGTCCACATCCATCAACTTGAAGATATCCACCACCGTCTGAACTAGATTGCTGGTTTTCAACACGTTGCATCCCAGATACAGGACTACGTCGTGGGGTTTAACGTCGTCTTTAGGCACGGATAGAACCCACTCGCGGTCGTCCGGCTGGACCTGCAAACCGTGCAGAACTTC
>JAKUQE010000054.1 GCA_022450395.1 Dehalococcoidia bacterium | reverse complement strand
CAGATATTTTTTGGCGATACTTACCACCAATCTCAGATTACCTTCGATCATACGGGATTCAGCGGTGGAGCCTTCGGACTTGACGATCTCGAAATAGGCCTGAAAATCTGTGTCCATTTCAGACAATTGGGCATAGCCGGACGGTTGGTTTAAAAGAGACTCTAGTTCACTTAAAGTTAAGCTTTCCATCGCATGGATTGCCTCTGGCGGAAGTAGCCAGATATTGAGGGACAAGTCAACCAACTGCTTATACACCTCTGGGTCATCTTCCATAAGGATAGATGCCAAGTTGGCAATCAAACTGGGAGAGATCTTAGCGTCAATTTGGAGTCTCAGTTCAGGGCAACCAACTATCTGGGACAGCGTCAAGTTGTGGGGTAGACCTAATTGTTCCTCCAGTCCCACCAACAAGACCGCCGAATCCGCCAACCGGCGTAGCAGCACCGATGTAATTTCCCATGGCCGTGGATGCTCAATCCCCTTTTCGCTAAACTCCTTCTCCAGTTCGATGAGGTGTTGTTGAACATCAAGCGTGCGAGCCAGTTGCTGCTCGTCTTGGAAGGCCAGCAAAGGCGTAGCGCCGATCTCTTTCAAGTACAGGCGAACCAGATCATCCGGCATCTCCGAATCGTTCACCCGCTGCGTCCCAGCCGCCTCCTCGTCCGGCAACTCCAATGGGGCATCCGGAAGCCTCTGGAATTGACTGGGGTCATCCCACACCACCTTCAACGATTCTATCTGGCCCTCTGAAAGTCTGTCGTTCAGATCGTCATCTCCCAAAACAATATCGCTACCCCGGTGTGCTAAAGGCGTCCCAGTGAAAGGCGATTCCCCTATCCGACGGAGTTAATGAAACCTGCCGAACCCATCGGCATGTACCCAACGACTGTGCGCTTGCTTGCTTTTAATCAAAGCAGGTTATGACATCAAGAATACCGCTCCCGCCTCCACCTCCATGACCTCTCGCAATCGGCGCAGGGTCTGGTCAAGGACGTCAGCGACTTCGGGAGAACGTGCCGCCACTCCTGAAATAGCAGTAAGCACGGCCAATTCGTACTGACGCCGCTCTAATTCTCGAACGGCATAGGTGTTTCCTTCTGGCGACGAATCTGCGATGGCCGTATGGTCGGCAGAGAGGGCGGGTGCTGGGGACTCCGGATGGAGCGCGTCCATGATCATCCAAAGTGAGGGGCGATAGGGTCTTGTTTCCTAGTGGCCGCCACCCTATGACCGCTATCTGGCGTTCGGTTCTGTGGAGATCACTTCGAAATTGTATCATGATGTCCGGGTGGCCTCCCGTTTCATGGGAGGATCCTCCCAGAGCGATTCCATTATCGGTGGTGACTGGTAGCTCCAGAAAGGTAGTTCCGCGCGACATAGCTACCGACGGCGCAAAATCAGGGTCACCGAAAGGACTTGGTTTTGCGCGGGTCCGTCTTCCTTATAGCACCCCAATCCTAGCCAACTGATGGGGGCCACCTCAGGTGTCCCTGGGACACGAGCTCAGCAGTTTCGCGCTGGGCCAGGATGACGATAAGACATATTCCCCCTGGGTGTCCATAGCAGAAACCTTGTCCCACGCCGGAGCAGGAGAACGTTGCCGAGACCCAAAGACCGGTGGTAAGCTGCAATCCAATCCATTCGGGTCTTGCTGAAGGCATAGGGTCAGCCGATATGGAGAATCTCAGATAATATGTCATCCCTGACGATAGTGGCAGTCCGCTTCCAGTAACCCTATCAAGCTTAAACCTGGGGCCGTTAGAAGATTCACTTTCAAAGGAGCAAAAGTAATGGGTGATAAGGGTGGTAAAAAAGATAAAGCCAAAAAGGAAAAACAGACAACTGCACAACATACTCTAAAGGAAAAACGTAAATTGAAAAAAGAGAAGTAGATTTAGGGCGCTTTCACTACGCGGACGAAGGAACGACTCTGTTCGCTCCGCTCCTCAGCGGCCCTGGCCCTGTAGACATCTAACTGAGATGCATCTGCTCCTTCCATTACGCGGGAGATCTAGCAAGGCCATAGGTCCACACTCCGTTGGTCTCTGACCGAGGGGAAGGGAGAAGCTCATGAAATACGACGTAATTGTGGTAGGGGCCGGCTCCTCAGGCTGCGCTCTAGCCACGCGTTTATCAGGCGACCCAAATCGGTCCGTCTTACTGCTAGAAGCAGGCCCCGACTATCCAGACCTGGCACAGCTCCCTCCCGACCTGAAGGACGGGTTAAGCACCGCTGCTTCGGCAGTGGACTCCGCCTTCAACTGGTCTTACTCGGGCCAACTTTCTCCTCAGCAAGCCGATCTAACCCCAATACCGCGAGGAAAAGTAGTGGGTGGCTCCAGCGCCATCAACGGGCAATCGTTCCTTCGAGGCCTACCCGAAGACTACGACAGTTGGGCGTCTTTGGGGAACGACGAGTGGGCCTTTATCAAGGTCTTGCCTTACTTCAGACAAATCGAAACGGATTTGGATATCCGGGACGACTTTCACGGCTCCGACGGCCCGATTGTCATCCGCCGCCACAAACGTGAAGATGAGCAACCTGTTCAGTCGGCCTTCTATCAGGCCTGCCTGTCAGCAGGTTTCTCAGAAGATCGGGATATGAACCAACCGGATTCGACCGGTGTGGGCTTGATGCCCAAGAACAACACCGAAGGTATCCGCATGAGCATGGCGCTGACCCACCTCAACCCCAATCGCCACCGGCTCAACTTCACTATCAGGCCCAATGTGTTGGCCACTCGCGTGCTGTTTGATGGCAACAAGGCTACGGGCGTACAGGTGGAGAGCAGCGGGGAGCGATTCGTAGTGGAAGGGGACAATATCGTACTATGCGCCGGAGCCGTGGCATCGCCCCAACTGCTGATACTATCGGGCGTGGGACCTGCAGACCACCTAAATAGCCTGGGAATTCCGGTGGTGCACGACTTGCCAGGAGTAGGCCAGAATTTGAGAGACCATCCCGGGGCACGGATACGGCTTAGGGTCAAAGAGGATGTCACCCTGGACCCCAACGGGCCTTGGACCTCTATCTCCCTCCGTTACACCGCCACCGGCTCCCGCGCTCGGAACGACATGATGATCAGCCAAGCCTACCCCGCCGGCCCGCCCTACGGTGACGTTCTGGAGGCTGAAGGTGTTCGCCTCACTTGTTCCCTGGAACTGCCGGTCAGTTCTGGAGAGTTAATGCTCACTTCTGCCGACCCTCATGAGAAGCCGCACTTGGACTACCGATACCTTGAGGACCCTTGGGACCGGCAACGGATGCGCGAAGCCGTTCGTTTGTGCGTCCGGCTATTGCAGCATCAGGCATACAGAGAGGTGATCCAGGAGCGGATTAACCTCACGGACCAGGACCTGGCCACCGACGAATCGCTGGACGCCTGGCTGCTGCAAAACCTGACTACGGCAATCCACATGTCCGGAACGTGCAAAATGGGGCCGGCATCGGACCCAATGGCAGTGGTGAACCAATACTGCCAGGTGCATGGGCTGGATGGGCTTCGAGTGGTGGACACATCGGTGACGCCCGATGTAGTTCGCGCCAATACCAACGCAACGGCAATCATGATCGGTGAGCGTGTTGCCGATTGGTTCAAATAGGGGAGGCCACGGGTGGGACGCGACGCGGCGAGCAAGGGCAGCCTAACTTGGCTTGAGAGGGGACTTCAGTCTCTAGGAGCATCTTTTCGACACGTGAGCATGATTGTCGTCACTCACTACCACTCCAACCACGTGGGAGGATTGGCGAGGCTTGTAGAGGCTACATCAGCCAAGGTGGCCGTCCATCAAGAAGAAAGGGATTTCCTGGATGGCAGTAAACCATATCCGGACCCATTCTCAAACCCTATTCTAGCCCGGGTCACTCAACCTATCCTACCATCCCTTTATCCACCCCCGTGAAGGTTGACCTAGCTTTCGAAGACGGGCAACTGCTGCCGATGCTGGGGGGTATTCGCGTGATTCATACCCCCGGTCACACGGAGGGAAGCAGCTGTCTCTATGTGCAAGAAAAAAAGCTACTAATCGTTGGGGATGCTCTTCAGTACCGTTTCCGGAGACTAGGGTTCCCGTATCGCTGGACCACCAAAAACCCCAAGCAAGCAAGAGAGTCGATCCAAAAGCTCGTGCCCCACGATTTCGAACTTATTTGCTCCAGCCATTTTCCTCCTGTCCGACGAAACGCGCGCCCATCACTACTTCAACTGGCTCCACGTTGAGCCAGCGTTCATACCGAAGGGTAGGAGCAAGGGCAGGTCAGGCCAGGTTTTGCTAAAGGAGCGGGAGACCCGTACATGGAGCCAGGTACTCCCGCTTGACTGTAAAATGTCCCGAACCTCCGTCGAGGTTATCTTATGTGGCGGGCCGGGGTCCTCCCACTGTCGGTTTAGTCAAATCTAAGGCATTAGCCGTACATTGGCAAAGCGTGGATACCTCCGTATCCGGGCACATTTTGGCTTACGATTGCGGCCTCAGGTATGGCAATTCTGGTACTGAGGGGACCATGGGTTATTCCATTATCGGAATCACGCTAGTCTTAGTCGTATTATTGTTGTTCCCCTTTTTCCTCTGGGTTTATCAGCCTTTCTGGGTGATTCGGATTCTTAGCAGGCTGTTCACAAAGCTGATCCTCTACGTTCCTACTGAAAAGAACGTCTTCGCCATCACGTTTGACGATGGACCCAATCCCCCCTACACAGATGGTGTACTTTCGATTTTACGTAAGCACGACGTTAAAGCAACTTTTTTTGTAGTCGGGGAACGCGTCGAAACGCACCCCGAGTATATAGAGATCATTCGAAAAGAGGGTCATCAATTGTGCAATCACCTATATTCAACGACTATGGCCCTTCTCCTGAGTCGACAGCAATTCGTGAAATCATTATTAAGCACCGAGGAGCTAATCAATGAACAAAACGATCCCAAGCTAGTACGACCTCCGAGTTCACTGTTCCGGTTTTGGATGTTCGATCTCGCGAAGACCTATGGATACTCAGTAGTTTTAGGCTCAGCCTATACGCTGGACTGGTGCAAACCGCCTCGCTGGTACATGAGGTGGGCGCTTAAGAGAATGCTGCGGCCTGGCATAATTGTTGTGGTCCACGATGGAGGTGGAAATCGCCAGCGGACGCTGGACGTCCTCCCAGACGTGATAGTTGAGGCACAGCGACGGAATCTGAGGCCGGTTACCCTCGATGAGCTAATCCGCTCTTCAGATAGGAATCCCGGGTCAAATGCAGTCTAACTTTTTGGTGCAAAACGACCCCATGCTGGTTGCCCTATTGGCGGTTGGCCCATGGACTATCCTGCTGGTGTCGATTCTGGTTCAAGTGGCCGTCCCCGGAATGTTCGCTTATTTTGGCCAGGTCTACCAGCAAAGGCCCCAGCATCAGCGAAACCACCCGGGCCAATATGAATGCAGCGGAAAGCAGCAGCAGCAATACAATGCGGGCGGAGTGGGCCTGGGCCATCACTTCAACCATGTAACAGACTTCATCCCCTGAGTATATCCTCCCCAGGAATTGCTACTAGATGGAAAAGCGCAAGCTGCTTATGGCTATGTTGGACACCGTCTACGTTGATACCGTCGAGGAGAAGGCCGTAGTGGCCATCCGGCCCAAGCCAGCTTTCCGGCCCTTACTAGAGATGGCCACCACCAGCGCCGGCAGTGGCATTGTCCTTATAAATGAAACGCCCTCGGACCCAGAGGCCCAGAGGCTGAATCACTGTGTTCTTGGTGGAGACGTGGGAGAGTCGAACTACACCGAGAACGCGGGCTGGCGGTGTTGGTAATGCTGTGTCATCCCTCGTTTCTGCACGACCAATCAGTCTTGCTTTCTACGGCAACGGCCAGTCTGTAGCAGCCGGGCAGTAGTCGGCCAACCAAGAGAGGATGCCGACTTGTAGCCCGGACAACCATGCACGGCTCTTGCTAACGGATAAACGCCGACCACGATGGATGCCTGTCCGAAGCAGGCTCTTTGGTTAAGCGGGTGTCCTCGGTGTCGTCGACTTTCATCATCAGGGAGAACCGGTGACGGTAAAGGTCGTAGTCGTTGAGGTAACTCCCACCGTAGCGACCAGTTCGTGGTCTCCATTGGGGAACAAAGGTATCAATACGTCGATTGTGAAATCACCAGATGCGTTGGTCGGCCACGGATACGGCAGCACGAAAACGGTACCCAACGTGAGAGACTCAATGCTGGTAAAAGGCGGGAATCCAGACCCGGTGATGGTGACCACCTGTCCCGGCTCCGCAGACTGCGGCTCTACTGTGATGGATGCTGGTATAGCGGAACCAATAGTTATTGGAGTACTAGCCGAAGTTCCGCCTATCGCGACATCTACCTGTGTATTCCCTAATCCTAATTGGGGAATCAAAATTTGAGTGATGAAGTTCCCAGCGGAGTCTGTATGGGGTTGAGGCACTGGAAGAACATCGGTGCCCCCTAGCACAAGCTGCTGGACCAGTCCGAAAGGCGGGAATCCAGAACCGTTGATGGTGACCACTGCGCCCGGCGCAGCGGACACTGGCTCTACGTGGATGGATGCTGCGGAGTAATCGATTCCAGATAAATAAGTAGAACCGGTGACAGTAAAAGTCGCGGCGATTGAGGTGCCTCCCACCGTAGCAACCACTTCATGGTCTCCGTTGGGTAGTGAGAATATCAACATGTCAGTTGTGAATTCGCCGGATGCGTCGGTCGAGGGCTTCGAAGTCCTACCGCCTGGCCTCCGAGGCAAACTGGCTCAGTATGAAAAATGCCCGGTGATCGCTCGAAAGACCGCTAGGGTCGGCCGTCGGCCAAAGAATATCGGAAGAGCCGTAGTCAGACCAGTTTTGCGTTAGCGGATGCCGGAGTCGTAGTCCCTATGGGCATCGACTGCGGGTCCCTGGGAAAGTCCAACACCCTGGACGGGCTGAGAGGCAGAAAGCAACGCGGTTCAGGAAAGCCGGGACAGCGGCCCAGGAAGGCTAGGGGGCGGTTGTAGAGAAAGGGTTGCCCAAGGGGCGCCGGGCTTTTTTAATTTAAGCGGCCCTCCAGGTGTGGGAACACCCAGAGGGCCAGAGGAGCAGTGATCCAGTACTTATCACGATTCCCCAGGTCGATTATACCCATTGTCTTACCCTGGAGTATCCGGTTGCTGCCGATGCGGCCGATCGTCTGGAAATGGGGTGGGTAATCAGAAGCCGAGGCAGCGGCCCAGAAAGGCTAGGGGGAGGTCGTAGGCCAATTTCAAGAAGTCCATACGCTACCTCCCTGCTCCGCCCATCTATATAACCCGGCTTCTCGGCCGGTGACTAACAGCCCTGCCTTGGATCGACCTCATCTGTCGTTACCTACGGCTCCACCTGACGCAACCCGGACAACTGGTTACACCCATGCCCTTACAATCCGGGCACACCGAGTCTTCGGTAACTTTGTTGAAGTAGATTTGCCCTCTCCCTCGACACGTCAAGCAGGGCACCTTTCTCGAACCTTCGCACATCTCGCAAATCATCGAAAAAATACAGACCTCCGTTCATCGGGACGGACCGCCAGGCCCGCATCGTTTACAAGGCTCTTTGACTCGATGCTAACACAGTTGGGACGGAAGACGCGGATTCATGATTAGACCGGAATCCCCTCCCCGATAGCTCGTCGACGGTCCGCGGACAAGACGTAGTAGTGCGCCTGGGTCGTGCGGATGTCCTCGTGCCCCACCATCTTGGATGCCATGGCCATGGGCACGTTGCCGTCGACCATCGTTTGGACAAAGAAGCTGCGGAACGCCTTGGGGCTGATCGGCCGGCCGATTGACTCCCGCCCTGTCTTTTCAAAGATGAAGCGTAAACCCCGCTGGGTGATTTTCCGGGCGTCCCGCTGGTTATCCCCGCCCCCAAAGATCGGTTCCGTCATGGTGTAGTTGTTGCCCCTGATGTAATCGCGGAGCTGGACGCCCAGGCCCGGGTTGATGTAGATGGGCTCGTAAACCGTCGTTGTCTCAATCCCCTTACGTTTCTTGGACCGAACGACATGAATGACGTAACTGGGCCCTCCGAGTGCGCAGTGGGCCCCTGGGAGCGATAACAGCTCGTTTATACGCAGGCCAGTGTTTCGCAGCATCATGCAGATTAGGCGGTCCCGCCACGATGGCAGCGCCGCCTTGAACGCCTCGTACTCGTCCTGGGTCAAGGTGTCCTGGGCGACTTCGGCGCCGACCAGGGCCGGCGGGAGGGGCGTGGCGCGGTTAGCAAGGGTCATCGTTGGGCCTGCCGCTCTGCATCTGAGATCGCCCGCTGGGCGCGGTGGATGTCTATGTCGTCGACTTCATCTGCATCTTCGCAGGACCGCACCAGAGCGCGCCGCGCCGCGAGTAACACCGTTTCGAGTGCAGTTAAAGGCATCACGTCCTCCCTTCCCTCTTACCGCGTATCAGCATGTACGGTACGCATTACCGTAATTGTTTCACGCTGGATGAAGAACTTCAATGTGGAAAAGTCTCAAAAAGTTGGCGCCATTACCGAATATGGCTGGAAGCGGTAAAGCGAGCGAACTAGGGATGAGGCGCACGGAAAAGAAGTCCTTTTGGTGCCCCTGATTTTACCCCTTTGTTGTAGGTCTACAATTTTGTCAGTAGCTAACTGGTCAGGGAAAATGTCAGTCTATGGAAGGACTGACTTTGAGTACCAAAGAACAGAGCAGGTTACAGATCTTGAATGGAGTGCTGGAACGATACTGGTCGATGAAGGAGGCGGTACCGCTGCTAGGGGTAAGTGAACGTCAGGGATGGAGGCTGCTGGCAGCGTATAGAAGGGAAGGGGCCAGGGGGCTGGTCCACAAGAACCGGGGCCGGGTGCCGCCCAATGCCACTCCGGAGACCATCCGTCAACAAGTGGTGGCCCTGGCCCAGGAACGCTATGGCGGCGTCAACCATACTCACCTGACCGAGTTGTTGGCCGAACGGGAGGGAGTGATGTTGTCCCGCCCCACCGTGAGGAGGCTGTTGACCAGGGCCGGGTTGTCCAGCCCACGCCAACGACGGCCGCCGCGGCACCGATGTCGAAGGCAACGGATGCCACAGGAAGGGATGCTGCTCCAGCTGGACGGGAGCCACCATCTCTGGCTGGAGGATAGGGGACCATGGCTAACCTTGCTGCTCGCGGTGGACGACGCTACCGGGACCGTACCTTATGCCCTAATCCAAGAACAGGAGGATACCCGGGGCTATCTGTCCCTGCTTCAGGGCATCATCGAGCGTCAGGGTGTGCCGATGGCAGTGTATACCGATGGTCATGCCGTCTTTCAACCCCGGCATAGTCTATCGGACTCGGTCGCCCAGAAAGGACCATCAACTCAATGGGGCAGAGCGTTGACAGAGCTGGGGATCACCCAGATATGTGCACACAGCCCCGAGGCCAAGGGAAGAGTGGAACGGGCCAACGGTACCTTCCAGGACCGGTTGGTGGCGGAACTGCGGCTGGCCGGCGCCTGCACATTAGAAGAGGCAAATCAGGTGCTGGCCGAGTTTCTGCCCCGGTTCAATCAGCGCTTCGGAGTGCCTGCCGACCAACCGGAATTGGCCTACCGGCCAGTGGACCCAGAGTTGGAGTTAGGTGGCGTGCTGTGTATCAAGGAGCTGCGCCGAGTGGCCAAGGACAACACGGTGCAATACCATGGGCGCACCTTACAACTCTATCCCAGTACAGAGAGGCCCAGCTACGCTGGAGCTCGGGTGGAGGTGCAAGAACGCCTGGACGGTCGTTTGCTGGTACGGCACCGGAACCAGATTCTTACTCCCCAAGAAGCTCCGGCTCTAGCCAGCCAACTGCGTGCTCGGGTCCCTATCGGTCCGGCGGTGGCAACGCTTCCCGACCCGGATCCGACGGACTGGGAGCCCAAGGAACATGTCAGCGCCCCGGTGACTCCAGGGCCACTGGCCGGAGAGACCATCTGGTATGAGGACCCCGCCAGGAAGCAGGTTCACCGGGACCTGGTGGTGGCCGGGATGGAGCGGGCGCGACAGCAGGGCAAGCGCATCGGCCGGCCTCGGGTGAATGAGCGGCCGGAGTTCGAGCAACTATATGCCAAAGTGGTGGAGCGTCTCGGATCGGGAGGTCTCTCCCGGCGACAGGCGGCCCGAGAACTGGGCATCGGCTATGCCACTCTGAAGCGTCTGTTGGATTCCAACGAGAGGAGTTGATGGCTTGAACCCGTGCCATCAAGCCGGTTTAGATCTAGCCAAGCCATCAACCTCACCTTGGGAGATATCTTAGAGGGCTACTGACGTTTTTGCTGAACACTAAACCCTGACATTTTCCCTGGACAACGACATCCCCACTACAGATTCACCGCACCATACCCCGGTTTTGGAGCGCCTACAATAAAAGCCCCTGCTGCTTGCAGGGGCTTTTCGTCAAGGCTTAACACCTAAACCGACCTTCTCAACCAGGCAATCGAACCGATTTGAATCCACCGATATGCCTGGAAAGTTAGTTACTGGGGGGATGGCGCAGAGGCGTACCACCAAGCAACTATCTCTCCAGGCATCCAGGAGGATTCAAATCGGTTCGATTGCCTTGATGAGAAGGTTGGTTTAGGTGTTGAGCCTTGACGAGACTCCCCAGTAACCAAGATGGAATTTCATTTTATGCGCTCCAAACGGGTGTATGATGCGGCGACACCCAAGTCAAACATAGATTATCTAAGAGGACACAATGAGTATTATCCGACTTTATACTGGCGATGACGGTCAGTCGCATATCGAAGAGCTGGACCTGGCTTCTCACCACAGCTTGGGGGACCCAGCTGCTACCGCCAGCATCTCATTTCGCGAATCACCAGTAGGTCGATTTAGCGATTGGCACAACGCACCCCGACGCCAATACGTCATCACGGTGTCAGGAGAAGTAGAAATTGGCCTTGGAGATGGGACGTTCCATCGGTTTGGACCAGGGCACGTAACGTTGGCGGAGGACCTCACCGGCCAAGGCCACACAACTAAGTCGGTGGGTACTGAACCTAGAATTTCCGCGACCATCCCGTTGTCGGGCTAAACGCTGTCAAACGGCAAGCGGACCGCTTTTTATTAATTCGGGCTCAGATTCAACCCTCCTAATTATTACGCCCCGGCCTTGCACGACCAGGGCGTTTTCGTCTTTAGCACGCTGTGCAGGAAACGGGGGACCCGAGACATCGACAACGATCTCGGCGATGCCGGCGGCGCTACTCTAACGCCACACGGATGTCCTGGATAACGCCATAGGTGCCCATCTCGATACCCCCGCCGCCAACTGGCGCGTGGCCGGGGAACCACCTTATTCCGTTCGCCACCGCCGTCCCGATCTTCGGCACCACCTCTGCACGCAGCCACGGCTCGATGTCGAAGGGTGTGTAGGCGATAAAGTCGGTAGTCAAGTTCCAAGATACGCCTAGCTCATTCATGCGCTCTTCCAGGGTGTTAACCATCCAAGCAACTTGTTCGCGAATGGCATCGGCTGTCGCTTCCCCTCGTCGCACGCCGGCTGGCGTACCGGAGACCACGAAGGTCGGCCGGCCTATGCTGGAGGGAACGGTGTAGGCGAAGGCGACCATAACCTGCTCTGGAGGCGCATTATACGACGGCGCGATGTTGGTGCGCGCAGTACTCCCAGTGCCGACCTTACCTCCGTACAGGCCCCACTCGCTGAGGACCTCTGCGTACCTGCCATTGAATTCCAGGAAGCCCTCCCTGGTGTACGGCGCCGTACACCGGAGCTCGAGCCCGCACAATGCTTGGCGTGGCCGCCCAAGGGTCTTCAGATGCCCGTCTATCAACTCGTAGCCGTGTCGCCATGGGACCGGGCGTTCGAACGTAGCGCGCACAATCTCATAGCCCGCATCTGCTACTACGCCACCACAGAATGGTATTTCCCCTGTACTGGGCAAATAACGATAGTTTCCTTCGGGTTTGGCATCTAACATTCTGTCCTCCTAATCGAACCCTTAACTAGCAATCGACTCTCATGTGGCAACACAATACGAAGTCGCCGGGCCGGAACGAATCCTCTCAGGACCGGGATATTCATACAATCCGATCTATGCCTGGTGGGGCAGTGCACCGAACGAAAACCAAGTCCCTTTGGTGCCCCTAATAATATCGGTCAGCCAGGCAGGGGGCAAAGAACCCCGGTTTCGGAGCGTTGTTTTCACGTGTCAACAGCTAGACTTGGCCTATTTTCAACGCCTGCGAAACCGATTCCGGGGAAGAATACTCGCGATGTGACAGACTCCGGTCCGAAAAAGTGCATACCTTATTCTGAGATTAAAATACCTGGAAGTTGGCACTTCTCCAAAAGCCACCGGCGGTCATCATCTCCCAGCATCTGGCTGATCTTGTCCCACACCCCTTGATGATATCCGCCAAGCCATGCTTTCTCTGATTCCGACATCTGACCCCAGTCGATTAGGGACGTATCAAAGGGTATCAATGTCAAAGGATCTAACCGCAGCCAACGCTTGCCGTTCGGCAGAGATCCTTGATGCGTAGGGCGGTTCCATGATTGATGAAAATTGTTGAAATAGGAGGCCTGTGCTAAGCTGTCGCCCTTGACCTTTCTCTCACTAAATGCAGGATGGAACAGCTATGTCTTCCCGACCACCACTCAACGCCGCCGGTCGGCCAAGGAGAATCGAAGTGGACTTGGGGGAAGAGTCGTCGCTCCAAAGTCTTCCTTTCCCGGTCGAGGTGGGTGACGCTAAATTCTTCTTGGCCAAGGGTAGCGATGGCTACAAATTGCTATCCGTGATCTGCCCGCATCAAGGTGGTGAGGTGCAGGACGAAGGTGAGGAAGTGTTCACCTGCGACGGCCACGGTTGGCAATTTGACAAGTATGAAGGGGTGTGTGTAAACCAGGCTCGTGTCCGCATGAAGGCTGTCCCCGTAACGGTTACAGAAGGGCGGCTGTGGGCGTTGGTCCGCCCCGAGTAACGCTGCAGCCATCCATTAAGCCCCTACGGGTTCATGGCGATACAGGCGCCTCTTCGCCGGGATGAGAGAAGTTTTCGGGAGCAGGGCCTGCTCTCACCATATCCAACAAAATCATGTCTGGATCGAGCTTGCGAGCCTGGTCCACTGCTTCAACGCCGTATGAGGCTTCTCCTACAACTTCCATGTCGGGCTCGGTGTCGATGAATGCCCAAGCCCTCTCCGAGCGACCGCGGTACCCCCTGTCCTCCTTGCCTTGTCATTAGCGATCGCACTTGAGCCTAGCTTTCGCACGATGATAATCGTAGTAGGCGCATTACTATGGTCGAATTATTGTTGCCAGGTCAGAGGTGATACCCTGGCTATGAGAGCAGAACTACGTAGCTAGAGCCAAGGTTTCCGGGGCATCCGGCTTTCGCATCATGGTTAAGCACATACTTCCGAACATTACCAACACCTTAATCGTACTGGTCACGCTTCAGGTTGGATTCGTCATTCTGCTCGAGGCCGGACTCAGCTTCCTGGGGACTAATGGTTGCCGAAGGCCGAGAGCTAATGTCAGGGCCTGGTGGGTGGCGTTGTTTCCCGGACTGGCTCACCCATTAAGTTGAAGCCGAATACTGTCAGCAGAATAGGCTGGGAGAACGCCTGCTGGAGAGCGATGAGGGTTTTAGTCATAGACAAATGTTCCGTGCTGACTTTAATATTCCTCCATGCTATAGCATCTCGTATTGAGACTCAGCGCTGGCTTTGGAATTGTCCCAGGAGTGACCGATAGTAGAAGTTCAATGTCTCGAAAAAGATAAATCGAAAAGAGGAGGGACCATGCCCATAATCAAAAGGCAAGACATGAACAGGAGAGAAGGTATGACGCTGGGTTTGGAGGTCTGCCAGATCGCGGACTCAGATCACGGGACACAATCCCTCACAATAGGTGAGTTGACCCTGGCCCCGAACACCAGGGTGCCGAGGCACGCTCATGCCAATACGGAAGAAGCGATGGTTGTCGTCGAAGGCACTCTCGACGCTGTCCTCGGCAGGGAGCGGGTGACTGTCGGTCCCGGAGACACAATCCTGGCGCCTGCCGGAGCGATACACGGATTCGTAAATAGATACGATGCGCCAGCCCGTATCCTTTTCATATATCCGATTCACAACCCGGATATGATGACCGCCGGCGCCGAGAACGCCCCATCCGGATTTCCTGAGACCCAAGGCTTGACCGGTTACAGTTCCCCGCAACACAGGCCCCTGGATAGCCGATAATAAAGTGCTTGACCTGTTGGACTCGAATGATAAAATAATCAGAAGCTCGTACTCAGAAGCTCGTACCTTGGATAGCGATATTCAATAGGAGGGGATATGCCTGAATTCGACAAGATTATTAGAAACGGGACGATTATTGACGGAACTGGCGCCATGCCTGCGTTCCATGGTGACGTTGCCATCAAGAATGGCAAGATCGCCATGATTAGCGGCCATATACGAGGTACTGCGACGGAAGAGTTGGATGCTACCGGCTGCATAGTGGCCCCGGGGGCAGTCGACCTACACAACCACTACGACCTCCAGCTTATGTGGGACCCTTATGCAACCATGTCCGGCTGGCACGGCGTTACTTCGATCGCCATTGGGCAATGCGGTTTTGGCTTCGCACCCTGCAAACCCGAAGACAGAGAAGCGGCCATGCGTCTATTGACCCGGATCGAGGCCATCCCCATGAAGACCATGGAACTGGGCTTGTCCTGGGACTGGGAGAGCTTCCCTCAATGGATGGACGCCCTGGATAAAAAACCATTGGGTGTGAACGTCGGCGCGTTGGTACCGTTCAATCCCCTGCGCCTCTACGTGATGGGCGTGGAAGACTCCAGGGAGAGGGTTTATGCCAATGATAAGGAGACCAAGCAGATGCAAGGTCTCATCCACGAAGCGATGACGGCTGGAGCATTCGGCTGGTCCTCAATGAAGACCCTGCTGAACCGGCCCGACGATGGCCGCTTCATCCCCAGCCAGGTGGCGTCAAACGAAGAGTACCTGGCACTTGCCAATACCATGGCGGAATTCGGCATAGGTAGCATCGGTTGGACCAGAGGTCAGGCCGAGCGGCCGCTGCCTCCGGGAGAGGCGGATCTGATGGGCGGCGCTGGTATAGACGGTGGCGCCATAGAAGCCGGTCCTACCGGAATCCAGTTCGACCCGGTAGAGGGTGATGCCCGCGGCGAAGGCCGGGACAACTTTCTGATTGAGATGGCCAAGGCTTCAGGTCGGCCCTTCCAATACGGAGCGGTGTCCTATAGCGAGCAGGACCCGGAGCGCCATAAGGAGCAAATGGCGTTCTTGGAGAGGGCCCATAAGGAAGGAGCCTCCATCTTCGCTCAGCATTCCTGTGTTGCCGTCACCCCAGTATTCGAGTTGGCGGACTACAACGGTTTCGACGCACTGCCTAACTGGATCGACCCCTTCATTGGCACACCGGAAGAGCGCATGGCCAAGCTCAATACCCCAGGCGTTCGCGATTTAATGCGGTCCGATGTTGGTGCCTGGGCTGGAATCGGGGGTACAGGTGACGTGACCTCCAACTGGTCCAAGATGCGGATAGTCGAGGTTCGCAAGGACTCCAACCTCAAGTACGAGGGTATGAACATCGCCGAGTTGGCCGAGGCGACCGGCCAGCACCCCATGGATGCGATGTTGGATCTTGCCTTGGACGAAGACCTGCGAACCGAGTTCTCCACCGACCCTACGACCGGCACCAATCCTGAAGCGGTAACGGAACTCTTGAACCACCCCTACACTCACCCGTGCGTGTCAGACGGTGGAGCCCACGTCCGCTACTTGACGGTGGGCACTTGGCCCGTGAACTTCCTCGCCTCGTGGGCCAGGGACAAGGGCGCGATCTCCCTGGAGATGGCGCACTATAAGCTCAGCGGCCTGCCAGCCTGGATTGCTGGGTTCACCGACCGTGGCATATTGCGAGAGGGTCTGGCCGCCGACTTGATCGTGTATGACTTGGAGAAGCTGGGTTTGCAGTACGACGGCCCAGTATATGACACAGATTTCCCTGGTGGTGAGAAGCGGATTATCCAAAAGGCCAAGGGCATCCGCTATACCCTAGTCAACGGGGAAGTGACCTTCGAGGACAGCGTGTGCACTGATGCCACCCCAGGCAAACTGCTACGCAGTTACGATATGGTCAACCGTTAGCGGTCATCGATTCCAGCAAATCGATTCCAGCAAAATGAAAGGCTCCGAATTATGGAGCCTTTCATTTTGAGGGGAAATTCCCCCACCCCAATCACTCGTCGTGCCGTAGGTGCCCTTATTGAAAATAGGGCACACCGCTCTGGGCTGGACTTACGAAGATCCGCTTCAGTCCATATGAAATGTTGGTAGGTCGCCAAAAATAATGGTTTTTTGAAGGTTAACGTCCACGGTCCGACAACGTGTTCAATTGGTTGATTAGCCTGATTCCATTCCAAGAAATAGCTACAAGCACCGCCAGCCCGTGTTTCCGGTATCGTTCGACTCTCCCCCATCTCTCCGTCCACTAGGCTACCTCGGCCAACTTCCGCACCCATGTTTCGATTCCGGAAACACTGATACCGGAAGGTAACAAAAGTAGGGTATCGGGAGATGGACTAGAGTCGAACTCGGCCTGGAACACGACTTGGCGGTGTTGGTGGCGCTGAATCAGGGATCAGCGACCGATGTCTGGAACGTTTTCCCGCCAACGCTCAGCGATCTAGGTCTCAACTCGGCTTTGGCTAGGTGTGCCCGCGGCTAAAACTGTCCGGTTTGTACCATCGCGGCAGAAGATTCAAAGACGGAAGAAAAGTTGTTCCCCCTGCTGGAATCTGGCCACCATCCAAATATGATTGAAATCTAGACGTTTGCCCTGAGGATGGACCAACCGGCGGATGCGGCCAACAATCCTCCGTCGACAAGGCCAAAAGGGGAGACCTCACCGGAATGGGCGACCCCATCTGCTCCATCTCTTCCAGAATGATCCAGATTGAATCTTGGCTGGGCCTCAGGCGCCGGCTGTTGCGACCCTAGACCAGCACCGGTGTATCAGTTTTCTGGTAAACCTGTATCCGCCCGCTGGTGTTCTCGAGCACGAGGATGCGGTTCTGGTCGTCCACCTTCACGGCGCAGGGGTCGGAAAGTCTTTTCTCGAAAGCACCTTGGTCCCAGGTAAACGCTAGGGCGCGCTGCTCTATCATGTCCGGGTTGGACAGCAGTTTGTCCTTGCCCCACCGGGATAGCTGGTGCTCCCCGTGGAGGGCGGTGATGAACCGGCCGTCCGGGTTCAATATCTGGACGCGGTCATTCAGCCAATCAAGTACATAGATGAGTCCGTCCTTATCCACCGCAACACCGTTGGGACGGTTGAACTCGCCAATCCCCGTTCCCGACGACCCGAAGCTGGCCTGCCATTCGCCATCGGGGGTGAACGCCTGGATCCGGTCATTGCGCCAGTCGGCCACCAACACCAGTCCGTCCTTATCCAGGGTGATGCCCCAGGGCATGTTCAACTGGCCCGGCTCGCTGCCGAAGGAGCCGAACGTGCCGATGTATTTTCCATCCAGGGTGAACTTCTGCACCCGGTGGTTCCGGCTGTCGGTGACGTACAGGGTGCCTTGACCATCGATCGCCAAGCCCGCGGGCCTATCCAGTTCTCCGTTGGCGGAACCGGCCTTGCCCCATTTGCGGATAAAATCGCCATCCTTCGTATAGACCGAAATCCGGTTCAGAAACTCATCAGCGATATAGACATTCCCCTCGTTATCCAGGGCGACGGCCGTGGGCCAGATGGACTCGCCATCGCCCTCGCCGTAGGCGCCGAATTCGCCAATGAAGTCCTCTTCAAGCGTCACCATTGTTACACGAACGCCGTCGGGTCGGTCCTCGCGGGACCGGTTCACCACATACACTACATCATCGGCGCTCACAACCATGTCGACTGGGTTGCGGAACCCTGTGCCACCGAACTCGTTACGGCCCAGGGAGTGGCTATACTGGAAATTCCAGTCTTTGAGCCCAAAGAAATGGGTGCTCATCGTTCTTGCCTCGTCGTTATTTGGTTAGCCGGACCGCTCCGAGATTCGCCTTGCGTCACCGAAGTGGTCCGAATTGGGTTTATATCACCTAGGGCAGACGGCAACGCCACCGCCCCTAAGGGACAGCCCGGGTTACCTATCAGTCTTTGCTGGATCGGCTTACAGGAACGGGATTTTCTCGAAATTGCCGCCGATCACGGGCACCGGGTCCAGACCGAACCAATCTTCCACGATGGTGGCATAGACCTGCCGGAAGTCCATGGTGGGCGCCAGGTTGCCGCCCTCGATATGGTCACTGCGCTCCATGGATGGGTATTCACCATAAATGCCGCCCTTAACCTTATCGCCAACGGCGAAGGCCACACTGGCTGCGCCGTGGTCGGTGCCAGAACCGTTGTCGAAGATGCGACGGCCGAACTCAGAGAACATGAACAGCAGCGTGTTCTCGGCCTTGCCATGGTCTTGCAGGTCGGCAAAGAAAGTCTCTACGGTATCGGACACGTCGCTCCACAGAGCGGCGTGGGCCGTGGCCTCGGCGGCGTGGGTGTCGAAGCCGTTGTATGGGGAGGTGGTGAAAAGCACTCGGGTGCCGAAGTCGGCCAGGTGTGTCTGGGCGATGTTCTTCATGTACCGGCCCACATCGGTGCTGGAGTATTCCACGTTGGAAGTATAGGTGTGCGGCGCGGTGGCCAGGATGTCGGCCCCCTTCAGAGCGTCAATGCCGGTGCTACGGATGTAGTCCATCGCGTAGCCAGTGCCGATGGTGGGGGCATACATTCGGCCGAAGACATCCAGGGCGTTGTTTCGCTCCTCGCCCTGAATGCCGGACAGCAGACCGTAGGTCTCCAGGTTGCCCACCGAAGCCACGGGCACGCCCTCTTTGGCCAAGGCCCGGGGTAGGCCGCGTCCGAAGTTGACGCCGGTCAGCACGTTTTCCTTGTTTGGGTCTAGGTCCGCGAGGACCTTACCCAACCAGCCCTCGGTGCCCACCTTGTCCGGCTCGCAGGTGTGCCAGATGTCCATGGACCGGAAGTGGGAGTAGCTGGGGTTGGGATAGCCGATGCCCAGGAAGACGGCCAGCTTGCCCTCGTCCCAAAACTTCTTCAACGGACCCATACTAGGGTTCAGGCCTACTTCATCATTCAGCTTGAGGACCTGTTCTTCAGGGACGGAAAGAGATGGCCGGAAGTCCCGATACAGTGGGTTGGCGTAAGGGATCACCGTGTGGATGCCGTCATTACCTCCCGATAGGGACAGCACTGCCAGCACCGGATCTTTTTGAGTAGAAACCATGCTATATCCTCCGCTAGAAAATTCTGCGCACGATTTTAGCCGAACTGGAACTCTGAGGTCGAGGCGATCATCTGGAACATCTCACCGGCACGGCGGGTGAACTCGGCCCGATCTGCTTCGGTGCCATGGCGTAGATCACCACCTTCCTGGGCGTGGGCGACCAACGCTTGCCGGGTATCTTCAGTGAGGTTCAGCGTGCCGACCAGGTCGATACTCCCCTCAACGAACTGCGCGGGGGAGAGGCTCTCGCCCAGGGCCATGAGGTGATTGACCAGGGACTGTACGCCGGGAAGGTCAGTCTGACCCAGGTACTCGGAAGCGAAGTTAACGCGTTCCACCAGGGTGCCGCTGTCAATCCACTCGTAGCCCGTATGCCAACCTTCCACCGTGGGCGGGTCCATCAGGTTCATGCCCATGTACGTGCATTCCTGGGCTATCTCCCAGAGCCCAGGCTTGATTTCCCGGTGATCGCCTACCAGGCGCAAGGTGCCGGCCACTATTTCCGCAGGGTTCTTGACCTTGGCGAAGCGGACGTCTTCTGATTTGAAGAAGTCGGAGGTGAGCAAAGCCCGCAGCATGGCCTTGATGTTGTAGCCGGAGTCGAAGTAAGCCTTTTCTAGAGTCTTGATGGCTTCCATATCCCGGGGCGGGGTCTGGCGCCAGGACGGGACGGGCGGCTCGTCTGCGACGAAGAAATCGTACATGTGCCGGGCAATAAACCGGGCGGCGCCGGGCTGCTTGCAGATGATGTCGATGATGTCGTCACCGTTCCATCGGCCAGTCTCGCCGAGGAAAGTCTTCACGCTATCGTCGTGGTCGGCCGGGTCGAAGCGGAACTGCCACTGGCTGCGGCCGTAGGGGAATGGCGGGTAGGCTGGGGCGATGTTCCAGCCGGTGAAAGCCAGGGCGCAGGCTTTGACGTCATCCTCACTATAATTGAACTGTTCGTCCATGCCCACGCCCAGCGAGAACAACTCCAGGAGTTCCCGCCCGTAGTTCTCGTTGACTGCGGTTTTATGGCTTTCGGAGTTGTCCAGGTAGTAGATCATGCCAGGGTTCTTGGAGAGATCGAGGAGCAGGTCTCGGAAGCTGCCCGTGCCCTTCTCCCGGAACATATTGATCATTCTGTGCATCTCGTAGCCGCTATCTATCTTGGTGTTGCCGCCACAGAGAATGGTGTGCCAAAAGAGAGCCATTTTCTCCTGGAGCTGGCGGGGCTCGTTGACCATCCGGTAGAGCCACTGCTGGTCTCTGGCTTGGTTAGACTCACGAAAACTTTGGTTGTAGCGGAGCATCAGGTCTTCTTCAACACCGGGCTGTGTCTCCGGATTGAGTAGCTCTTCCACGGTAGCCTCATAACCCTTGGCTGCATAAGCCTCCAAGTCGTCACGGCTCGCCCCGAAACCGGCGCGTCGGAACAGGTGGGCCATTAGAGCAATATCTTGGTCAGCCATTTTGTTCCTCCATACCCGTATTTGCGCTGATGTGAACCAAGTGGCGTTTTAACCGCCTTTACGAGATTTAAGTGATTTTCCTGAACTTATGTCTCCCTAGATGCTGTGAACTATAAAACGGTATCCTGAACACGTCAACAGCCTTCCCATTCGAGCCGAAAATCGGTTGTCTCTGCCCAAGTCGATTCCCTGGGGCATTCTATCGGCGCTGGGCAACGCCATAATGCCCATAGATACTGTTACGCTCAAAGCAGGTTAGCCAGGTGGCAAGCGAAGCCGGCTGATCAGTTCCGGTCTCCCGATCAGCATTTTTCTGGTAACCAGCACCTCGGCAAGATGAACCTCCAGCCTCTGGAATGGCGTACCAGTCGCCCGCACGTCTTGATCAGCCTGTCTGAAGGCTGGTGTTGAGTCCAGTGCTTGGTATCCTCCTGCGACACCAAGCTTCTCATGGGATTATTTCCGAAAAAACAGCCACCTTTCGTAGTGCGTGCCTGGGGACTTCGATCTGTGCCTGGTATGGGGCCCACCACACGAGTCCTACTATGACATTGAAGCCCAGGAGATTTGGCACAGAGCAGAACAGACGGTTGGGAGGACTATAATATATTTTCGCTACTTCGAGCTGCTGTTTAATGGTCGAGGCCGTACCGTGAGCTATGATGAGCTCGCTCGTGTTGATTCAATGTCGGCTCAATTAGCGCGGCGGAACGGCGAATATTACAGGGCTGACAAGTATGACCGTTGGCTCATAGACGCTCAGATCGGGGAGCTAAGAAAGATGTTCGAAGTAAACTCTCGAAATCCGAAGATCATCCTGAAGCGTCCCGGATACGGTTACACCATTCC
>JAKUQE010000053.1 GCA_022450395.1 Dehalococcoidia bacterium | reverse complement strand
CACGACATGTCGACGGTTAACACGGTTTTAGGCCCGGTGGAGGCATCTGACCTCGGATTTACCCTGAGCCACGAGCATGTTCTGCTCAGCGCGGCCGGCATGAGCCAAACTTATCCTGGGTTCATCGACCACCAGGCCGTGGCGGCGGAAGGCATCGTTGAACTCAAGGCGGCCTACGGTGAGGGGGTGCGCACCATCGTGGATGTCACCACCTTCGACCTGGGCCGGGATATCGGCTTATTGGAGGAGGTTTCCCGGGGCAGCAGGGTACATATCATCGCCTGCACCGGCAACCATCTGGCCGTCCCTCGGGACTTTGCCGCGTCAACACCCAGCGCCATCGCGCCCCATTTCATCCGGGAGATCCAGGAGGGCATCGAGAACAGCGGCATCAAAGCCGGAATCATTAAGGTCGCCAGCGACCGGGGCGGTATCACCCATCCCCAAGAGATCGTACTGCGGGCCGCGGCCATCGCCCAAAAGGAGACTGGAGTGCGAATCTCCACGCATACCTGGTCCCCCGACCGGGTGGGAGAAGCGCAGGTCCGCATCCTGGAGGAAGAGGGGGTAGACCTGAACCGCGTCTACGTGGGCCACAGCAACGACGACACCGACCTGGATTACCTGCTAGGTCTGCTCAACAAGGGCGTCTGGTTGGGGTTGGACCGCTATCCCGGGGGCCGGACGGCGGAAACTCCCAACTGGGAGCGGCGCACCGAGGTCGTCAAGCAGCTGATCGACGCCGGCTTCGCGCACCGGCTGATGCTTTCCCACGACAATTCGGTCCCCAGCACCCAAGTCTCCAGGGAAATAGCGGAAGAAAGGAAGGCGTTCAATCCCGACGGGTATCTGTTCATCACCCGCAAAGTTTTGCCCCGGCTAAAAGAACTGGGCGCCACCGATCAAGACATCAACGCGATAATGGTGGAAAACCCCCGCCGCTTCTTCGACGATGCCTAAGAGCGAGGCCCGCACATAGACACATCCACGGAAAGGAGGCGCCACATGGCACGCCTAACGGGAAAAATCGCTTTGATCACCGGAGGGGCTGGCGGCATCGGTCAGGCGGCCGCTAAACGATTTACCGCGGAGGGCGCTAAGGTCGTCTTGGTTGACCTGGATGAGTCAGCGCTCCGAAGCGTTGTCCAGTCCATCGGCGAAGACATGGCCAGCTACGCGGTTGCCGATGTTACCCAGCCTGAACAGGTCCAAAGTTATGTCAACGCGGCTGTCGAACGCTGGGGTGGCGTCGATATATATCTGGCGAACGCGGGAATAGAAGGGACGCTGTCGTCGATACCGGAGTATCCCATCGACATCTTCGATCAGGTCATGGCGGTGAACGTGCGTGGAGTCTGGCTGGGACTGAAGTATGTGATCCCAGCGATGCGTAACCGGGGCGGCGGCAGCATCGTGATCACCTCCTCTACGGCCGGTATCGGTGGCGGTGCCGGTATGTCGGCGTACGTCACCAGCAAGCATGCGGTCATCGGCATTATGCGCAGCGCCGCCCTGGAGTGCGCCCCCCTGGGTATCCGGGTCAACACCGTCAACCCGGCCCCCATCGAGACGCGAATGATGCGCTCGTTGGAGGAGATGCGCGCCGCGGCGGCGGACGATTCAGCGGTAACATTGCAGCAGACAAAGCAATCCTTCGAGGCGCGTATCCCGCTTCGGCGCTATGGAAACCCCGAGGAAGTAACCAATATGATGCTGTTCCTCGCCAGTGACGAAAGCAGCTTCTGCACCGGCGGTGTCTACATGGTGGACGGGGGACGGTCCGCCGGCAGCCCGTAATGAGCGAGACCGGCTATCAGGTAGACATCAGCTAAGGAAACTGACCCGGTATCTCTGGTAGAATTTGGACATCGTGGCACCTAAAAAGGCGCTCCGAGGCAACCGGCAGTACACAACAGCAATCTTTTACGATACAAAGTACAACCAACACGCAAGGGAGAGGGCATGGCGACTGAGAAGATGGAGATTGGAACGGCGGTGTCCAACGATCAGATCCGTCTGGCCGTTGCTTACAGCGAAGCGCTAGACCGGTGCACCCGTACCGGGGGCTCCAACATCGACGAAGTCATGGACTTTTTCGCCGAAGATGCCTTCCGCGTTACTGTCGGCCGGGACCCGGCTATCGGCAAGGCCGCCATCAGGGATAGCTTCCTCAAGCGGTCGGACCGCCTCCAACAGGTTGTGGAGCTAAAAGGGATAGAACTTTGGGGCGACTTGGTTATCTGCCGCATAGAACGCAAAGACACTACCCATACCGAATCGGGATCAGAGCATCATCTGCGCATCCTGTTGGTCAAGGAAGGAAAGATCAAACGGCTGATCGTCGTGGTCGATCCCGAAGAAGATAATCGATTAAAACCCGATGTCCACGACTGACGCAAGGTTTTCCTGTATAGCTGCGGAGCGATACTTCAGAGTAGTAACTGACCAAAGGCCGGCGTGTTACCCGAATCAATGACGGTTGAGAGAACATCAGCATGAGTACCGGTGGAATCGAACCCCAGATAGATCGGCCCCAGCAAAGTCTCATCCGGCGCATCGCCGCTTCTTTTCGCCCCTATCTGTCCCAGATAACCATCGTCGGACTGTTGATCTTATTCACCGCCGGACTAGGCGTAGTTAACCCGCTGATGATCCGGGTTATATTCGACTCGGCGCTATTCCCCGAAAGCGGCAGCCCTAACCTCAACCTTCTATGGATCATCGCCGGCGTCATGGCCGGAATAACCGTGGTTACCGGTGCCATCGGCATCGTGCAAACCTACGTTACCAACCAAGTCGGACAAAAAGTGATGCGGGACCTGCGGGACCGGTTGTACCGCCATCTCCAAACCCTTTCTTTGGGTTTCTTCACCGGCACCAAAACTGGAGAGATTCAGTCCCGGGTAACCAACGACGTCGGTGGCGTCCAAAACGTGGTCACCAGCACCATTACCGACATCTTATCTAACATCGTGATACTCATCAGCACCGTGATCGCCATGGCCATTCTTTCCTGGCAGTTGACCTTGGTAGCCGTGGGAATCGTACCTGTATTCGCGTTCTTGACTAGGATCGTCGGTGAGAAACGCCGCGCCGTGTCCGCCGAGGTTCAAAAATCCACCGCGGAAATGACTGCCATCACCCAAGAAACGTTGTCTATCTCCGGGATCATGCTGTCCAAGCTGTTTGGCCGGCAGAAGCTGGAGATAGAGCGATTTCACTGGGAGAACCAGCACCTGTCCGACCTGGTGGTGCGCCGCCAGATGACCGGCCAGTCGTTCTGGGCGGTTATGCAAACTTTTTTCTCAATCTCGCCGGTGATTATCTACGTGTTGGCGGGCTACTTGATCTCGGGGATCGGGCGTGACGGTATCTCTCCGGGCACGATCATCGCGTTTACCACGTTGCAAGCCCGCCTATATTTCCCCATCGGCACGTTGCTTCAGGTGTCAGTGGAGCTGCAGTCATCCATGGCATTATTCGAGCGCATCTTCGAATACCTGGATATCAAGGCCGACATCGTTGACGATCCCGAGGCGGTGGACATCCAGCCGGAGCGGGTCGCTGGGGCCATCAGATTCGATTCGGTTCGAGTGAACTATGTTTCGAACAATGAAGAGGCTCAGGAAAGCGCCAAAACCGGCGATCCGGAGCCCCGCTGGGCATTGGACGGGATCGATTTTGAGATCCTGCCCGGCCAGCTCGCCGCCTTCGTGGGTCCCAGTGGGGCGGGCAAGACGACAATCTCTTACCTGATCCCCCGGTTGTACGACGCCAACGAAGGCAGGGTGCTGATCGACGGAATCGACGTGCGGAAGATCAAATTGGAGTCGCTGTCCCGCATGATCGGTTACGTGTCTCAAGAAAACTACTTGTTCCACGCCAGTATCAGGAACAACCTCCTGTACAGCAAACCGGACGCTACTCAAGACGAGATGGAGGCCGCGGCCAAGGCTGCCTATATCCACGAGCGAATCATGGAGTTCGCCGATGGCTACGACACCATCGTTGGGGAGCGCGGCTACCGGATGTCGGGGGGCGAAAGGCAGCGATTATCCATCGCCAGAGTCATCCTGCACCAACCCAAACTGCTGATCCTAGACGAGGCCACTTCAGCGCTGGACAGCGCCAGCGAGCGGTATGTACAAGCGGCGCTAGAGCCGCTGATGAAAGGGCGGACCACGGTGGCCATCGCCCATCGCCTTTCGACGATAATGGCCGCCGACGTTATCTTCGCCATAGACCGGGGCCGCATCGTAGAACGGGGCACCCACTCCCAGTTGCTCTCACGGGGCGGGCTGTATGCCCAACTTTACGATGAGCAATTCCAGGGCGGGAAAGTAGAGTGTCATTGCGAGGATGGCGTGGTATTCAGCGATGGCACCGTCGCGTTCGCCGAGGACGGAAGACTTACCACCTCCCGCTGACCAGAGACAAGAACGCCGACCGGTTTCGAGAATCAGAGAGATGGATATCTCGTGGCTCCCTTGAATTCCCGGCTTGATCGTCGCGCCCAAATGGCCGATGATCGTGGCGGCAATCGCTCCCGGCATCTGCTAAAATCAACCGATGCGGCTAAGACTCATCGCAGTTTCGTTGGGTATGACATTGTTGGTATTGGCCCAATCGGCCTGCGGCGGATCATCGATAAGCCAAGAAGCGGCCTCTCCCACGAATGTCCCCGGCGATCAAACATCCCAATCTCAGCCGTCTTTGCCTGCTAGCGCTACAGCCGCCGTCACGCCATCCGCATCGCCGTCCCCCAAACTTTCATCGGCGCTCACACCACGATCGATCGACGAACGAACCCCGGCATCAACGACAGTATCTTCGGAGACAAAAACCCTCAAGCTGATTCCAGCACCGGAACTAACAGTTATCAAAGCCAGAGAGCCTGATTCGCCGGCTACCGTATCGCCGATACCGGCCTCAACACTTCCGGTCGACACTTTGGTTGGAATCGCGGGTCAACCAGTTCCCCCAGAGAGAGGGGCAGCTGATCCAGCCCTATCCCAGACAGCCGCGATTCCAACTTCTGAACCTGCGGCGCCTCCACCTCCAACGGGCACCAAAGTGGGCAACCGGATTCCTGACTTCACGCTTAAGCTGCTGGACGGTACCGTCCTCACATCCGCCAATCTGCGGCAGAGACGACAGCCGGCCTTCCTCTTTTTCCATGCGGACTGGTGACCGGTTTGTCGCGCCGAGTTGCGGCGTTTGGCAACCCTGGACCCAAAATATACCGAAAACGTCGCCATTTATCTGGTGGGAGCCGACCCTACTCAAACCGTCGAACTTCTGGAGAGGGACCGGAGTAAACGGGGTTATCCCTGGCCCGTGGCCGAACTCAATGGCTCTGGACTCCGGGACCTTCGCGTCCTGTTGCAGTCTACAAAGATCGCTATCGACGGCAACGGTGTGATTACCTATCGGGATGGCTTCGGCCAGGGTAATTTGGACAAGTGGCGGATCGCGTTGGAAGACCTGGCAACCAACCGGAACCCGTCATAGACCATTTGCTCGGTGTAAGATGTCCTCACTGGCGAAAACGCTAGTCCAAAATCAGACGTTTAAGTTAGACCCCCATAATTGCAAGAAGATAATACATCGTGACCTAACCGGAGGTGACAGCATGGCCAAATTGGTCCTATATACATTTGGCGTCCTTCAGCAGCCGCGTGACCACGAGCAGATCAATGGGTTCCATGATCGGAACCCCTTTGTTTATACCAGCGCCGAGAACTCGGAGGGGTTCGTAGACCGGTCCGGCAATAGTTGGAAAAGAGACCACGCCACCCGTGAGCGGGATTGGGGCACTCGCGACGTCAGTCCCCGATTCCTTACCAGCGGGGAGCACCGCGACGCCCCGGCTACCCTTTCTCTTTGGGAAGATGTGGAGTCGGTTTACGCCTTCACCTACTATGGGTTCCATGCCGAGGTACTGAGCAAGCGCGACGACTGGTTCGTCAAAGGTGACTGGCCCGCCTTCGTAGCCTGGTGGATACCGGATGACGAGACCCCCACCAGAGCACAGGGCGCCAAACGCCTAGAGCACCTGCACGATAACGGTCCAACGGCCCATGCCTTTGATTTCAAGGCCCCATTCGATGCGGAAGCACAACCGTTGCGCATGGACCGGGGTAAGATTCAGGCCCACGCGGAGATCGTTCGCTCCCATATGAGATCCGAACAGCATGCCTAACGGCTGCAGGTATCTGGAAGAAGACCGGGGTCAAGCACCCCGGATAAAATCGGCAAAGGAGATATAGATCATGGCAAGTGACTCATCCGGAGGGCTACATTACAGTGGCGACGTGACCGTGGAAATCACGGACCCGCTGTTGACATTTTCCAATCCCCACGGCCAGCGGGTCGGACCTCGGTGGGTTCGCGGCGAGATGGTTTTCGCCATGCCCGCGGGAATCGTCTACATCGATCCGGAAAAGCAGAAGTATGGCAAGGAATTTGTCCTGGTATACACCCTCGACGGCCCCGATGGCAGGCCGGAAAGAGTTACGGGCCAGTACGGTATCTACGACACCAGGCCCGGAGATCCAGGGTACAGCCCCATCTGGCGCTACAATTTCGTGATCGTGCCCCGCGATTACGAGGCCAACACCCTCCGGTCGGAAGATGACATTTTGAAAAGCGGTTACGAGGTCGTTCAGTCAGACACCTACACGAATTGACCCGTTCTGTAAGAGGCCAGCGTGACTGGCCAAGGTTCCTCGGATAGATTGGTACTTAGCTCTTTGGAAATACGTGGTGGACGCGGAAAAGAGAGCTCCAGTCAATACAGCGATACTGGGCGGTGAAAAATTGAAAACATTTACATGTAAAGAAATAATGAACGGTGAGGGTGGATGTGATGAGGCTTTTGAGGGCGAGACAGCAATGGATATAGCAAAGCAAAGTGCTACGCACTTTATGAACTCTACTGACGAAGCACATAAGCCCATGAGGGAAATGATGGCAAGTTCTCCTAACGAAGAAGAACAGAAGAAATGGTGGGACTGGTTTAATAGCGAATGGGACAAGAAACAGGAAGTGTGAGCGCCTGATCCAGGAACCCATGTGCACGATGCCGCCTGTACCAATTCACGACTCGAGATGAAGGAGCGGTGATGCCGCGTCTAGAACTAACCCCAGAAACCCAAGTGCCACCGAACATGCGGTCACGCTACGCCCAGGTTACCGCGACTCAGTCAGGATTAGCGGACACGTTCCAGGCGTTGTTCGCCAACCCCCACGTAGCGAACGGGCTGGCCGGCTTGGACGAACTCGTGGGCCAATCTGATCTAGAGCCTTGGATAAAATACACCGTGGCTCTCGCCGTGGCTCACGAGCAAGATAGCGCCAACCTTTGGAACGCTTTTGAGCCGCTGGCCCGTGAGGCCGGGGTACGAGACGCGGTCGTTGACGCCATCGCCGCGGGCACCGCGCCCCGAGGCCTGCTGCCCAAAGAAGGCATATGGGTTCACTTCGCCTTAGAGGTCCTCCGTAACAAGGTGCGTGATTCGACTTGGCAGGCCGTAACTCACCTTGTGGGTGATGCCGGAGCTGTGAGCTTGGCCTTCACGGCGTGCTACTACGAGATGATGGGAAGGCTCAACAGCAGCTTTGGGTTGGATACCTCGTAAGAAAGACGATAGCGCTGAAGGGATCACTAACCCGGCCCAAATGTATGATTCGCTAACCTTTCGCCGGTCCCACTATGACATCGTTGCCTGAGATTCGCACTTCGTAAGCCTGAACGCCTTCTTGCGCCGGCGGACCAACTACCTCGCCGGTAACCACGTTAAATGTCGCCCCGTGAAGGGGACACTCAACTTCCTCTCCGTCAAGGTCGCCATCCGAAAGTGCGCCTCCCCTATGGGTGCATGAATTGCCGATCGCGCAGAAAGTCCCATCCACGTTGGCCAATAGCAATTCTTCGTCACCCAAGGTGACCGACTTCATTTGGCCGGGAGAGAGATCGCCGGTATCGGCAACTTTTTCGAACCCTGGCTCAACCATATTTCATTCACCTCTTAGAATATTGGAAGATACGACCAATATTATCAGAGTCAGCGCTTACCTCTCAATAACTTTGTGCAGGGAACCTTGGGCCAGCAGCGACGGCGAAGGCGTAATATAATAGGATTTCTCCTTTCACCTTGGGGATGCGCTTAAAAAGTAGGGAAGGAAAGGCCTGCTCACTGGACTCCATAGCCTGCTATATAGGAAGGTCAGCGATGCAAACGGCAACTATCACCGGACCGGCGGTAAAAGAGGTCTCTTATCTTGATCCCACCGGACACGTCCATAGCGAGATTCGCCGGTTGGCGCCCCGGCTTGGGGATATCAAAGGCACCGTCGCCGGAATCATGGACAACGGGAACGACACCTCAAGATTTTTCTTCTTAAGCCTGGCGGAAACCCTGGAGAAAGACCACGGCGTCACCAAAGTAATCATGAAGTCCAAGCCGGCCGCCTCCAAAGCCGCTACCGATGAAATGCTGGATGACATGGCCAAGGAGGCCGATTTCGTAGTCGCCGGCGTGGCGCTTTGAGGGTCCTGCACTTCGGGCAGTATGCTCGACGCGATTCGATTCGAAGAACGGGGCAAGCCAACGGTGTTGGTGGCGACTTCCAGCTTCGTGCGGCTGGCCAACTCCATCAAGAAATCCATGAACATGGAAGATTTGCCATTGGTAGTAGTATCCCATCCGTTGGGAACGGAACAAGTTGCTGCGCAGCAGGCTCGGGACGTGGCGGACGATATCGTCAAAGCTATCGCCGGATAAGCATCCCGGTAGCGTAGCGCATAGGCCACGCCAAGAGTCCCAGAATATAAGCTGCCACGCACAATACCGGTGGTGCAAAGAGTAGATATGGTTGCAGGCAGAGAAACGGCCCGGCTCAGTGGATCTGACACGGTCCAAGGCGCCGTGGAAACGATAGAGCAATACTTCGACAACGGTTGGACCGACGGCCTCCCCATCGTGCCTCCCACCGTAGAATTGGTTGGCCGGATGCTAGCGGCGTCGGGCCGGGACCCCATGGAAGTGTTGGGGATAATCCCGCCGCGTATGGGTGTGGCCACGGTGGAAGCGGTGGCCACCAATGCCGCCATGGCCGGGTGCCGCCCCGAATACATGCCGGTGGTGATCGCGGCGGTGGAAGCCGTGTTAGAGGAATCCTTCGACCTTCGCGGACTGCAGGCCACCAGCGACCCGGCGGCGCCCATGGTGATCGTCAGCGGGCCGGTGGTAGAGCAGGTGGGAATCAACCATGGCATCGGCCTGTTCGGTCACGGCTCCCGGGCCAACGCGACCATCGGGCGTGCCTTGCGGCTGATAATGGTGAACCTAGGCGGCGGCCACCCGGATACGGGCGACAAGTCCACCCTTGGCTCACCCGCCAAATATTCCTACTGTGTTGGGGTAGACGTGGATACGCCCTGGGCGCCGGTGCACACCGAATCGGGGTTCGACCCCCAGGATAGCTGCGTCACCGTGTATGCCGCCGACGCACCTAGGGGCAACAACCCGGCGGGGTCGGGCAGCATGGAGTTCGCCCTTTGGATCCTCGCCGACTCCATGTCTAATCTGAACCACAATATCATCGCCGGTGGCAAAGCCGTAGTGGTGATCAGCCCGCTCATCGCCCATCAATTAAGCGGGGAAGGCTGGACCAAGGAAGAGGTCAAGTCTTACTTGTTCGAGAGGGCCAGGGTACCGGTGGAGCGGGTTAGACGCTATAAAGAGCTTCGCTATGGCCGGGCTGCCGAGGATGCCGATCCCTACGATTGGCCCAAATGGCTGAACGTTGACGAGCCTGGCGTGACGGTGCCCGTGGTCCGCACTCCCGAGAACATCATGGTGCTGGTAGCCGGAGACCCGGGCCGGTCCCGCTCGGCCTATTGTCCCGCCCGCCCTTACAATAGCCCGGTCACCAAGAGGGTATACTTGCCGGAATCACACGGGTAGCGGGGCTTCTTCCCCTCCCTCGGGCAGCATCTCAAAAGCGTTGATGTTGAACGCCAGCAAAGCGTAGTAGCCCATAAGGCTGGTCAGTTCGGCCAAGCCACGGACCCCGAATTCCGACAAGGCGGCGTCAAATGTTGCCTGGCTCACCCGCCGTGTCCGGAAATACTCTTGACCAAACTCCACCACCGCCGATTCTTGGGCGCTGATCCCGGTCAGCGGCCGTTTGTCCCGTAGATTGTTCACCAAGTCATCGCTGAGTCCCGCCCGGCGTCCGGCGGCGGCGTGGGCGTACCAGATAAACTGGCAGTCGTTCTCCCGGGCCGTGACCAGCATGGCCAACTCTCGAACGGTGGCGGGCAGGCTGCAGGAATTCCCGCGCACGTAGGCCCTGAAGTGTTCGCCCCTAGCCAACATCTCCGGAGCATTGAGCATCACTGACAATGGCCCGGTAGCGGGCACGCTTCCTCTTTCCGCCACGAAACGGTCGAAAGCCTCTCGCTGGTCCGCGGGCACATCTTCCCTAGACGCCGGACCTATCCTTGCCATCGTTTCCTCCTAAGGTGGAATCATTTCGGTCAATAATCGAATAACCCAAGGCTCCATCTCATTAGAGAATGATCGGTAGTCTCGCAGCTCTCCAGTGTCAGCGCTCTGCGGAGATGACTTGGGCCGCCGGTGGGAATTCCGGGATCCGGGTCGACGGCCAAACACAAACCCTCTTGGAGTTCACTGTCGAGACTTATAATGTCATCTTGTACAGTGAAGAGTTGAAGTTCCGAGTCCGAGCAAGCCTGAAGACGTAATGAGGACCCTTCTCCGGGTTCTTCGGCCTCCAAACACAACTGGTAAGCCTCCATATAGATCTGTCCCGCCTTCGGGTGATCTATGGTAAAAAGCTCGTCGGCGGCCGTATCTATCGGTTTGCAGGTGTGGGCTTGTAGAGCGCTTTGCAGCCTAACCCCAGGCCCCGCGCCGGGCACGTCCACGCAATAGTACTCGGGTTCGTCCAGAGGATCAGTAAGCTGGATGAAAACGCGATCATCTGTGACGGTCGTGGGAGCAACCGTCGGAAGAAGCGCCGGCGTGGGATTGACGGCCTGTGTCGGCATTATCGTGGGAGTAGATGAGGGTGTATCGCTGCGCGGAGGTGACGATGGTGAAGACCCGGCGCTACAGGCCATGGCTAGCGTCACCAATATGGCGGGGAAAACGGCCCATACAGGCCGCGATTTTCCGAGGTACATATTCAGACCATCTCCAGGACGGCGCTGTCCAAGGATGATAATAGACCGGCGCAACCTAGGATAAGTCAGCGCCAGTTTCCTCGAGGAGATCGCGGATCAGATTCTCTGTCTCTTCGTAAGCGCCTTCACCGAAATGCCGGTAGCGAACTACCCCGTTCTGGTCAATAAGATATTCCGCGGGCCAATACCGGTTGTTATATGAACGCCAAGTTTTAAAGTCGTTGTCTTACGCCACCGGATACTTCAGCTCGTGCCTGATGGTGGCGTCCACCACGTTTTCGTAAGGCTTCTCGTGGTCGAATTCCGGCGAGTGAACCCCCACGATCACCAGCCCTTTGTCAGCATACTTTTCGTGCCAATCCCTCAGGTACGGCATCGTGTTGATACAGTTATAACAGGTGTAAGTCCAAAAATCGATCAGAACCACCTTGCCTCGCAGATCCTCCATAGTCAGCGGCTCGGAGTTGATCCAATTACTGATGCCTTGGAATTCCGGGGCCTCGTTACCAACCAACCCCCCGATCTGCAGTGGACTCGGTGGTTTGGAATCTTGACTCAGATCTTTAACGGGGGCTGGCTCCACTACAGCAACTTCCTTGGCGGGCACGGTCTCTCCAGCCGGATCGTCTGCAACCTTGACCGTCTCAACAGGTTGAATGACATCGGTTGTGTCCGATGTGCCGCACGCGGAAAACGCCAGGAGCCCAACGATCAGAGATATACCGAGAAGTATGCGAACCACGATAAACCTCTCCCTGACGAAGCTGCCCGATAAAAGTAACTACGCCGTCGTCGGCGATCGGGATCGTTTAAGGTCACCTGGAAGCCTGTAAGATTACATGGTAATTATATGGGCAAGCTTAGGTATCAGGTCAATGCCGGTGGACAACCAACCCCCTCCTACGTAACATGCCCCATAAGTGACCGGCTGGCTCAGATTCGACGAGGTAGGCCGTTGGGAACGTTCCTCGTGTTATGTATACTCGGGCTTCCAGGTTCGATCCCGCCGGCCCCCGCTGAACCTGAACCTGCAGGTCTCCACCATTCATGTGTTTGAACTTAAAGCCGTGACCCCATGATGGATACATCAAATGCCCAGGGAGATTAAATGGGATATCAGCCGATAGAGAACTACGGGATCATCGGGAACATGCATACGGCGGCCCTTGTGGGAATGAATGGTTCCATAGACTGGTTCTGCTGCCCAAATTTTGATTCTCCCAGTGTGTTCGCGGCAATTCTAGATGACAAAAAGGGCGGGCACTTCAAGATCTGTCCAACGAGGCCCGGAGCTACTCACAAGCAGATCTATTGGCCTGAGACAAACGTCTTAGTGACTCGCTTTCTCTCGCCGGACGGTGTGGCGGAGGTGATTGACTTCATGCCGGTAGGTACGGATCAGGAGCGGCATGAACATAGTGAACTGATCCGCCGGGTGAATGTGGTCCGGGGTACGATGCCTTTTTCCATGGAATGTTTTCCGGCCTTCAATTACGCTCGTGACGAACACGAGGTACTGATTAACGAATCTGGCGCCGCTTTCCACTCCCCTAACCTCAACCTGCAACTCTCAACCGGCCTACCTTTGGAAAAGTCAGACAAGGGAGTAACCGCCCGATTCACTCTGAACGAAGGTCAAACAGCAACGTTCGCCATAGGGGAGATCCGCCCCCAGGTCACCGATTACCATCCGTTTTCCGAAGAAGAAAGTGAACATCTCTTTGAATACACCGTAGCTTACTGGCGACGCTGGCTTTCCAAGTCCACTTACAAAGGCCGTTGGCGTGAGATGGTCGAGCGCTCCGCCTTGACGCTGAAGTTGCTCACTTATGAGCCGACGGGAGCGATCGTTGCCGCGCCCACGTGCAGCCTGCCCGAAGAGATGGGCGGAGAACGCAACTGGGACTACCGGTACACCTGGATCCGGGACGCCGCCTTCACTTTGTACGGCCTGCTCCGCATCGGTTTCACCGATGAAGCGGCTAAATTCATGACTTGGATCGAGGCTCGAGCCTCCGAGTTAAACCCCGACGGCTCCTTACAGATCATGTACGGGATCGACGGCCGTCATGAACTCACCGAGGAAAGTCTCGATCATCTTGAGGGATACAAAGGGTCGCGCCCGGTCCGCATCGGGAACGGCGCCTACGGCCAGATGCAGTTGGACATCTACGGCGAACTTATGGACGCGGTCTACCTCTTCAACAAGTACGGGTCGCCCATCTCCTATGACTTTTGGACCCATCTCCGGCGGTTGACCAACTGGGTGGCCGACAATTGGCAGCAACCCGACGAGGGTATCTGGGAAGTACGCGGCGGTCAACAGCACTTTGTCTACTCGAAAGTCATGTGCTGGGTTGCCATAGACCGCGCCCTGCGTCTCGCCGACAAGCGCTCGTTTCCCGCCGACCGGGAAAAGTGGCACAAAGTTCGGGACCAGATCTACGAGGAAATCATAGACCGCGGCTGGAATCCTGAGATCCAAGCGTTCGTCCAGTCCTATGGCAGCGATACCCTGGACGCGTCGAACCTTATTATGCCCCTGGTATTCTTCCTGTCACCCACCGACCCACGCATGCTCAGCACCTTGGATGCCATAAACCGGTCGCCCGAGAATGGGGGCCTGGTGTCCAACAGCCTGGTTTACCGGTATAACGTCGCCAAGACAGAGGACGGGCTGTCCGGAGAGGAAGGAACGTTTAATATCTGTTCCTTTTGGCTGGTCGAAGCCATGACCCGGGCGGGGAAGTTCGATCGTGGCCGGCTTGACCAGGCCCGGTTGATGTTCGAAAAGATGCTGGGCTATTCTAACCACCTGGGGCTTTATGCCGAGGAGACAGGCCACAGCGGCGAACACTTGGGCAATTTCCCTCAAGCATTTACCCACCTTTCATTGATCAGCGCCGCGTTCAACCTGGATCGAGCTCTGGGTGGTGGCGGGTAAAGGGTCTCCAGCTCCGGAGGGTGGAAGATGAAAGCGATCGCGGTCACCCCTCGCCAGAAGGATTCCATGGCCGTCATCGACGTGCCGGAGCCTCAGATCGGGGTTGGGGACGTCTTGGTAAAAGTCGCCAGGGTTGGGATATGCGGGACCGACGTAGAGCTGAAAGCCGGAGATTATGGCGAAGCGCCGGTAGGAAGTAGTCATCTGGTCATCGGCCACGAGTCCTTCGGCCAGGTTGCCCAAACCGGATCTGAAGTAGAAGGGATCGCCGTAGGTGATTACGTGGTGGCGTCCGTCCGGCGGCCCTGCCCCCACGACCGGTGTCTGCCGTGCCGCAGCGGCCAGAACGATATGTGCATCACCGGCGACTATACGGAAAGGGGCATCAAGGGACAACACGGCTACTTGTCCGAGTATTATGTTGAAAGGCAAGAATGGCTGACCGTGATACCCGCCGAAATCGCCGAGACCGGGATATTCTTGGAACCGATGTCCGTGGTGGAGAAGGCCATTCGCCAAACCAAGAAGATACAAGAGCGCCTGCCCTGGAAGTTCCAAAACGCGGTGGTGTTGGGCGGTGGGACCATCGGCTTGCTGGGCGCCATGCTCCTTCGTTTAGAGGGCATCGACACCCACGTTCTGGATCACTCCGCGATGGGAGGGTTTAAAGCACAACTCATTGCCCAGATCGGGGCCCACCATGTGGACACGAGAGAAAAGTCCCTGACGGACGTGGCGGATATGGTGGGGCCTGCCGATCTGGTTATGGAAGCTACCGGGTACGCGCCGCTGGCGCTGGAAGCCTCCCGGCTACTGGCTTTGGATGGGGTAATGTGCCTGCTGGGAGTGTCCGGTGGCGGCCACCAAGTCTCGATGGACGCCACGGAATTCAATAACAGCCTAGTGCTGGGCAACCGGTTGATATTTGGTTCCGTTAACGCCAATGTTGTGGATTTCAAGTCTGGCGCCGGGCATATCCAAGACATCATCCAGCGATGGCCCGGAGCTTTGGAATCGATGATAACCCGGCGCGTGGGCATGACCGAGTTTGAACGGGCCTTCGACCGGGGACCCGGCGACATCAAGACGGTTATAGAGATGGAGCCTTAATCACAGGATGCCCATCCTGAACTGACCTGAAACGTCGAGGGATGGGTCCTTAGCCCACGATATTGCGGGTTCGGATCGTGTAAATGCGAGGAGCAAGCAACATTCTAACGCCCGCGTTCCGTCACGACCTCATAGCCGGTGGAGTGGCCGGCCTGATCGGAGGCCTGGTGTTTTGGTGGGCCTTGGCGGCACAGGGCATGGCGCCGGACGTTCCGGGGTTGCTGGGATTGCATCTCCTGGGAGCAGGCGTGATCCTGCACCTGTTGTCCTCCGTCCTGGTGGGCGCTAGTTTCGGTGCTGTCTTGCGCTACCAGCCGTCGGGTTACGCGGGCACCACCAGCTCTGGATTATTGCTCGGCCTGCTGTGGTGGGTCGCCGGTCCCATGTCTTTAGGGCCGTTGCTAGAGGGCGCCGGGCCCACGTGGTCGATCGTGGAAGCGCAAAAGGTTTTCCCCAGTCTCATCGGACATCTGCTCTACGGCGGTGTAACCGGGCTGGGTTTCTACATATTCGTGGCGTCGTACCTGTACTTCCGCCCCCGGTCTGAAGACCTGGTCCCCCTCCCGGAAGTACCTAAAACTCGGGTTTTGATTCTCGGCGGCGGGTTCGGTGGTATCGGCACAGCGCAACGTTTGGAGCGACTATACTCCCGGGTCCCTGGCGTAGAGATCACTCTGGTTAGCCAGAGCAACTATCTACTCTACACACCCATGCTGGCGGAAGTAGCTTCCAGCGCCTTGGAGCCCCAGCACATCAGCGCTCCGGTTCGGGCGTCCTGTCCCCACACCAGGTTTCACCGTGGCGAAGTGGTCGATATCAATACCAAGGACCAGGTAGTGCGGGTCCGCTCCGGCGGCTCGGTCCCTTATGAGGACCTAACTTACGATAGATTGGTTCTAGCTTTGGGTTCGGTTGCCAATTATTTCGACCTTCCGGGTATGGCAGAGAATTCATTCAAGCTTAAGACCCTGGAGGACGCCACCCGGCTGCGCAACCACATAATCGGCTTGCTCGAGGACGTGGATGTTGAACCCTTCGACGAGGAACGGGTCAGCCGTCTCACCTTCGCCGTCGCCGGTGGTGGCTTCGCCGGCATTGAGGCCATCGCCGAGCTATTCGATATGGTGCACAGCGTTTTGCACTTCTACCCTACAATTCAGCCACCGCAGCTTAGATTCGTTTTGATCCACTCTCGGGACCGAATATTGCCCGAGCTGGGTGCCCAGTTGGGAGACTACGCGCTAAGGAAGCTACAAGCACGGGGCATAGAGTTCATGCTGGAAAACCGGGTGACCGGAGCCGTTCCGGGAGCGGTCCTTCTCGGCAATGGCGAAATTCTCTCGACTCACACTCTGGTGTGGACGGCGGGCAACCAACCCAATCCGTTGTTGAAAACGTTGCCCTGCGAGAAGAACCGCGCCGGGGCGGTGGTTGTCGACGGCACGTTGCTTGTCGATGGGCTAACCAACGTTTGGGCGGTGGGAGACTGCGCCCAGATTCCCGACCCGTACAACGATGGCCGGCCCTACCCTCCCACCGCGCAACACGCCCTACGGGAGGGTAAAGTCGCGGCGGAAAACATCGCGGCCGTGATCCAGGGTAAACCGGTCAAGCAATTCCGCTTCCGGGCCATCGGGGTACTGGTGGGACTGGGACATCGAACCGCGGCGGCTGAGATCCGGGGCTGGCGTTTCTCCGGGCTTCTAGCCTGGCTGATGTGGCGCACGATCTATCTCAGCAAACTGCCCGGCGCGGAGAAAAAAGTACGGGTCGCCCTGGATTGGACCATCGACCTTTTCTTTCCCCGGGACATCGTGGTCACATCCTCTTTAGAGAGAAACCCGATCTTAGATGGAAATCCCGTGCCGCCGGCGAGCCAGGAACAACCCCCGGACAACGGCAACGATCGCACCAATGCCGGAGATGGGACTGCCGGAGATGGGGCTGAATGAAGGCATCCCAGGTATTGAAGAACGGGGTGTTGCCGGGCGGGCTGGCCGGATTGGCCGGCGGCTTGGTGCTGGCAGCCGCGATGTATGAACTGGGCCGGTTAGACATATTCGGCCAACTGGCCGGAGTCATTTCCCAGTTGGCCGGTTTCATCCTTGTTTTGGCCGTATCGGCGTTACTGGGCGCGGGCTTTGGCGTCTTGGTTTGGTACCAGCGGCCCAACGCCGGCGAGACCCTGGTTTGGGGGCTGGTATACGGTGTGTTCTGGTGGTATTTGGGCCGGCTTACGATGCTGCCGTTGCTCCAGGGAAAGGGCTTGACCTGGGACGTGGATTCGGCCCGGGCGGCGTTTCCAGACCTGCTGGGTCTGATACTGCTGGGCGGGATCATAGGCTTGGCCCACGTGTTTCTTCGCCGGATGTTCCAAGTCCAGGCTGAGGCCCAACAGGCCGGCAGAGCGAGCCTATTTCGAGGCGCTTTGGCCGGACTGCTCAGCGCCTACCTGCTGGGTGTAGCCGCCGACGGACAAGACCAACTCCTCGCCTTTGCCGGAATGGCGGCAGGCGGTTCCGCGTTAGCAGCTTGGCCGGTGATCCTACTCATCGGTCTTTTGGCCGGCGTTGGATTCGCCTGGCTCTTTACGGATTCTACCGGCGGAGCCGGGGTAGGGCTGATTCGCGGCATCGCCTATGGGTTCTTCTGGTGGGTGGCCGGCGGGCTAACATTGGTGCCATTGATCACCGGTTCAGGGCTGGTCTGGACGGCAACTGAAGTGCAAATCATCTTTCCAACCCTGCCGGGCTATCTACTTTTCGGTGCCGCCGTGGCCCTGCTTTACCAATTCCTCGGCGCGCTGATCCGCCTGCTGTTTTCTGAATTTCTACCAGGTTCCTCCGAAGAAGGCTTGGGGACTCAGGGACTGCGCATCGTTGGCCGTAGTGGGCTCGCGGCCTTGGTGGGCGGCTTGCTGTTCAGCTTGGTTATGTGGCAGACCGGATTCCTGCCAAGAGTGGCCGACCTGATCGGCTCGTCCTCTCCCGTCACCGGGTTCATCGTACATCTGGCGATCGCCGGACTCATCGGATTGAGCTACGGCATACTCTTCCGCCGGCAGAGTTACGACGTGGGTTCGGCATTAGGATGGGGCGTGTCTTATGGCTTCTTCTGGGCGATGCTCGGCCCGCTGACGTTGATGCCGGTGCTCCTGGGCGGGACCCCCCAATGGACGGCGGACGCGGCGGCAAGTGTGTTTCCCAATCTGATCGGACACCTGGGTTACGGAGCAGGTCTGGGAGTCACCTTTTACATCCTAGAGGCCCGATATAGTCCCTGGTGGGTTCCGCGGACTGAAGTCCAAGCCGCGCGGTTGGAACGTAGAGAGGAGCAAGTGCAAACATCGGGCCCGGCCCTATGGACCCTGTTGATCCTACTGGGGTTGACCCTGCCCATATTGCTGGCCAAGGGCCAAGGCCTTACTCCCGTTTATTGACGAACTCGTGGAATCCGACCGGCTTCCGGACAAATGTTTAGGATGCCTATATGACTTCTTAGTTCTGGCATAAGAGGTGAGGGATAATGAAGAGACTACTCGGACAAACGGTTAATTATGTCGGAAGTTGGGGGTTGGCGCAGGGCGCGCTGGCCGGGGGACTGTTGGCCGCGCCGCTGATCGGGCTCATGTATCTGCTCGACCAACTGGCCAAGTTCCCTTTCGCTCCATTCGCCTTTTTCGACTGGATCGCACGGGTCCTGCCCGGCCCATTGGTTACCTTCGGCATCGATCTGATGATTGACGGGTTGCGGTTGGTGGGAATGAGCGTCGCGGCTGCCGCTAAAACAGCGGAGCAGATCGGAGCCATATTGTTGTTCTTCTTTCTTGCCGTTGCCGCTACCGCCGTATTCGTCGCCTTCATTAAGTTGCGAAGCATTGCTCCTAAACCCACTTCCGGACTGGTCTTGGGAGCGGTGTTTGGGCTGCCGATGGCTTTGGTCAGCCTTCCCATGGGTCAGTCAACGGTGAATCCTGCCATCATATTTCTAGGTCTCATGCTTCTATTTCTGCTGTGGGGAGTTGGGTGTGTCCAGGTCTATCGCCGCCTTGCTATCAAGTCCGATGGCTTGGTTACCGAGGACGAGATCCGATGGGCAAGAAACATCAATAGACGGCAGTTCCTCATTCGCATGGGCGCAGCCGCCGCGACGATCACCGTCCTCAGCGGCGGAGTCGGTGGGGTCTTGGCCCAACGCGAACGGCGCCAGCTTACCCAAGAGATCGCCGGCTCCATGGATGATTCAGCCATAGACCCCAAGGGACCTTTTCCCAACGCGAATGATCCGCTGATGCCTGCTCCGGGGACCCGCCCCGAATTCACCGAGGTAGAAGACCACTACCAGGTGTTCCTCCGCACTCAACCGACGTTTATCGACATCGCAACTTGGTCGTTGCCCATCACCGGTCTGGTTGACAACCCGCTTGTGCTTTCCTTAGACGACATTCAGAACAACTATGAGCCTAGGAATCAGTACATAACCCTTTCTTGCATCTCCGGACGCATCGGCACCGACCTGATCAGCACGCAATGGTGGACCGGCGCCAGCCTCCAAAAGATACTGGCCGACGTGCAGGTCCGTCCGGAGGCCCGCTACTTGATCATCACGTCGGGCGACGGTTTTTATGAGACTGTAGATCTGGACCTGATCGCTTCAGACGAGAGAATCATGCTGGCCTATGCGTGGGACGGCCATCCAATTCCCTTCGATCACGGTTTCCCTTTGCGGATATGGTTGCCCGACCTCTACGGCATGAAGCAACCCAAGTGGATCACCGGCATTGAAGTAGTCGAAGAGTATAAGCAGGGGTACTGGGTAGAAAGGAGCTGGAGTGAGGTGGCGCAAGTAAAGACAACTTCGGTGATAGATACCGTGGCGGTAAAAGAGATATATGACAGCGAAGGCCAGACGCTGGTCCCGATCGGGGGCATCGCATTTGCCGGCGGCCGTGGCATCTCGAAAGTTGAGGTCAGGGTGGATGGTGGCCCCTGGGCGGAAGCGAGGTTGAGGACGCCCCTTTCGGAAACCACTTGGGTGATCTGGCGCTATGATTGGCCTTTCGCCGAAGGCAACCACACCTTTGAAGTCCGGTGCTCCGAAGCTGACGGCACACCGCAGATCGAAGAGGATCGCGGCAATCGCCCCAGCGGCGCCACCGGCCTCCATCGCCGTAAAACAAGGATGTAAGGCCGCCGAGCTTCCTCTGCCCGGTAGCGCCAACTCTTGGGATGTTAAGATACGCCGAGCCAATCAATTTAAAAGCGAGACTAAGAGGTAAACATGAGCGAATACATACCTAGCCCCAGGGAATGGGTGGCTGACCAGGTGGAGCTATATGAAGGGAGCGGAGGTACCGACGGTTTAACTTTAAGGGACACGGGCCTGCCGGTCATTATCGTGACCAATCGGGGAAGCAAGACCGGTGCTATCCGCAAGACCCCGTTGATGAGAGCGATGGACGGAAGTAACTATATCCTGGTGGCATCTCAGGGTGGAGCGCCGAAAAATCCGCGCTGGTACGCTAACCTAAAGGCAGAACCCAACGTCGAGATTCGCGACGAGACCCAGACTCATTCGATGCGGGTCCGCGAGGTCGTAGATTCTGTAGAAAGAAAAAGGCTCTGGGACATCGCGGTAGCGGCATACCCGCCTTACCAGGAGTATCAAGACAAAACCGACCGCGTCATCCCCGTTTTCATCGCAGAAACGATCTAACGATCTGGTCCTAACCAGGGAGATTGCGGTCATGACAAACCGTAGCGTCCAGGCGCATTAACCGGCGTTTCCCAGGCCCCATCGCGGCGCCGGACCGAGATTGGAAGCACCCTGGTTGCCCCACGATGAGACTCTGCCCAAATTCTTTGTCGCTCAGTGGCCCGGAGCGATCTCAAAATATCTATGATTTCAAGAATGGGAGGACACGGCCATGCCTAATCGAAAGGTGTTACTTACCGGCGCTTCCGGCTACATCGCCTCTCAGATCCTCCCCGCTTTCCAGGACCAATACGACATGGCGCTGGTCGACGTGAACGACTTGGACCGGCAAGGACTTAAAGTGCCCGGCGTCGAGATTTCCGACTTGGGCGACCCTGATCTGTCAAAGTACTCCCATCACTTCCAAGGCGTGGACACCGTGGTGCACCTGGGGTACAAGCGCCGCCAAGGGTCGCTTTTGGACGATTATCACGACGAGCAGTTCAACGTCGGCATGGCCTTCAATGTATACCGATCGGCCTACGAATCCGGCGTCAAGCGGGTGGTATTAGCCAGTTCCAACCACGCCGCCGATTGGTATGAGCACGCGTTGATCCACAACCGCGATCTGGAAATGCTGGACCCCTACCGATTACCGTTGTCGGACAACTTTTACGGTTGGGCCAAGGCTACTTATGAGCACCTGGGCTTCCTCTTTGCCTCTGGTACGTTGGTCCGCAAGGTGGAAGTGGTCCTGGGGCGCATCGGGGCTCCCCGGGAGATTAAATTGGAGGATTTCCCAGGCGACCCTGGAAGTTACAATCGGGACTTGGGAGCATATATCAGCCCCCGGGACCTAACACAACTCTTTACCAGGGCCATCGAAACCCCGAACTTCGATAACGAACACGGTATACCGTGGCTGATCGTCTATGGAATAAGCGATAACAACCGCAGCTTCTTGTCGCTAACCAGCGGTCGCCAGGTGATGGGGGATCGTCGGGAAGGCGACGACGAGC
>JAKUQE010000052.1 GCA_022450395.1 Dehalococcoidia bacterium | reverse complement strand
TAGGTGCGTACACCAGCTACTCGCCCCTCGCTGTGGCCGCCACCGGGGTTTGTCCTCAGCAACATATCGTTGGTCTCGCTGGACCCTTGGGAGGTGTAATGCAAACTAAAGTGAGCCGCTTCGTGATCGGCAGCGATGGTGACACCTTCTTTGACCTTGAAGGTAACCTGGGCGCTCAGGTGGTTCATCAGGTTCTGCCCTACGCCGGGGAGATCATGAACCGCCGTTATACCAAACTTCTCAAGTTGGTCCTTGGGGCCGATCCCCGATAACATGAGCAGGTGGGGCGATTTGATAGCCCCGGCGCTCAGCACGACCTGGTCTGCTTCGACGCTGAAGACCTCTCCCCCGCTTTCGACTTCCACGCCCACGGCCTTTAGATCCTCGATCAAGACCTTCCTGACGAAAACCCCTCCCCGCACCGTAAGGTTAAGACAGTGGCGCATCGGATTGAGATGAGTCATGGCGGCGCTCATTCTCATGCCGTCGAGGTTGTTCGTGGGAGCCACCCCAACGCCGGAGGGGTTCGGACCATTGGTATCTTCGCAGGCCCCGAATCCGGCCTGCAAACAGGCGGCATGGAAGGCTTTTTGGATGGCAGGCCACTCGCCTGACTGACGGCGCCTTACCGGCATCGGCCCGTCCGTTCCATGGAAATCATCCCGAATGTCTAGATCATGCTCCGATTTTCGAAAGAAGGGCAGTACCTTGGTATAAGACCATTCATCGTTGCCTAAAGAAGACCACGAGTCGAAATCCTCGGGCAATCCCCTTTGCATCGCCTGACCGTTGATCGACGACCCTCCGCCAATAACCTTGCCCTGGGCCACGTGGATCTCCCCTTGCTCCTCGGTGATCGTGCCCCGCAACGCCCAGTTGTGTTCCGAGGCTGGGGATTCCGCGTATCTCGTGTGGCCCCACTTTATCTCGTCCGGAAGATTGTCTGGATCCGGGTAATCCGTCCCGGCTTCCAGCAATAGAACGGATGTATTCGGGTTTTCAGCCAGCCTGCTGGCCAGCACCGATCCAGCCGCTCCTCCGCCGACGATGATAACGTCGTATTTCATGGACCCTCCCTACTTGCTATGTCTTCTTAGCATTACCCAGATTGTCCTGATTCCCTTGAAGATAAGACGTTCTGGGTTGTCTCGAACTATCAACCCGGATTCCACACAACAGCCGGCCCGATGCCGGTAGCCGAGTCCGAGCAAGGTAGTTGGAGCTTAGTGCGGGGCTTTGGCGCTGTCAATCCTCCCTGGTCTAGTAGCAAGTATATTTACCAGTGGAAAATGTCGTTCGACGATTTGGTGTCAAAGCTTCCGAAAGCACTCTATCACGTAGGCGCACTTATTTGCGATATCGATATTATACTGTGCATATTGTCGAGGAATAGGTGCAGTGCATGGAGCGATCGACTCGTAATTTGGTGACAATTTGGCCTGGTGTGCTACCAGGTTATGTAGACCCCACCACCCATTTTTGGTATGCGGGATTAGAGGGAAGCCGTCTTCGTCTCTGCGGTGATGCTCAGTGGCTTGAAGGGACGAAAGTCGATGACAGCTCCAGACCTTACGTCCCATGCAGTGCATGTCAAGAGTTATATGTTGAAGATGTGGCGTTTGGATTGCGGTGGTTAGACCCTCAAATAATGCCTACGCACACCCCGAATTATAGGGTATACGATCCTCTAAACGGGGGTTGTATTGATGGAGAGGGGGTATCGGCGATGGCGAGTGATCAAATCAAATGGATCCCTATGGCAGCATTTGCAAGATTCTACGAGGCTACTGGGCCTCAAAAGGTCAGAATGGTAAGGGATGCCCGTATTATGGTCAGCGACCCACGAGGCTACCGCAGCAGGGACTACTATTTCGAACTCAGGAATACTCTGAGGCAAACACATTGGAGAACAAACGACATAGCGACCTTTGAGGCCGCACTCGGGCCATTAATTTCTGATCAATTAAACGACGGCAAAAAAGACCACTACCGAAAGATAGGAGAGTCTTACATTAAGTACTGGAGGAACCGTGAGGCAACCTTCTTTGACGTTCCACCGTCGTTCGTAGAGATAGCCGGCCTAAACATACGAATCTCCGTGGAAGCTGGTATGAATTACCACGGTGACCGTTTGGCGCTCAAAATTTGGTGGAATGCACCAAGACCTACACGTTCCTTTAGACAGGCGATCCAGCATTTAACTGAACGTGGTAGGGGAGACTGGTATCAGGAGTGGCAGTCGGGATTCTGGGATGTTCGACGGGAGGAAGTCCTCCCCCCGGTGCCAATGCCCAGGGATTTCGCGCTTGCGATAGAGGGTCAAGCGATGGCTTTCCAGCAGATATGGCGAAGCCTTGGTGAATAAATCTTTGAGCTTTTGAAGTGGAGGGTTTCCTATATATCTGATATACCTAGCGAAATCAGAACACCCGTTCGAAGTAGTGAGGTTGGGATGGCAAAGAACGAAAAGACCAGTAGGCGTGTCGCGACTCAGGCAAGCAAGCAATTTCGGAACCCCAACAGTACCAAGCGTCAAAAAAGCGTGGCAGGCTCGGCGTTAACGAAAGCACCTGATAAGAAGCGCAAGAAATAGGGAATGCATTTCCCGGGGCGTGAACATCCATTCGGCAGCCTTCTTGTAAATGCGGGCGGGTTACAACCGCCCAAATAATAATGGACAAACCACCGCAGCGGCAATTGTGCCGGGACGGGCATTTTTGTTATCATTAAAGCCTAAAGCCAGATAGAAATGGCTTAGAATGGCTTAGAAGGAAAGTGACCACCATGAGAATCGGCCCGCTGGGTGTACCGGAGCTATTAATCATCTTGCTGGTAATCATGCTGATTTTCGGCGCTAAGCGGCTGCCTGAGATCGGCTCCTCCCTGGGCAAGGGTATCAGGACGTTTAAGAGCGCCGTAACCGGTGAAGACGACAAAGAACCTACCGGGAGCGAGACCACCACCAGCTCGGAGAAAGATTCGCTTTAGACGAACCAGCGTCGATAGAACATCATTCGGGTAAGTCATAGGGACCGGCGAATGCCGGTCCCTTTTTTATTGGGTCAAGACGTTACCGCGCACCACTGGTCAGTCAGGCTCGGAAAAAGGAACGATCGCCTCGGACCGGGTTCGCTTGCGTCCGGCAAAGCGGGCCAGCAGGACGCCAAGTTCGTACAGTACCAGCAGGGGCGCCGCCACCAGGACTTGGTTGAAGGGGTCGAATGTCGGCGTGATGATCGCGGCCAGTACGAAAGAGACGATCACCCAATATCGGCGAAACCGTCCCAGCATTCGGGTGTTGACTATGCCCAGAAGCGCCAATAGGTATATAACCAGGGGTGTTTCAAAAACGATACCCATCCAGACGAGAAGCCGGATCATCAGGTTGACGATGTTGCTTATCCGGATCATCGGCGTCGCCACGTCGCCGCCGAAGGTAAGCAGGAAGTGGAGCGCGGGCGGGGTCATAACGAAGTAGGCGAAGGCTACGCCCGCGGCGAACGCCCCCAGCACCGCCGGCAGAAAGGCAAGCAAATACCGCTTCTCCCTTCCCGTCAGACCCGGCGAGACGAACATGATGACGTGGTACAGGATCACCGGGGAGGCCAGGATGAACCCGCCGACGAAAGACACCTTGACGCTGGTCGTCAGTAGCTCCGTCACCTCGATATAGATCAACTGGGCTCCGGCATCCCCGCCCAGATCCCGAGCGGGCCGGACCAAAATGTCGATTATCTGCTCGAAAAATGCAAAGGATACGGCGCTGCCCGCCAATAGAGCCAAAACGGAGATGAAAAGCCGCTTTCTTAGCTCCCCCAGGTGTTGAAGCAAAGTTAGCTGTTGGTCACTCATCCTCAGACTTGCCGGGGGTGTTTTCTTCTAAGGGAACTGCGACTCCAGGCTGGATCTCATCCGTAGGGGCCGTCGTTGATGCCTGTGAAGGGGCCGAGGGAGGGGAAGTCTGGTCCAAGTCCACTGCCGAAGTCAGATCCGACATAGCGCTCCGCAGGTCCCGGATCACCTTGCCTGCCGTGCGCGCCATGTCGATGGACTTGGAAGGACCCAGCACCAAAAAGGAAACCAGGAAGATCACAGCAAGCTCCATTATGCCCATGCCCATGAAGTTCATGGCGTTACCTCCGGCCGGAGGGGGCAGGTCGGACCGCAGACGGGCGAGTCCACATCGGGATGGCCCAGTGTCCCATCAAACCCCAACTCGGCCAGCATCTGGCTCAGGCGGCAAAGAGGCAGGCCGATTATGTTGGTATAGCATCCTTCCCAGGATTGGGCCGGGCGGAAATCTTCGTCCTGCACCGCGTAGGCCCCTGCTTTGTCCATCGGTGTGCCCGTCGCGATGGAAATGTCCATCTCGTCGTCCGTGAAGTCCCGAATCGTCACGTCGCTGGCCATGCTGTCCGTTAGAACCCGGCCGTCTTCAACGTTCATCACGGTGATCCCGGTGACCACCTGATGGCTGGTGCCCCGTAGCTCCCGCAGCATCCGGCGGGCGTCATCGGCGTCGATCGGCTTTCCGTAGGGCCGGCCCTGGTGTACCACGACGCTATCGGCGGCGATGACGAACCCATGCTGGAACCAGGCGGCCACGGCTTGGGCCTTTTCCAAGGACAAACGTTCCGCCATCTTCGAGGGAATCTCGCCGGGCTGAAGCTCCTCCAGGATATCGGCGGGAACCACCTGGAAGTCGAGTCCCAAGCCAGTCAGCAACTCCCTGCGCCGAGGCGATGCCGACGCCAAAATGATCGGAGCAGCCGGAGACTTGCGGGTGAGCAAGGCCACGCACTCCACGTGATGGGTTTGGGGGAACATATCCAAAGGGACTACTTGCTCCAACGTATAGGCGCTTTCGCAGAGTAGTTTCAGGTCCCGGCCCAAGGTTTCCGGGTCGCAGGACACGTAGGCTATCTTGGGCGGCGACAGCTCGATCAAGCTTTCTATCGTCCGGGGATGGCACCCGGCGCGGGGCGGGTCCAATATCGCCGCGTCGGGTTTCTCCGTCAGATTTGGCAGCACGTCTTCGGTCCTGCCCAGGACCAATTCGATGTTTGGGATCCCGCCCGTATTCAGCCGGGCGTCGGCCACCGCCGCCGAGGACTCCTCCACCGCAATGACTTTCCGGACATAGGGCGCCATAAGGACGGCAAAGGTGCCGACCCCGGTGTAGGCGTCCAGCAATACGTCGGTTTTCTTCAAATCCAGCGCTTCCCGGATAACCTGCACCACTTGAACCGTCTGCTCCACGTTTACTTGGAAGAACGAGGGGGACGACACCCGAAACGCGTGCCCATCGATCGAGTCACCATAGAATTTCTGGCCGCTGGCCAGGGAGATCTCCGGATTGATCAGGGTTGGCTGCACCAGAGTATCCCTGGTTTCCTGCCCCGACCTTATGGAAAGCTGGGATGTCTCGGCGCATTTGCCTTGCAGCTCCGCCAGAGGGCCGTTGATACCTTCATGCATCAGCATGCAGCGATCGATTCGTACGAACTGCCGGGTCTGCCGGTTCACGAAACCCAGGTCGCCATCCCGGTTTATGGTGAATCTGGCGTGGTTGCGATAACCGTACTGGATGGGCGACGGCCTTACCGGCAACACCGGAGGTTCGATGAAGTCTCCCACCCGATGCAAAGCGTCGGCCACCTTTTCCTGTTTGACGGCCAACTGGTGCTGGTAGTCCACGTGCTGCCACTGGCATCCGGAGCACACGCCGTAGTAGGGGCAAGGCGGCTCAATCCGCCATTCCGACGCTTCTAACACTTCTATCACCGACGCCGCAGCGTAGCGCCGGTGTACCCTAACCACCTCGGCGACCACCTTCTCCCCGGGTATGCCACCGGTCACGAAGACGTCCGTCTCCTCCCATTGGCCCATGGCTTCGCCCAAGCGTCCCCAGGAGACCAAGGATAGGGTTATCTGTTGTCCTTTAACTAATTTCAACTCTTGCAATTAAGCACCTAAACAACAATATACAAGTAAGAAGGGCCGAAAGCCAAGGATTCGTGTTCAGTTCCGAGCCAATAACAACTTTAGCAGTTCCCAAGAGACCAAGTTAATGTCCCCCCTTCGTAAGGGGGGACTACAGGGGGGTCGTCCCCTCTCCGCGGAAAAACCTCCCCTAGATCCCCTCTTCTAAAGGAGGGAACTTGCCCACCGAAGAGCGACTCCCCGATGTTGACCTTGGTCTGGCTCGGGTATAAACTGGGCGAAACTGGGAGACCTTGGGAGCCATTTATTGCACCGCAACGGTCCCCAACGCATCAAAGTATACGTAAACCAAAATGCTATGGAGGCATAAACAATGTCGGAACCCTTTGAAGTAAACGAGGACAATTGGGATGCGGAAGTCCTAGAGTCGGATCTGCCCGTAATGGTGGATTTCTGGGCTGAGTGGTGTGGTCCTTGTAAGATGATTGCCCCGACCGTACATGAGATAGCAGTAGAATATGACGGTCAGATCAACGTCGGCAAGCTCGACGTGGACAGCGCTCCTGGCATCGCCACGAAGTATGGCATCCGGAGCATACCCGCCCTGATTTTCTTCAAAAACGGCCAGCCGGTTGACCAGATTGTCGGCGCGGTCCCCAAGGGAGTCTTGAAGAGCAAGATTGACGCGGTGCTGGCCAGCTAAACAGACCAGTAGTCTATCGGGGGAGTGGAAGGGGCCCGGTGGCTCTTGCGGACTTCAAATCCGTTGTGCCTCGTGACGAGCGGGGTAGGTGGGTTCGACTCCCTCGCACTCCCGCCAACACTTGACTAGGCACGAAATCACCTGAATTCGACCATAAAGAAGCCCCCGACCATTACGGTGCGGGGGCTTTCTCTTTGCCGATCTGTGACCAACTGCCGAAGACCACGCCTCAGCCAACCGGCATGTTCCTAGATCCCGTCAATAATCCCATTCAGAGTGGCGCTGGGGCGCATGACTTTGGCGGTCATCTCCTGGTTGGGATGGTAATAACCGCCGATATCCACCGGCTGTCCTTGAGCGTCGTTTAGCTCTTGGACAATCTTGTCTTCGTTGGCGGCTAATTGCTGGGCCACCCCGGTAAAGCGAGCTTGTAGCTCGGCATCTTGGGTCTGCTTGGCCAGTGCTTGTGCCCAGTACAGAGCGAGGTAGAAATGACTGCCTCGGGTGTCCAGTTCGTTCACCCGGCGCGACGGCGCCCGATTGTGCTCCAGATGCTGCCCGATCGCTTGGTCTAGGGTCTCAGCTAAGAGCGTTGCCTTATCGTTCTTAGAAACTTGACCTAAATGCTCGAAGGAAGCGACTAGGGCACAGAATTCACCCAGAGAATCCCACCGCAGATGGCCCTCCTGCAGGAACTGCTGAACGTGCCGGGGGGCCGAACCGCCGGCGCCAGTCTCAAACATCCCGCCGCCTTTAAGCAGGGGGACCACGGAAAGCATCTTGGCGCTGGTGCCCAATTCCAGAATGGGGAAGAGGTCAGTCAGGTAATCGCGCAGCACGTTACCGGTCACGGAGATCGTGTCCTGGCCGGCCCGGCTGCGCGCCATCGTAAATGCCATCGCATCGATAGTAGACATCGTGCGAATCTCCAACCCTGACGTGTCGTGGGTGGGCAGATATTGGTCCACCTTCTTGATCAGCTCAGCGTCGTGAGCCCGGTTCGGGTCCAACCAAAAGATGGCCGGCGTGCCGGTCAGTCTAGCCCGATTGACTCCAAGCTTGACCCAGTCCTGGATCGGCTCGTCTTTGGTCTGGCACATCCGAAAGATATCGCCTTCCTGAGCACGCTGTTCCATCAGAGTCGTGCCCGACGCGTCCACAACCCGGATCGTACCGTTACCGGGAGATTGAAAGGTCTTGTCATGAGACCCATACTCTTCGGCCCTTTGGGCCATCAGCCCAACATTTGCCACGCTGCCGATGGTGGCCGGATCATAGGCCCCATGCTCCTGGCAATCTTCTATAACCGCCTGATATAGAGTCGCGTAACAGCGATCCGGAATCATCGCGACCGTGTCGTGCAGCTCGTTATCGGGACCCCACGATTTGCCGCCGTCGCGGACGATCACCGGCATGGTGGCATCGATAATCACATCGCTGGGCACATGCAGATTGGTGATACCCCGGCTGGAGTCCACCATCATCAATTCAGGACGGACGCGATAAACCTCCTGGATATCTGCCTCGATCTCCTCTCGTTTTTCGTCGGTCAGATCCTGAAGCTTAGTGTAGAGTTCAGCGATCCCATTGTCAGGGTTCACCATAATCTCGTCCATTTCAGGCGCGTGTTTATTAAACACGTCCTCATAGAAAACCGACACACAATGGCCAAAGATGATTGGATCGGACACCCGCATCATCGTCGACTTCAGATGCAGTGAGAGCAACACGCCATCAGCTTTCGCCTTGTCCATCTCCTCCGCGTAAAACGTGCGCAGCTCCCGGATATCCATCACGGCACAATCGATGATTTCACCAGCGGTCAAGGGGATATCGGATTTGAGCACGGTGACACGCCCATTAAGGTCCACATATTCAATCACCGCCGATCCGGCTGCCGCAATCGTCACGGACCGTTCTGTACCGTAGAAATCCCCACTGGTCATGTGGGCGACGCGGGTTTTGGATACCTCCGGCCAGTCCCGCATCATCCGATGGGGATTGCGTTTACCGTGCTCCTTGACCGCGGTGGCCGACCGGCGATCGGAGTTCCCTTCCCGCAGCACCGGGTTTACCGCGCTTCCCAACACTCTGGAAAACCGCTCGAACAATTTGTGTTGTTCGTCGGTCACAGGCTCATCGGGGTAGTCGGGGATATCGTATCCCTTTTCCTGCAACTCCTTGAGCGCGCCTTTTAACTGGGGAATAGAGGCACTGATATTGGGCAGTTTGATTATGTTCGCCGACGGGTCGTCGCACAGTACACTCGACATAGACAGATAATCGGGGAGCTTTTGCTCTTCGGTCAGATTATCTGGGAAATTGGCGATGATGCGGCCGGTCAACGAGATATCCCAGGCCTCCAGTTCAATCCCGGACCCCTTGGTAAAGGCCCGGAGGATAGGCAACAACGAGTGCGATGCTAGGGCCGGGGCCTCATCGATCTTGGTGTAAATGATCTGGGACGCTTCTGGCATGTTCCTCTCCTTGATAACTAAGTTTCACGTGGTGATACAAGTTGGCAAGAGATATTTAACTATCGTCCAGGCCATAAGAATCAATACCGATTATATGCTAGCCAAATTGACATTGCCTAGTCCTACGTCTAAGCCTGACAGTGAACTCATATCATTGTTGGAACTTCATGCTAGCGAATCGGAGGAAATCGTGTAGACGGTATCCGCTGGAAGGGGTTTTTTAGATTAAGGAATCAGAGATGCTCGATCCAGATAAAAATTTCAGGAAGATCAATAATTTGACGGGTTAAGAATATCCGCTCGAGCCATTGACTCTTTATGAGAATCATCCTCGGAACGACATCTAATCGGATTAGCTGATCTCCCCACTTCCGGCCTCGAAAAAATGTGCACGGAAATGTGCAAGAACTTCCCACCAACGAACATGACCATATGGACGAGTCAGCCCATGTTAGGCACGAAATACAAACCGTACAGCGCTAGAAAAACCTATCGGTACCTCTATGAGCGAACTCCAAATCCGTCATACCTCGTGACGAGCTGGGCAGGTGGGTTCGACCCCCTCGCACTCCCGCCATTTATTTTAATTTTGGTTCACAATGAACTAAAGAGGACACCGATTAAGGTGGCCTTTTACAGTCTATCTAACACTCCAATCCATAACGTGACCCAAATAATCCGGGAACACGCCAGAATGAAGCAGGTGAAGTTTAAAACCTGACTGCGCCGGGATAGGGGGGATTTGGTGGCAATGGCAGAGTGTCAACTGAGACCACCGGCGTAGCACCAAGGGTTCTGGTCGTGCCCCCCGGTCGGACAATGCCTAATATAGGCTGTCAACCCTCACCGATCCTACTTCATCTCGTGATCCGGTAGAACCCGTCGATATTCTTACTGGTAAACAAAGAATATCAAGTCGAAAGAATAGAATCTAGCTAACTTTGGGTTCATTCGGCATTTTAAACCGCGTGTTGCTTAGCAGCCCTCAGATCTAAAGTGGGAAGGGTAGGCCTTGGAGCATGGCCCCTCGGTGAATTTGACAAAGCGGGCCAGCTTGCCAAGTTTCCTGGGATTGCTTTGCCTGGGTATAATTCCTAACCTGAGGAACCGTAAACGCCTTGGTAGGCAGGTGTATGGGGGCGCTGTGGCCTCGGTAAGTTTTATCTCGGACTGTTTGGAGCAGGCACCGATCAGGCTTAGAGAGACCTGCGAGGATCTAACCCAAGAAGAAGTGCTTTGCCGGCTCGCCCTACTCCAACAATGTCGGAGTCATCCTCTGGCATGTGACACGGGCCGAGGACAATCTGATACCCCGACTGGAAAACGGGTCTACGTTGTGGGCGGTTGGCATGAGAAGTTTGGCCAGCCCGTGGATGCGCCGGATCCAGCTGATCGGATGAGCCTCCGGGTGTTGGCTATACCGGACCTGACCGTTTTATTGGGTTACTCTCAAGCTGTCGGCGAGCGAATTCGAAGACTGCTGGGCGATTTGACGGCCGACAACCTTGATCAGCCCATCTGCCCGTCCCGGCCCGAGCAGAGTGTGGCCGGAAACTTGCGGCATTTAATCAGACACAAGAACAATCGCCACGGTCAGGTGGCCTACATCCACGACCTCCAGAACCAGAATTGGGACCTCCCTCCCGGCACCGGTGCAGTCTTACCCTAAACTAGCGCCATCGGGCCGGAGTAGCTCTAGACGGACATTGTGATGGTGCTTGTCTTGGAGTTACTTCTGACACCTCCAATCACGCAAAAAACTTCCGCAGCACCACCAGCCCACTGACCCCAATAATCACTGCTCCTACGATGGCGATGCCCATGACCACGGTGGTCATTCCCATGATGAAGCCTAGGATCGCCACCAGTATAATCAGAGTGGCGAACAGGGCGGCCCAAATCGACAGTCCACTACGTTTGGCCCGGTCCATAAATGAATTCATAACATCCCCCTTTTCGGCCCCATGATAACACCCTCGCGGAAAGGATAAGCAAGCCGGGGAGAGGGGCCCGCGCCAGATCTTTCGCTGCGCTCGGGATGACATTGCTGGGGACATCGGGATGAGGTTGGTAAAGCATCGGATGACGCTGTCAACTCATCTGGGGAAGGCAGCTGGATAACAATAGTAAGAGCAGGTTACCTCCAAACGGCTTGCGTCGGAGGTGGCAAATAGCGGATGATAAAGCTCTGAACTCTTTGGTTTTTCGGGAAGGGCTATGTTGCGGATGACCTTCGCCGGCATGTCCGGCTTGATGACAATGCTTTTGATGGCCTGCGGAGGGTCAGCGCCGACCGTGGCGGTCGCGGAGAACCCTCCCTCGGTTACCCAGCTGTCCGTCCAGGAAAAGTTGGCCGCACTGGAAGAAAGCATCGATGAAGCCGTAAAGGAATTCGGCCTGGATGTCGCCACAAACGCAGTGCGGATGTTTCGACACACCATCTGGGTTTTGGCCGACGAAGACACGATCAAGGACAAGCTGGCCGACAATCGGTATGAGTTGGTGGGAGAAGTAATCCGAGATACCAATCAAGAGGGAAGTGGGATAGACATCTGGGGAGTCGAGTCGCCTCCCATGAGCGGTGGCCAAGCCTACGTCGCCACCACCGGCGATAACCTGGTGGTTGCCTTTCGCTCCACGGATTCCGACGACGGCTGGGAGCTGACCTTGAACGTCTTGACCGACATCAGAGCCTACCCCACCAAAATCGACTTCATCGACGATTCTGTGCCCAACGCCAAGGAATACCGGAAAATCAACGTTCATGCCGGTTTCCACAACGAATATCTGCGCTACCGGAACCGTATCCTTGAGTACGTGGGCCAACACCCGGATAAGGACATATACGTGACAGGGCACAGCCTGGGCGGCGCCCTGGCCGTTTTGAGCAGCTTCGATATCGCGGCCCACACCCAGAGGCCGGTCACGGTTTACACCTTCGGCCAGCCCAGGGTCGGCGGGAAAAAGTTCCGCCAGGCCTATGAAGAGTTGGTGCCGGACAACTACCGGGTGGTCGTGGACGGCGACCCTATTCCGCGCATCCCGGGGATGCTCATCGACTACGAGCACGTGGGCAAACTACTGCAGTTCGACGGGGAAGGCGCGCAGTTGGCCCCGGACGACATCCAGTCCAGTGCCCTATTCCAGCTATTGGACTTTCCTAAACACGTCCTCAAATCCTATTACGCCTCCTTGAGAGAGCTACAATCCAGTTGCGATCCGTCCAATTCCTTCGACAGCGATCCCTGCTTGAACGTTGGGTGGTTGGTTACCGCTGCCGACGCCGAGAGAGAGTCGTCCAGAAAAGCGTGGCAGGTGGTTCCAAAGGACAGCATCCCATGGGAAAACATTCCCCTGGACCAGGTCACCATAGAGAAGATACCCGTGGATAAACTCCCCACGGAATTTCCGGAATTGAAGATGCCTCCTTGGACCAAGATGGCCCCAGTGCGCAAGATTTTCGTCGATAACGTTCCCATAGATGCAATTCCTTTGGACAGTCTTGTGGACAAGCTCGAGTTGGAAGATACCCCTTTAGACGGCCTTTTGAGTGATTTCTCCGTCGACAAGCTGCCTGTGGGTAAGCTTCCATTGGACAAGTTGCCTTTGGATAAGATTCCCGTGGACAAACTGCCCCTGGACAAGTTCCGCAAGTAGCCCTTTGACGCCCGCCAAATGGCTGGTCATCACCACGAAAATAGGCGATTCGGCCCCTTTCTTGCCGCGAAACCGCCACCCCCTATGCAGCCTTTCCTCAACAATATCCCACCAAAGAGCTTAAAGCCGATCCGCCATCGGGTAGTGGAGATTGCTCCTTAGCTGCGTCACAATGAATGACTACAGAGGCTTTCTTGGGGGGCTGCAACGTTGGGTTACAACGCCAAGTCAGGCATCTTACTGGTTCTGGGCTTCGGCCGTCGCTGCTATCGCGGCGATGACGGTCGCGCTTACGTCAGGAGTATCAACAGGCGTAGGTTCGACCTGAGGAACGGCGGTAGGGACCTGGGTCGGCTCAGCGACGCTAGCAGCTACGCCAAGAGTCAAAAGAGCAAAGATCGTGAATATTAATGCTCTCAATGGGCAGGCCACGGGGCGGAACATCGAGGTCTCCCAACGGCAAATACGGCGAATCCTCGGCTTAGGATTCTCAGCTTCTAAGTGCCCCTAGGGGAAATCTTACCACCATGGGTCGTCTAACCCGAATGATAACGATACATCTCTTTCGAATAAAAAGGGGTGCGTTTCAAGAACATCGTACTCAGGGTCAGACCGGTATGGGAAGAGGACCCCTTACCTCTGGGGTTGAATGATCACTTTCAAGGAATCCCCGGCCTCCGCCGTGAGCCTGAAGCCCAGTCCGGCTTCGGCCAGCCCCAAGCGGTGGCTGATCATATCGCCGACCTGCACTCTGCCCGACCCAATCATCTCCAGTGCCGTGGCCAGGTCGGCGGGAGCGCCGGCGTAGGTGGTGGTGAGGGTCACGTCGTTCCGGAAAAAGACGTCGTTTATCTCGACCGGAAGGGAAACGCCCGGCTCGGTGGGCGCGAAGAATAGGACGGTGCCGCCCCGTTCCACCGATCTCAACGCCTGATTCAACGCCGGGAGCGCTCCGGTGCAAACTATCACCAGCTCCGCCAGACGGCCATCGTTGGCCTCCCGCAACCGGGAGGGCACGTCTTCTGTAGCCGAGAACGCAGTATCGGCCCCAAGCCTCCGGGCGGCCTGTAGCCGGTAATCGACCATATCCGTAGCGATTATTCGCCCTGCTCCCAAAGCCCGGGCCAGGTTGATGTGAAGCAGTCCCGCCAATCCGCTACCAAGTACCAATACGTTTTGTCCCGGTTGAAGGTTAGCCCTTTTTTGGCCTCGGTACACGCAGGCCAGCGGCTCGGTGATGGAAGCTTCCTCATACGAAACATGGCCTGGAATAGGAAAGACACCCCGGTCCACGTTGATCTGAGGGATACGAAGATACTCGGAAAAACCGCCGGGGTCAAAATTCGTTTGGTGTAAAGTGTCGCAGGCAGTGTGGCGGTTATTCAAACACCAGTGACAGGCATTGCAGGGCACGTGGTGGGTCACCACCATCCGGTCGCCCTCTTTGTATCGATCCACGCCCGCCCCAACCTGGACGACCTCACCTGAAACTTCATGGCCCAATACCATCGGAGCTCGCTGGATCCGGTACCACTCCATCACGTCGCTGCCGCACAGGCCGCTGGCCTCAACCTTGAGCAGCAACTCTCCGGGTCCAATCTCCGGAACCGGCATCTCTTCCAAGCGAACGTCATGGTTGTTGTAGTACATGGCCACGCGCATCGAACATTACCTCTTTAGACAATCTTGCCAAAACAAAGTGGCGCCAGCTTCCGTGGATCAACTTCCCCCATAACGAAGCAAATCCCCGTCGCCCCCCTTTAATAAAGGGGGGTTGGGGGGATTTAGACCGCCCACAGGACATATGAATGTGTTGAACTGCCGATGCATCGACCAGCAGCTTTGGCCGTTACGCTGGAACGGAGGCCACCCGGCCGTTCCCCGCCTTGGCGCTATCGAATATCTCTTGAGCCTCTTTCACCGACGCGTTTTCGTGGACGATGTGGCGTAAGGCCCTGATCATGGGTACTGGATGCTCGCTCTGCCAAACGTTGCGGCCCAGGTTTATGCCTATGGCCCCATTCTGCATCCCGTCGTGGACGAAATCCATTACCTCGCGCTCAGTGTCCGCTTGCGGTCCGCCCGCCATGATGACCGGCACCGGGCAACCGTTGACCACCCGGTCGAAATCCTCGCACCAGTAGGTCTTCACTACCCTAGCCCCCAGTTCGGCGGCGATGCGGCAGCACAGGGCCAGGTAACGGGCATCCCGCTTCTCCAGCTCCTTTCCCACCGCGGTAACCGCCATGATCGGTATACCGTATTTTTCTCCCTCATCCACCAGCTTGCCCAGGTTCAGCAGACTTTGCTTTTCGAACTCGGTGCCGATGAAGAGGGAGATGCCCAAAGCGGAGGCGTTCAGCCGGATAGCTTCTTCGATGGAGGTGGTGATCCCTTCGTTGGCCAGGTCGGCGCCCACCGTGCTGGTGCCCCCCGACACTCGCAGGACGATAGGCTTCGTGTTGGCCGGGTCGATGGCCGAGCGCAGCACTCCCCTGGTAACGAACAAAGCGTCGGCATAAGGCAAAAGCGGCTCAACCGTCTTACCTGGTTGCTCCAATTTACTGGTCGGCCCAAGGAAATACCCGTGATCGATGGGCATAAACACACAATGGCCGTCGGGTTGAATCAGTTGCGACATCCGGTTCGCCATTCCCCAATCCATATCCTTACCTCAAAAAAAGTTTCCTGGCCAAAATCTATCGGCCAGAGCGCCGGCAACTAGAATGCCAGGTCGTATCCGAGCGATTTCATGGTCCCAGATATTATCTCCGGTGGCGGCATCCAACACAACCCAATCGCCGCTTCGCCAGTCTAGGTTGCCCCGATCCTGCCTCTCTGCTAACCTTACCCCTGCCGATCCAGCGCAGCCGGGTGAACGATTGTCCTCCAATTCGCCTCCAAAAGCGGACCTGTTCGTCACTTGCATCATCGACCAACTCTATCCCCAGGTGGGGGTCAGTGTTGTACGGGTTTTGAGGCGGTTGGGTGTGGACCTATCTTTCCAGGAAGACCAGACCTGCTGCGGCCAGCCCCTATACAATGCTGGATACTCCAAGAAAGCCCGGACCTTGGCCCGCCGGGTGCTGGACACCTTCGAAGATAGCGAATATGTGGTGGTGCCCTCCGGATCTTGCGCCGCCATGATGCGCGTATTTTATCTAGACCTGTTCCGTGACGACCCGGCGATGCTCAAGCAGGCCGAGTTGCTTTCCTCGAAGGTGTACGAATTCTCCCAGTTTTTAACATCCGTCTTAGGTGCTGAAGACACGGGCTCCACCTATTCGGGCACGGCTACCTACCATCCCAGTTGCCATCTGCTGCGGGAGATGAAGGTACGCGACGAACCCCAAAGCCTGCTTCGCTCGGTGTCCGGTCTTGAACTAACGGATCTGCCCGGCGCGGAAACTTGCTGCGGCTTCGGTGGGGCGTTCTCGATAAAGTTTCCCCATATCTCCGAGGGGATGCTGGCCGATAAAGTCGAGAACGTAGTTAGCACCGGCGCCGATACCCTGGTGTCCTGCGACATGGGCTGTTTGATGCAGATCGGCGGGGGCCTAAGCCGGCAAGATTCGGAGATAAAGGTCCGGCATCTAGCCCAGGTGCTTGACCAGGACCATTCTTCCAACAGCTAGATCGATGGGACAAAGGCAGTCCGGGAAGCGATTAGCCAACATCCCGAAGAGGAATTAACCAGTGGCCGACATCAAAACCAAGGATTTCTCTAAAGCTTCGGCAGTTTCCATCCTCGATCCCCAACTGCGCCGGGCGTTGCGGCAGGTTGGGACCGGATTTGACGCCGCCCGGCGAGCGGCCATCGACGAAGTCTCTCCGAAACTATGGGACGAATGGCGGGAAGAGGCCCGCCGGATCAAGATTCATTCCCTGGACCATCTTGATTATTACCTCGACCTTCTAGAACAGAACGTCACCAAAGCCGGCGGGCACGTTCACTTCGCCAAAGACGCCGCTCAGGCCAACGATATCATGGCGGAACTGGTGCGGACCCGCAACATCAAGATAGCAACCAAAAGCAAGTCCATGGTGTCTGAGGAACTGAGCCTCAACCCGGCGCTAGAGGCCCAAGGGGTCGACGTCTACGAAACCGACCTGGGCGAATACATCATCCAGTTGGCGGAAGAAACTCCCTTCCATCTGGTCGCCCCTGCACTGCACAAAACCAAAGAGCAGGTTGCTCAGCTCTTTACCGACAAACTTGGTATCCCTTATAACGATGACATCAACGCCCTGGCGGCGGCGGCGAGACTAGCCCTGCGAGAAAAGTTCCTTCAAGCCGACCTGGGCATCAGCGGGGCTAACTTCCTGGTGGCCGAGACCGGCACTCTGGTCATCATTACCAACGAAGGCAACGGCCGGCTATCCACCTCGGCTCCGCGCATACACGTCGGTATCACCGGCATGGAAAAGGTGATCCCCTCCTTGCAGGACCTGGCCGTCTTTCTCCGGTTACTGCCCCGGTCGGCCACCGGTCAGAGAATCACCAGCTACGTGAGTATGATCACCGGCCCCCGGCGCGCCGACGACGAAGACGGGCCGGAGGAGTTCCACCTGATCATCGTGGATAACGGCCGGTCCAAGATGCTGGCCGACCCGGACCTGAGGGAAGCCCTCTACTGCATCCGCTGTGGCGCTTGCCTAAACATCTGCCCGGTGTACCAGAAGGTTGGTGGCCACGCCTACGGGTGGGTTTATCCAGGACCGATCGGGGCGATCGTCACGCCGTCTCTGGTGGGGCTGAAGGAAGCGCAAGATCTGCCCCAGGCGTCCAGCCTTTGCGGGGCGTGCCGGGAGGTCTGCCCGGTAAACATCAATATTCCCCGAATGCTTTTGCACCTGAGACAGAAAAGCGCCGAAAGTCCCGACCCCAGCGAGAGATCCGCGGGGTTGGTTCCCAACCTCCTGGCCGAGGGTTACACCCGGGTGATGCGGAGTCCGGCTCTGCTATCAGCATCCCACAAGTTGGGCCGGTGGCAGCAGAACGTTTGGGCCGCCATGCCTTTCTTCCCATTTTCCAAAAAGGGCGGGATGATTCGCAAGGCTTCGTTGCCCCTGTTGTCCCGTTGGACCCGGATGCGGGACCTGCCGGAGCTGCCCAAGGAGACATTTCGGGACATCTGGAAAAAAGACCTCAAGGAAGGCCCCTGACATGGACCGGCCGCTGGGCGTTCCTAAGGCCGAGTTTCTGGATTCGGTGCGACGGGCTCTTGATAGGAAACCGGCCGCCCCCGACCCGGCCTACCCGCGGTTGTTGGATGACGTGTCCGCTTTGCAAGTAGAAGCAAAGCGAATACGGGCACGCCTTATCGAAACCCGGCCGGCTCTTTTGGACCGCTTCGCCGAGGTGGCTGAGGCCGGAGGATGGAACGTGCACCGTACTTCGGACCCGGAAAACGCCATGGCCCACATCCAGTCCGTGGCTGATTCCCTAGGGGTGAAGAACGCAGTTCGATCTGACCAAGAAGTTTTTGCCCAGATCCTGGTGGACGCGCCTCTAGAATCCACCGGAATAAGCGTGACGACCGTTTCCCATAGCCCAGACAGATCCAGGGAGTCCCTGCGTTCCTCGATAATCGCCGCCGATATTGGACTCACCGGCGCGGATTACGCCGTGGCCGAGACCGGCTCGGTGATCATTATGCCCCGCAAAGGACTGAGCCGCCTTGTTTCCGTGGTGCCTCCGGTGCACCTGGCCTTGGTTCGGCCGGAAGATCTGGTAGAAAGTTTGGACGATCTGTTCTTATTGCGCCGGTTGGAATACCACGATAAGGGCGGCGAGATGGGAAGCTATTTGAACTTCATCACCGGACCCAGCCGAACCGCCGACATCGAGCAGACCCTGGTGGTAGGCGTCCACGGCCCCAAAGAAGTCCATCTGGTATTGTTGGGATAAAGGGAGAAACAATGTCGGTTCGAGTGGGATTCACCAAGTTTAGGCAGCAGATGCTAGAACAAGAACTGGAAGGGATCGAAGCGATGCTGCCTAATCTGGGAGTTGAGCAAGTCATCCTGACGGGCGATATGGTTTCCGGAGACTACTCCCCCGATAGCCGGATCGACCTCATCATCGTCCACAAAACTGATCTGTGCTTCGGACGCCGGGCCGATTTTTTTTCCTGGCATCTCGACAGCGGTGTGGCGGTTGATACCCAGGTTTATACCCCTGAGGAATTCGAGATTTACCGTGAGTCGCTGCCAGCGCTGAAACTGGCTTGCGACAATGGAAGGGTGATATTCAATGCCTAATCACTTGGCTGAAGGCGCTCGCTGGCTACGACAAGCAAAACAGGACATGGACGACGCCGCTTTTCTCCGGGAAGGCAGCCGGTTCAACTTGGCCTGTTTCATGGGCCAGCAGGCGGCGGAGAAGGCCGTCAAAGCGTACCTATACCACCGGGGCGTCGAGGACGTTTGGGGCCACTCCCTGATCGACCTTTGCGAGGACGCCAAGCTCTTCGAGATGTTCTTCGACACGATAAAAGGCGAGGCGCGGCAACTGGACAAGTACTACGAGATCACCCGATACCCCAGCTATCTGCCCAGCGGCATCCCTTCCGAAGCCTTCGACAGGATAGACGCGGACCGGTCCATAGAACTAGCCCAGGGCGTGGTTGACTTCGTCGGAGAACGGTTGGGGTAGGGATGCTAACATGGTTGATGGGCTTATGAAGGTCTACGGATAAGGGGCAGCGGAACATGACTATCAAAGAAGATCTCCACCGGCTAGTTGACGAACTACCGAAAAAAGAACTACCGGTGGCCAAGCGGTAGCTGGAGTATCTGCGCAACATGGGAGACCCGGTTTTGAGGGCCATGTTGGAAGCGCCGGAGGACGACGAGCCAGAAACCGAAGAAGAGAGGGCCGCTGTTGCCGAGGCCTACGAGGAACTGGCCGCCGGAAAAATGACTCCACTAGAAGATGTTAAGCGTGAGTTTAATCTGTGAGATGGCGGGTCGAACTGACGGACCGGGCCCGCCGCGGCCTTCGAGCTCTGGACAACGTGATTGCCACGAGGGTCATTGCGGCTCTGGAACGGCTCGCACAGACTGGGGATGGGAACGTCAGGAGCCTACAAGGCTCGGATGGAGAGTTGCGCCTACGCGTCAACCGCTGGCGAGTTCGCTTTATCTAAAATCATCAAAACAATACCATACACGTGCTCCGAATCTTGCCACGCAGCGAAGCTTACCGGCAATAACCTCATCCCCCCATCCCTCTACCCACCCCAATCAGCCGCATGGCCCGGTGGGCCGCCGCCTCCAATAGCTCTCCGGTGCGGCGCAGGCTCTGGTCGAAGTTCATGGGCCGGTCGGCGATGCAAACTATGCCGGCGATGCCGTGATCGTACAGTTCCTCATGGCCTTGCCCCAGGGTCCCAGCCAGCAATATGGTGGGAACGCCCTTGGCCAACGCCCGCCTGGCCACTCCCACCGGCGCTTTGTTGAAAATGGTCGACCGGTCAGCCCCGCCCTCTCCGGTAATCACCAGACTGGCGCCGTCCAAGTGAGTATCAAAGCCCAGCACATCGCAGACCATGTCGATGCCCGGCTGGATCTGGGCGCCGGCAAACGCCATCAACCCGGCGCCCATCCCTCCGGCCGCCCCTGCTCCAGGCTGGCTGGATACATCCTTGGCAAGGTCCCGGAGGATCAGGTTGCCGAAATTCAGCAGCGCCGCATCAAGTTCGGCAACCACCTCTGCCGATGCGCCCTTTTGCGGACCGTAGATCGCCGAAGCGCCCGTAGGACCGCACAAGGGATTGTTCACATCCGTAGCCGCGACGAAAGTGGTCTCGGCTAACCTGGGATCCAGCCTGGAAACGTCGATGCGGTCCAAGCGGGCCAGAGCGGCCCCGCCGTCCGGAAGGGGCCGGCCCTTGCTATCCAGAAACCGGGCGCCCAAGGCCGCCGCCATGGCGGCGCCACCGTCGTTGGTGGCGCTCCCCCCTAATCCAACGATTATGGGATCGAAACCCTTGTCCAGCGCCTCTTTGATGATCTCCCCGGTCCCCCTGGTGGTCGTAATGCGAGGGTTGCGGCGGCGGGGCGGCAACATGGCCAAGCCGGATGCTTGGGCCATCTCAATCACCGCGGTCCGGCCGTCCCCCATAACACCCCAAGTAGCTTCCACGGGCTGGCCTAACGGCCCGGTTACGATGCTGCGGATATACTGCCCGCCGGTCCCCTCTATCAAGGCGTCCAGGGTGCCGTCGCCGCCATCGGCCACCGGGGCCAACACGGTTTGCGCATCAGGCTCTGCGGTCAGCACGCCCCGTTCGATCGCCCGGGCCGCCTCTAAAGCAGAGATATTCCCCTTAAAACTTTGTGGCGCGATCACTATCTTCAGGGTCATGGCGCGCCCATTATACAGGTATACCCATTCTTACCGCCCTCTGCTAAAATCCTGGCAGCGATTGGGGAAGGAGTTAGGATGCCATCTAAAGAAGATCTGAAGAGGCTCGCCTTTCAGGTGATCGACGACCGGGCCGATGAAATTGTGGGCCTGGCCCAGACCATCCTGAAAAACCCGGAACCGGGGTTCCGGGAAACCAAGACTTCACATCTGGTATCCAGTAAGTTTGCCGAGTTGGGCATACCCTTCCGGGCCGGCATGGCCATGACCGGGGTCCGAGGTGAATTGACCGGCGGCACCGCCGGCCCGACCCTGGCGATCCTAGGGGAGTTGGACTCATTGATCGTCAGTGAGCATCCCCACGCGGACGCCGCCACCGGCGCCGCCCACGCCTGCGGCCACCATTGCCAGATCGGCATGCTTTTCGGCGCGGTGCTGGGCCTGATGCAGTCGGGCGTTTTATCGGAACTCAGCGGCCGGCTGGTATTTATGGCGGTGCCTGCCGAAGAGTACATCGAGATCGAGTACCGGGACTCCCTCCGCCGGGAGGGCAAGATCGAGTTTCTCGGCGGCAAGCCGGAGCTTATCAAGCTGGGCGAATTCGACGACGTAAACCTGGCGATGATGCTGCACACGACCAGTACCCCGGCGGAGAAGCAGTTATGTCTCAGCGGGACCAATAACGGCACAGTAGCGAAGAAGATCCAGTTCATCGGCCGTGGAGCCCACGCCGGTGGCACCCCTCACCTTGGAATCAACGCGCTGAACGCGGCGACGCTGGCTTTAACCGCCATTCACTTCAACCGGGAGACCTTCCAAGACGCCGATACGGTGCGGGTGCACCCCATCATCACCAAGGGCGGAGAAGCGGTCAGCGCCGTACCCGCCGACGTTCGCATGGAGACCTTTGTTCGCGGCCGCACCATCGAAGCGATAATGGACGCCAACATGAAGGTAGACCGGGCGCTTACGGCCGGGGCGATGGCGGTGGGCGCCAAAGTGAAGATCCAAACCATCCCAGGCTACATGCCTCTGACCCAGAACCAAGACATGGCCGACATCTTCGAAGCAAACTCCAATGATCTGGTCGGTAAGGAAAACGTTGGCCACGTGGCTCACCGACCCGGCTCCACCGA
>JAKUQE010000051.1 GCA_022450395.1 Dehalococcoidia bacterium | reverse complement strand
GACGTGGCGATGCAAGTAAGCATCGGTCAGCCGATCGGTCTTCGAAGCCAAGGCGACGGGATTCCACCGATCCAATTAGAACCAGCGGAAGTAAATTTGACCCGGGTGCCGCCGGACGGTTTTTCCGTGGTCGAAGAAGGGCCTTACGCCGTCGCCATGGAAACCGAGGTTACCCCGGAACTGGCCGAGGAAGGCCTGGCCCGGGAGTTGGTCCATCGCATCCAGAACCTGCGCCGCTCATCGGAGTTTGAGTTGACCGACCGCATCGTCACCTATTACCAAGCGCCCGATGATATCGCCAGCGTCATGACCGGCAATTTTTCCGGCTACATCCGCCAAGAGACCCTCAGCGAAGAACTGGTCGCCGGGTTGGCGCAAGATGGGGCCGCGAGCGAAACGTCCGAAGTTGACGGGATGGAAGTGACACTGGGAGTCATGCGCGTTTAGCGCAGCCAAGCATGCCCGAACTTCCCGAGGTTGAAAACGCCCGGCGTTGCCTGATAAAAGCAGAGTTGCCGGGAAGGGCTTTCACCAAAGCCGATATAGGCTGGGCTAAAAGCGTCAAAACCCCAGACCTGGAAGAATTTGCCCTAGGTCTGCGTGGCGGAGTGGTGCAGGACGTCCATCGCCGGGGCAAGTACATCCTCCTCCCATTGGTAAATGGCGAATCAGAAACGCGGACCCTGATCCTCCACCTGGGCATGAGCGGCGGCCTATCCGTTCAGCCACGGACCAATCCGATGCACCCCCTGGTGCGCCACACTTTCTCCCTGGACGACGGAAGGGAGTTACGGTTCGAGGACGGCCGCAAGTTCGGCAAGATCTGGCTGGTATCGGACCCTAGCGAAGTTTTGCCTCCCCTCAGCCCGGATCCCTTGGAAGGCGGGCTAACGCCGCAAGTGCTGGCCAAATCATTGGAGGGACGTAACGCCCCCATCAAAGCCTTGCTGCTGGAGCAGTCCATAGTCGCCGGGATGGGCAACCTGTACGCCGACGAATCCCTGTTCCTGGCCGGGATCAACCCAACCCGTTCGGCAGCCGGTCTAACCGGCGAAGAAATTGACCGGCTGCAGCAGAGCATTGTCAACGCGCTCACCGCGTCGATAGAAAAGTACGAAACAGCCCGCGACGAATCATGGCCCGACCCCCCACGCGCTCTAACCGGCTGGACCCACCCCCGCACCGAAGGCGCGCCCTGCCCCCGCTGCAACGGCCCCTTCACCGGCACCCGGGTCCGCGGCCGGGGGACTTACTATTGCCCCAAGTGCCAGGGGTAGGGGGAGGCTTTACTCGGAACGGACGTCGAGGCGTCAACCCACCCACGTCATCCTGAACGTAGTGAAGGATCTCAGCTTCTGTCTAAAACCTGATTGAATCCCCTAAGCCACCGTCCCATAAATATGGTCTGGCACAACGATAATCACTGAGCGGCGGTCGTCGCGCATGGCCTGGTCGTACTCCTCCCAGTTGGAGTGCTCTTCGCCCGAGCAGGCGCGGTAGGCGTCCCTAAGAGCCGTTTTGAACTCTTCGGGATCTGTGTTGTCCGCCGACAGTATCGTTGCCCGGCCTTCCACCACCACGAAGGGCCGCCAGGCTTCCTCGGACACCAGCAGGGTGCAGCGGGGGTTCCGCCTCAGATTCTTCAGCTTTACCCGGTCTTCCGTAACCGTGAAAGCAATGCCGTCGCGGTACGGGCCACAGCTGATTATGCTCATCTGGGCGGCGCCGTTGCGGCGGAAGGTGGTGAGCACCCCTCGATGGGTCTGGGCGGCGAAGTCTTTTACTTTGTCGGGAAGCATATGCTGTCCTCCTGGAATTTGGGCTGCCACGGATTGAACGCCTAAAGAACGAAGTCAATCTCGAACAGATCGTAGTGGGACCGGTGCATGTCCAGGCTGGAGTAAACCTGTTGAGCGACGTGGTTGTTCCGCTCGACGTATAACCGTATGCCGCAAACATCCCCCCGCCGTCTAGCCTCAGCGTGTACGTGGCTGTCTAGAGCCCGGTAGACCCCTTGGCGCCTGTATTCCGCGTCGACGTACACACTCTGTATCCACCAGAAGTAGCCGTTACGCCAATCGCTCCACTCGGTAGTGATCAGCAACTGACCCGCCGGCCTGCCTTCGACCTCCGCGATCAGGTAGAACCCCAGGGTATCCCGGTCAAGCACTGCGGAGACCCCCTTGCTGAGTAGTTCCAAGTCCAGGGTTTTGCCTTCGGTCTCCTTGGCCATGGCCGCGTTATACTTCACCAGTGTGTTCAGGTCGTCTCGGGTGGCGTTGCGCACAACGATTTCTAGTCTCGCGTCACTCAAATCTGTTGGGCTCCTAGCTTCGGGATCTTCGGGTCAAGCTAACTCAGATGAGACGGATATATCTTGAAAGTTGTCCCAATCGGAACCAGAGTACTCCCATCCTAACCTTCCCCCGTCCGAGGAGGAAGGGACTTATCCCCAGATAGTTCGAGTCCAGGATTGGAACTAACTGATCCAGAAAGTCGAGCCTTGGTCCCCTTTCTGGACCTCTATGCGAACCGGGAACATGTCCTTCATGTCTTCCAGATGGGTTACGATAATTATCTTCTCGAAGTCCTTTTCGATGGCTGAGATAACGTCCAAGATGCGCTCCCGGCCTGGGCCATCTTGAGAACCGAAGCCCTCATCGATGAATAATGTGGGCAGAGGAGCGCCGATCCGTTGGGCCAGGACTTTGGAGAGGCCGATGCGAAGGGCCAGGTTGATACGGAAAGCCTCGCCGCCGCTGTACATCTCGTAGCTGCGCGGTCCCAGTTCGTCGCTGACGTTGATCTCGAGGGTTTCGATGGGGTCGCCATGGCCGCTCCGGCGCTCCCGCTGGGTCTCAAGCTTCACCTGCATCCGGTTGTCGGTCATGCGGCCTAGGAGAATGTTGGCCTCTTCCTCCAACCGGGGCACTACCGTCTCGATCAGCATGGCTTGGATCCCTTGACGGCCAAAAGCGGTAACCAGTTCTTGGTAGATCCCTTCGTCTTCTTTCAAGGAAGCCAGGCGGGCCGAATCCCTGCTGACCTCCTGTCTGAGCCCCTGCATTCGTTGCAACTCCCCGTCAAGATAACCGAGACGGGCAGTGGTGGCCTGCCGAGTGGATTCCAGTTCGGCCAGATCGGATTCAGCGGCTTTGAGACTTGTTTGCAACTGGGGAAGTTCGGAAATGGCCTGTTCGTCGGCCAAACGCCGTTGCTGAGTCTGTTCCAGGTCGGCGCGGCGGCGGTTGAGGATATCTTGGGTGCGGGCTAGCGACTCTTGCTCAGGAGGCAAGTTGGCTTCGGCTTGAGCCAACTGCCCATTCTGCTCTTCGAAATGCGCCAGGTCCCGGGTTTCGGCATAGCTTTGCTGGCGGGCATCCTCATCGTATCCCAAGGAAACCATTTGATCTTCGATCGCCTTGAGTTCCGACCGTTCAGCGGCGGCGAATTCGCCGGAATTCAGAGAGGATTGAGCCTCCGTCATCTGCTTTCGATCCTCGTCCAGCATCCTCTGGGCTTCACGGGATTCTTGAATACGTGATTCAAGCTCCTGCAGCTTGGCCTGTCCCTCCCGCAGCGCAAGCGTGAGGGCTTGATCCCGTTGCCCCCATTCCTTTTCCGCCTCAGACTTCTCAGTTTCAAGCTGCTTCAACCGCCGGCTGTTTTGCCGGTATAGCTCCCGTTTAGCCTCGATGTCGGTGTTGTAGGCATGAGAAAGGGCGTCGCACCCATCCTGTCCCAGTGATGTTTGGCAAAGGGGACAAACGGCTTCCTCTCCCCCGGTTTGCTGTAAGAACTCCAGCTTGGCCACAAGCTCCTGGCCTTCCAACCGGTAACGCTCCGAGATACTTTGGGCTTCTCCGATGGCAGTTGATGTCTCGGTTAACCGTTCCCGCAGACCGGCGGCTTGAACTTTTTCCCGGTCAAGGCCGCCCAGCCTGTCCTGAACCTGCGCACGCTGGCTCGCCAACTCGGATTCAGCGCCGGCTTTGGGAGGCAATTCCACTTCCACGCGGCGCAGTAGCTGGGCGGTTTTGGCTTCCAATAGCGTCCGGCTGCTATCGATGGACCTTTGCAGTTGGTTCTTGCTCTCGCCAAGCTGGTCATATCGGCCGCGCGCCTCTTCCAAGGAATCGAATCGATGGCGGGCCAAGGCCAGGCGCTCAAACCCCTGCCTGATGTTATCCGCCTGTTCGATAAGGTCCAGATACGCCCGGACACGTCCCTGACCTGTCGAAAGAGACGCTTCTAGCTGCTCTATATCACCGCGAATATCGGTGATGTTCTTTCCTGACTCCGCCAGACGTTCCCGAAAGGTTTCAAGCTCACCCACTTGCGCGCGAAGACCCTCGACTCGTCCACGGCTTTCTTCTGTCTGAAGATTGACTCTGTTCAGCCGTTCTTTAACTTCCGCCAACTCAATGGACGGGTCGCCGATGTTTTCCAGGTCAGACCGCATGCGGCCCAACGAGCCTTCGATCTCGGAAGTGGTGGATTTCCCCTCATCCAACCTCTGTTTCGCCCGTTCTTGAATCCGGTCGTAGGCTTCCAATCCCAGGATCTTGGACAGGACTGCCTTGCGGTCGGCGGGGGTTTTGCCGGTGAACTCGGCGGCTCTGCCCTGTAACAAGAACGCCGAGTTGATGAAGGTATCGTAGTCCATGCCCACGGTCTGCTCGATCTTGGCTTGGGTTTCGCGAATGTGGTCTCCGGTGATAGCTATCGCGCCGTTTTCGCCCAGCACTTGAAGTTGCAAGTCGGACACACCCTGTCGGCGCCGGCCACCGGCCCGAGAACGGCTGCGAATCACCCGGTAAGAAGTATCCCTGGCCAGGAACTCCAGCTCTACCCGGCACTCGTCGGCGCCGTAGGAAATCAGGTCGTCCTGAGTCTTTCCCCGAGCCTCGCCCCACAAACACCAGGTAATAGCATCCAGTAGGGCCGACTTGCCGTGACCGTTAGGACCGCACAGGCAGGCGACGTGGATGCCCCGGAAATCTAGGGTAGGCACGTCTTCCCGATAGCACAGGAAGTTCCTGACGCTGAGACGCTGGGGTATCATGGGAGAGACCGGGATGGAGTGTATCCGGAGTGGTCAGCCGCACCGTTCGAACGTGTAACTTCGACGTTATCTACCATTCGCCTCACCCCTCTATGACCGGGAATATTCTATCACAGGCATGCCTCCATCTTGACCCTCACGCAACCGCAAGCCTACAATCGAATCTGAGAGATACAAAAAACTACGGCGAGGACGCTGAAACGTGTTTGAGAACCTAACTGAGAAACTAACCGGAATCCTGAACAAGCTGACCAGCAAGGGCCGGCTGACCGAAAAAGATATCGACGAAGCTCTTGGCATGGTACGCCGTTCTTTGTTGGAGGCGGACGTTAACTTCCGGGTGGCCAGGGATTTCGTGGCCGCTGTCAAAGAACGGGCTCTTGGCTCGGACGTTCTGGAGAGCCTCACTCCTGGGCAACAAGTCGTCAAGATCGTGCATGAGGAACTCACTTCACTGTTGACCGGAGGCGAACATCGGCTCATGCCTTCCAGCCAACCCACCAACGCCGTTATGTTGGTGGGACTGCAGGGGTCAGGCAAAACCACTACCGCGGCCAAGCTGGCCTTGTCCCTACGCCGCCAAGACCGGAAAGCCTTGCTGATCGCCGCCGACCTGCGCCGCCCGGCCGCCATCCAACAATTGGAAACCCTAGGCAAGCAGTTGGACATTCCGGTTTACTCGGAAGACCCGGCGTCTTCCTCCGTGGTGCAAGTTGCCAAGAACGGTATGAAGCGCGCCGAAGAATTGGGGGTCCACTGGGCCATCGTGGACACTGGAGGCCGCCTCCAGATCGACAACGAACTGATGAAGGAGCTGGAAGAGGTTAAGGCCGCCATATCCCCTCAGGAAATCCTGCTGGTCGTCGACGCGATGACCGGCCAAGATGCCGTCAACGCCGCCGAGGGATTCCATGAAAAGGTCTCGCTGACCGGGCTGATTATGACCAAGATGGACGGCGATGCTAGAGGTGGCGCGGCTCTGTCGGTGACCCGGGTAACCGGTGTTCCCATCAAGTACATGGGCGTGGGGGAACGGCCCGACGCGCTGGAACTTTTCTATCCCGACCGCATGGCCTCCCGGATCCTGGACATGGGAGACGTGCTGACCCTGATAGAAAAAGCGCAGGAGTCGGTTGACGAGAATCAGGCCAAGGAGATGGAGCGCAAGTTCCGCGAGGCCAGTTTCGACTTGGAAGACTTCTTGACCCAGATCCAGGCGGTCAAAAAGATGGGCTCGCTAAGCCAGATCATGGAAATGATTCCCGGCATGGGCCAGATGAGTTCCAAGCTAAAGGCCGGGGCCTTGGACGACGGCCAGATCGAGCGAGTTGAGGCAATCATCCGCTCAATGACCCGCGAGGAGCGGCAGAAACCGGAGATCATCAACGGCAGCCGCCGCCGCCGCATCTCCCGGGGCAGCGGCACCACGCCTCAAGACATCAACCAGCTACTGAACCAATTCCGCCAGACGCAAAAAATGATGCGCCAACTATCCCGCTCCCGAAACCCCAAGAACCTGATGAGTTTGTTTAGGTAGAGAGGGCCCGGAGTCACGGCCTAGGCCGATTCACCACACTGGGGGCTGGCTTCACCGATATACGTTGCGGCGGTGGCCTACGTTTAGGACAGTAACAGCGGCAATTGCGTCATCTACGTCGTAGATTACCCTATATACGCCAACACGGATTCTCCATCCTTCGCGCCCAGATAATTGCAGACATCCGGCTGGCCTAGGATTATCCCCAAGTTCACGAATCGCATCTCGGACTCGTTCGTAATCTAGATTTGGTAAACTGGATAATTCTCTTTGTGCTCGGCGAAGAATGAAAACCGCATAGGCCATTAGCGGTTCTGCTCAATTTCTCTAACCGCATCGTCGAATGAGACTGCCTCGTCACCGGAACTCTTCGCCGCATCATAGGCCCTGATACTCTCTAGCTCCTCTAATGCCTCAACAAGTTTGGTGTAATCATCTATTCCCAAGAGGACACCAACTCGAGTGCCGTTCTCGTCTACGACAAAACGTTCGTTAGATTCAGACATCGTGTAGGGCCTCCTAATACGGGATCGTGAATCCTGATTTGCGCCTGGCCAAGATTATTTTCCGCAATCATTCGGGATCGGATTTCTTGCTATCTTCTATTTTACAGCGGCACTCAGCGGCTGAGCAATCAATTGATGCGCCAACTGTCCCGTTCCCGAAACCCCAAGAACCTGATGAGTTTGTTTAGGTAGCGGTTTAGTGCTCGAGACCCAAGCTACGATGCAGAGCCAGGTCAGCTTCATCCATCTTGACGGCCGGAAGCGTGCCTACCAATCTCCCTAACCGGCCTTGGTCGATGGAATGTATCTGCTCGCACTTGATGACGCTTGTCTGGGTAAGCCCGCTCTCCTGACCCATGACCAGAACCTGAAAGGGGTAGGGCTGACATCGCTGAGCAGAAATCGCGGCGACAATCGTCGTCGGACTGAACTGGTTGCCAGTATCGTTCTGGACTATCAAAGCTGGTCGAATTCCCGCTTGTTCAGCCCCTCTTCCAGCCGACCAATCCACATAATAAATCTCGCCGCGCCTAGCCATCTTGTAACATTACCTCGCTGGTAAGGCCAAGGGACTCCTCTGCGTCCCGCAAGTTTTCCTCGCCCATCGCCTCATACCCTTCCGCCATTAGTTCCCTCGTTCGTTCTTCTTCATCTTTTTTCAACAATTTGGCGATCACGGCGCTGCGGTTAGATCCCTGTTCCCGAGCGAGAGAGTTCGCCCACTCCAAAACGTCTTCAGGGAGACTAATGGTGATTTTCACCGACCTACGCCCTTCCATAACCGTGCCCTCAACATAAATCTGGACTTACCAGGAGTATGAAACTTTATCATGCCACTGTTCATCCCAATTTTACGCCATCCCCGTACGCATCGCGGTGAACATGTAGGTGGTGGCGTAGGTCCTCCAGGGCGACCACCGGCGGCAGAACTCTTCCACTTGGGCGTCGTTCAGGGGCTCTTCTTGAAAGTACAATCTGGAAACGACACGCCTTAAAGCCAAGTCGCCAAGGGGCAGGGCATCTGGACGGCCCAATGCCCGGATCAAGAGCCACTGGGCGGTCCATTGACCCACTCCCCGCATGCTGGTTACGTGCTGTATCACCGATTCGTCGTCCATCCGGTGCAGCCCTTCCATGCCTTCTGGGTCAGCCAGCGCCGCGCAAGCAATCCCGTGGACGTACTCCGCTTTGCGCTGGCTGAGCTTCAGGCCCCGCAGGTCCTCCACTCGCAGAGCGGCCAGGGTTTCGGGCCTGGGAAACGCATAGTAGGTTTCGCCCTGGAAGACTTGACGTGGTCCGTGGGTTTCTATGAGCAAAGTGCGGATGATGCGGGCGACGTTGGTAGCGATCTGCTGGCCGAGAATAGCTAACACCAAGGCTTCAAATACCGAGGCGGTATGCGGCATGTGCAGCCCATGGAATCGCCGAGTTATGGCCGACATCGCCGGGTCGCTTTGGGCCAGAGCGTAGAAGGGCATCAGATCTTGCCCAACCCCCAAGATCCAGGCAACTTGGTTTGCCGCCGATTCCGCCACGGGAGAAGTTAGTCCTTCGCCTTGTAGATCGACAGCCAATTCGGGTTCTTCCAGACTGCCAACGGAAGAAACCGATGCCAGTACCAACCGTCCGTCCAGGTCCAGCAACCGCCGGTATACTCCATCTACCAGAGAATCGGTGGCGTAGCGTCCCTGAAAATAGGTAAGGTAGCCGGCGGTCAANTCGAAGTCGAATGGAGCCACGGGAGTGATTGTCCTGGCTATCCTATCCATGAGGTCTCAACAAGGGAGCGGACCCTATAATATCGTGGATCGATCCATCCGGGGTAAATGTGGTCTGGAACAGGTGCATGGTTTCCGCCATCCATGACTCGGTGGGTTCAAGGGAGCATAAGGTAACCGAGGCCCCGATCTTCTGCCGCTCCGATGCCGATACTCCGTCTCTGACCCGCCCGATGGTCAGGTGCGGGTTGAAGCTGCGTCTCTCCTTGGCGAATCCCTGCTCTGCCATCGCCTCTTCCACGCCTAACTGGACACCAGTCAAGGGGTCCATGTCGCCTGCCACGCCGGCCCATAACACCCTGGGTTGGCGCTGGTTCGGGAACACGCCCAATCCGGCCAGAGTCAAGGAGAAGCTAGATACTTCTTGACCAACCCGGACCATCGATTCTAGAATCTTGTCCGTTCGTACCGGATCGATATTACCTAGAAACTTCAGGGTCAAGTGGATTCCACCGGGGTCAACCCACCGCACGCCACGGGGTATCGCCGCCCTCAAACCTTCGATCGCGCCGGAAATCGACGAACGAGCCGCATTGGATATCTCCAGAGCGATAAAAACCCTGATCGCCGGTCCCCTAACCATCAGCCGGCTAATTCTTCCCGCAAGCTCTTAAGACGGCGGTACCATCCAGCCAAGTCGTCCAGGGAATAGGTCGCGTTGGCCGGGCTGGGGTTGGGCGTCACGAAAACGCGAGTGTCCCCGACGGTGCGTTCTTGCAGGCCCAGCTCGGCGTTTTCTCGTACATCCTCCGTATAGCGAAGGTAGGCATTATACGCGGTGACGCCATGGAAACAGGCGATACGGGGTTGATACTTCAGCAATTTGTCCTTTAGTACCGGCGACCAAAAGCGGAAGTCGGCCGCTTTCAGTCCAGACCCCATGGCGGTTGGGCGCTTCACCACGTCGGTAAACCCGATGCGATCCGCCAGGAGGCTGCCGTCCTGCTCAGGAGTCAGCTCCCGAGCCACCAGATCCGATCTGTTAAAGGCCGGCCAGAACCGGTTACGCGGATTGGCGAAGTAGTGGCCCACAGCCACCGAAGGCAAGGAAGGATTCAGACCCACGAATACGATGTCCAATCCCACTTCCAGGTAGTCGGACAGAGTCACGAATTCTTCCAAACTAACCTCGGCTACAGACCGAACAATCGGGCGGCATTCCCGGACAAAATGGATTCTTGATCCGCTGGAGACAGACCGGCCTCTTCGACCTGCCCTAACAAACGCCGAGCTCGAATCAGGGGGTAATCCGTGGCGAAGAGAATCTTGTCCGCGCCTACCAGGCCGGTCACGGCGGCAAACACATCGGCCCGGTAAAGGAAGGGAGATGCCGCGGTGTCGAAGTAAACGTTTTCCAAAACCTGAGGCACTTCCGGCATCAACGAATAGAATGGCAGCCCACCGCCCCAATGAGCGCAAATTATGACGTTGGACGGGAAATTTTCGATGAAGCGGTAAAGTTTGTCCGGAGTAGTCTGTCCTTTCCCCGGATACTTGTGGCCCACCGGCTCCGAGGCATGAACCAGCACGGGAAGGCCCAACCGGTCTGCCGCTTCCATCAATGGCGCCATCGTCGGACCATCGGATAGGTCAAACCCCTGGGTATCAGGATGAAGCTCGCCGATGCCCTTCAAGCCGGCCGCGGTGCAACGCTCCACCTCGGCCACTGCTTCGCCGCCCCAGTTTGGATTGACCGAGCAAAAACCGGTTAACCTACCGGGATGTGTAGCCACCGACTGAATTATGTAGTCATTGGCTTCTTGGGCTATCTGGAAGTCCGTCCAGCCCATGCCCATCACCACTGAATGCTCCACCCCATCCAGGTCCATGTCGGCCAACAGGGCTTCAGCGCTGGCGAGCACGGCGTCATCGCTGGCGAGGATACCAGCAAAAGTGGCGTCCCGGAGCGACAACTGGGAACGGCGGTCTTGAAAGCTCGGCGGGAGGATATGACAGTGGCTATCGATCACCATATCGGGTGGGATAATTATAGGTACCAGACGTTCGATTTGCCAACGGAGCGCCCAGACGTACAGATGTAGGCAGTTTTATGGTTTCAATCTAGATCCCTGGGTATAATGACCTGCCATGATGCCGCAATCGCCCTCCTCTTTGCTGAATCAGACCGCGCCGGAATTTAGCCTGCCCGACACCGAAGGCGACCTAGTCTCTCTCCAGGACCTCCGAGGGAACAAGGTTGTCCTGGTGTTTCTGCGCCATTTCGCTTGACTACCTTGACGAGATCACCTGTCGCAGTTGCGGCAGCGGTATGCCGAGATTAAGACCCTTGGCGGGGTATTAGTCGGGGTTTCATTCGAGTCCCGAGACCGGCTATTCCAGATGTCACGGCAGATGCAACTCCCCTTTCCAGTGCTTTCAGACCCGGAGAAAGACACATACCGGGCTTACGGCCTGAGCTCCGGTAAACTGAGCCGGATCTTCGGACCCGGTACGATCTGGGCCTACGTCAAGCTGCTGGCCGCCGGACAGACGTACCACTTCCGCAGAAGCGACTTCCTGCAATTGGGGGGCGACTTTGTCATCGATGCTGCCGGGACTGTCCGGTACGAGTACCGGAGTGGAGCGCCCCATGACCGGACATCAGTGGATCAAATCGTCGCCGTGCTGGGGGAAATCTGAGTTAATGGGCGATTCTAGACACAATCGTAAAGCGATCAACACTTGAAATACGAACTGGTCCTGCTAATTGCCACCTGATTTGGTGACACCCACTCGGTCCAGAGGCCAGGTCCAAAATCAGGATTCGGGCTTGACCAACGAAAAAAGCCACGAGACTTAGCCTCGTGGCCGGGAGATTCCTTGGGCCGGCAACTGAGTGCCGGGAAATGAAACCTTACCTCTAGGCCCGCCTACCTCTTGGCTCTCGTCGATGACCCCCTCCAGGACCTAAGTCCGTTTCGTTGGCCCTCTGCGGGGCGGATAATACTTTGTCGCGTTCCCCCACCACAAGGGAACGCGACAAAGAGTGTAGGAGAATGAGACGTCGTGTTCTAGATACCTCCAATCTCCTGGCTCTCATCAATGACCATCCCCTGGACCGGAGTCAGCTTAGATGCCGGGTAGCCGCCTACCTCTTGGCTCTCGTCAATGACCATTCCCTGGACCTGGGTCCGCTTGGAGGCCGGGTAGCCACCTACCTCCTGGCTCTCGTCGATGACCATTCCGGCATTGACGGAATTGGCCGTCTCCGCGGGGTTGAATGCTCGGGTCTCTGCGCCGCTCAACAACACGCTGAATCCTGCGATCAATCCGGTGCCTATCGCCAATCCTAGGATCGCCTTCTTGCTGATCATTCGGTTTTTCATCTCGCTCTCCTTTCCATTACTTGATGTGGTGTTACCTTTGGTTTGCTGCCTGGGGTCCAGTAACCGTTTGATGGTGGTTTTCATCTCTCCCTCCTGTTTACCTTTCTGCCGGGCTGTCCCGTTTTTTCTTGGTGGCGTGGGAACCAGTCCGTTGTTGTTCGTGACAAAACTACAGTAACCGGCGGTCCGGCAGGCGCACATCCAGAAGATTCGTCATTTTCTGGAATAGAACATGGGTGCGGAAAGTCCAAGGCAATAGGTAGTACTACCTATTGGGGGAACGGAGATGCGCAAACCACTAAATAAATGGGGGCCTAGAGACTGAGTTAGATCTGGAGGTAGTAAATTCCGGAGTGGGGCGACCGAGAGGTTCAGCGTCGTATTAGGTTGGCAAAGGAGGGAGGGGAGGACGGAGGGAGCGGCTAGGTCAGGCCTTGATGGGCGGCGAAGGTCGCCGCTTCGGTGCGATTGGCGGTATTGGTCTTGTTCAGGATGTTTCTAACGTGGTTGCCGACGGTTCGGAAGCTGATGAACAGTTCTTCGGCGATCTCCCGGTCGGTCTTACCCGCAGAGATCAGTCGCAGGACTTCTACTTCCCGTTGGGACAGCCCGGCGGGATAGATCGGGGCTCTGACCGGTCCGGCCTTGGCTCTGTCTTGTAGGGCGACAGCTCGCTCCAGGGACGGCTGCATCTTCATTTCAAGGAACTCGGCGATGGCGGTGTCCAGGTGCTCCAGAGCTTCGGCCCGCGCCTGATCCTTGCTTTGGGCTGATCCTTCGGCTCCGCTCAGGGCAGGGCCTGTTGAAGGGTCCAGGAGCAGCTCTGCGAGCTGGAGGTGGGTCAGAGCTTCCTCCGGGCGGAAAGGCATCTCCCGGCAGACCTCTAGGGCAGTATGGTAATAACCGCGGGCTTCGTCGGCCCGGCCCAAGAGCGCCGCCGCGGCCCCTAGGTGGCGGGCTATGCAGGTGTTATGAATATAGCCGGTTACGCGCAACCCGGTGCCCGCAAACCGGCGCAGCAGCAGGCTGGCCGCTTCCCGGTGCCCCACCAGCACGGCAGCCTCCAGCATCGAGATATCGCGCTCAGTCCTGGTCTCGTCGTCATCTGAGCCAAAGTCCGGGCGGTCCAGCACCAGCTCCTCCAGCAAAGCCGTTACCTCCTGTTGGCGGCCCAAGTGCGCCAGGCAGCAGGCCCTGTGGGGGGGCAACCCTACGATATCAAGGGCATCATCGCCCTTCCCCAAGTACAGCAGCGGCCTTACCCTGGCGAAGCCTGATAATTGGCCAGAGATTCCCAGCTCACCGCCGCGAGTCGCGATGCTCTGGCCCGTCGCCAAGGCGTCCTCCAGACGCCCGTCCAGAGAGGCCAGGATGGCATTAGCTAACATCGACCACATCAGAGCGGTCGCCTGCCCGGTGCGCTGAGCCAGCTCATCCAGTTCGCGCCACACCTCTTCGGCACGCCCGCGTTGCCCCCAGGCAAGGAAGGTGGAGCCGATAAAACTTAATATCAAGCCTAGCCTTGGCACGCTTACCCCCGGGCGGGGCTGGGCCGCCAGTTCCTCCGCCAGACGCAGGGCCTCTTCTTCATGCTGGGGCGCTGTAGCCAAAAATAGCCAGCTACCAGCGACTTGCCAGAAGGTCTCGGGATCGTTCAGGCGGCGAGCCAACTCCAGGGCCTTGCCTACGTGATCAACTCCTTGCTTGGAGCGGCCACTGTAGAAGCTCACAAGCCCCAAACCCCTATCTGTCTCGGCACGCTCAACTGTACCCGGCTGAGCGTACTGGTCCGCCCGCTCCACCCACTGCGCCGTTTCAGAGGTGCCATAGGCTCTCGTATCTCCGGAGTTGGTAATCCACAATACGGCCAGCTGGCAGGCCCGGTAGGCACGTATGCTGTCGCTCAAGTCCTCGGCTAGGGACAGCGCCTCGGGCGCAACCACGTCTACGACCCGTCGAGTCTCCCCGGCCAAGCCAAGAGTATCTCCCAGGGCCAGTAGCAGGTCGCACCGCTTCTCCCTGTCGTCAGGGTCCAGCACTTCCTGTACTTGCAAGCAGCGCTCCAGGTGGCCTATTCCTTCCCCGTAAGCGTAGACCGCCGTGGCCCGCCGGGCTGCCATCTCCCCATACTCAATGGCCTTGGCCAGGTCCGAGGGGTCTGAGGAGTGGGAGAAGTGCTCCGCCAGCTCCACCGCATGTTCTTCGAGGCGAGCCTGATATTGCTGCTCCATGGTGCGGGCCACTTGCTGGTGCAGGCGCAAGCGCCGGGGCGCTATTATCTCTTCGTACATCGTTTGGCGGAAAAAGGCATGGGCGAACGAATAGTTCACTATGCCTACCATCGAGGAGCGTTCCTCGATCACTACGGCGTTCTGTGCTTCTTCCAGGGAGGCATCCAACTCCTCGTCTGACACCTGGGCCACGCTCTGGAGCAGTGCCAAGGGAAACTCCCGCCCAATAACCGAAGCAACGGCAAGCAGCCGATTGCACTTTTGACTCAATCGGGAGAGGCGTTTGCCGATCACATCTCTTAGACCTTCGGGTATCCGGCCAGCTACTCCTTCAACAGATGCCTCCCCCGGCCCAGCCCGGCTTCCTTCTTGCCGGACCAACAGGCCTTCTTCCACTAAGTAGCGCAGGACCACCTGGACGAACAGGGGATTCCCCTCGGTCTGACGCCCAACTGCTACAGTCAGTCCCGACTGCACTTCCTGTCCCGCAGCGGCCTCAACCATCCTTTGGACCTCGTCGACAGCTAGGCCCCGTAGCAGTACCCGGCTAAAGCTTGATATTCGACTTAGATTTGCCAAGGCCCCCGATAGCGGGTGGGTCCGGTCCACTTCCACGTCCCGGTAGGTTCCCAATACCATTAGTCTGAACCCAGCCAGGTTGCGGGCGAGGTGGGTGAGCAGATCCAGAGTGCCTCGGTCGGCGTCGTGCAGGTCCTCCAGCACCAGGAGCAGCGGTTGGGCGGAGGCGGCACTACGGAGAAATTCGCTGACCGCCTGTAGTAGACGGTAGCGGTCTTCTTCGGGGTCTCCCGGCTGCCGGAGCTCGACCTGCAGTTTATCTCTGACCTCAGGGACGATGCGCGCCACATCAGAGGCCCCCGTGCCCAATTCCTGACGAATGTCATCGGTTTCGCGCGACAGTACGTAGTCCCGCAAGGCCTCCACGAAGGGAAGGTAAGGCAATGAAAAGGAGCCCTCTTCGTAGCACCAGCCCCAGAGCACCTGAGCGCCGTGCTCTTTGGCATAGGCAGCTAATTCTTGAGCGGTGCGGGTCTTGCCGATCCCCGGTTCCCCGGAGAGCATGACGAGACGCCCTTGGCCAGAAATAGCATCATCCAGGGCAGATTTGAGCGCCACCATTTCTTGCTGGCGGCCAACGAACACGCTGGAATTAAGAGAGATGGACGCGGTTCGGTCTGGTCTGGGCGCTGGCTGGCTCATGACGCTATTTTAACCAGAAAGATGAACGCATTCCACCGAGTAGTCAGAATTTAGCCGTCGGCGCCGTTTTTTCCGAAATCCTCGTCGCCGAATACGCCCACTTCCCGGCCTTGGAAGACATGGACCACGAAGCCCTCACGAGCGATTCCCAAGGCGTCGACCATGTCTTCATCGACGGTTTCGATGATCTCCTGGATAGCTTCTTGGGTAAGGCTCTCATCAACGGCCAGGGCAACATGGACCATTTCGTCGGTGAAGTGGATATCAAGCCTGCCGACTTGCCGGTCGCCTTGCTGGATAGTGTAGGCTTCGGAAAAAGGGGTGCGGACCTCGCGCTCGAAGGTAAAATCCGGCACAGCCAGCCTCCCGTCCTATTCTCTGACCTGACCGTCGCCCATGATCACCCACTTGTAGGAAGTGAGTTCCTTTAGGCCCATGGGGCCTCTGGCGTGGAATTTCTGGGTGCTGATGCCCACTTCCGCTCCCAAGCCAAACTGGCCACCATCGTTAAACCGGGTGCTGGCGTTGACGAACACCGCGGCGGCGTCCACTTCGTCCAGGAACCGCATGGCCGCTGAATAGTCTTCGGTGATTATCGCCTCTGAGTGGCCGGACCCGTAGGTCTCGATGTGATCCAAGGCGTCGTCCAGAGAATCGACTATCTTGACGGCGGCAGTCATGGACAAAAACTCCCGGCCCCAGTCCTCTTCATTGGCGGGCAATATCTTGCCGCCCGGCGATTCCCCGCCGCCGGTTGATTGAGGTCCCAAGATGCTCAAGGCCCGGTGATCGCAGTGCAGTTCCACTCCGGCGGCGGTCAGTTCTTCGACGATTCGGGGTAGACAGGCGGGGGCGGCATTAACATGAACCAGGATCGTGTCCAACGCGTTGCACACCGAAGGCCGCTGGGTCTTGGCGTTGAATACGATTCTGGCGGCCATGTCCAACTCGGCGCCCCGGTCGATGTAGGTGTGGCAGACGCCGATCCCGCCGGTTACCGCCGGCATGGTGGCGTTTTCGGCTACAAACCGGATCAGACCGTCTCCGCCCCGGGGTATCAGCAGGTCGATATGGTCCTTCATTCCCAACATGGCATCCACCAGGGACCGGTCCGGGTTATCCACAAACTGGACGGCATCCTCCGGCACCCCGGCATCGCCGATGGCCTTACGCACCAGTTTGGCCAAGGCGGTGTTAGAGCGCAGGCTCTCTTTTCCGCCCCGCAGCATGCAGGCGTTGCCCGATTTCAGACAAAGCGCCGAGATGTCTATCGTGACGTGGGGGCGACTCTCGTAGATACTGCCGATCACGCCCAGGGGAACTCGTTTTTTGCCAATCTTCAAACCGTTGGACATGGTAGTCATATCCATAGTTTCGGCTATTGGGTCGGGAAGTGCAGCCACGCCGCGTACCTCGGCAGCCGTTCCCAAGAGCCGGTCTCCGGTTAATAGGAGCCGGTCCAGCATGGCTTCACTTAAGCCGTCGGACTGGGCCGACCGATGGTCGATCTCGTTGGCCTCCAGCACTTCATCCTGCTGGGTCTCCAACGCTTCGGCAATGTTTAGGAGGGCTTGGTTCTTGATATTGCTCGACAGCCGGGCCAATATCCTAGACGCGGCTCGCGCGTCCCGGCCCTGCTCCAACAGGTCTTCTACAGTGTTAGTTTTCATTGCGCTCCCCTAGATCAGCACCAGGTTGTCGCGATGGATGACCTCCGGGCCGTAGTGGTAGCCCAGCATCTCTTGGATATCGTCGGACCGAATACCTTGAATACGCTTGATGTCCGCCGAGCCGTAGTTGGCTATTCCGCAAGCGATACGCCGATCGCCGGCAGCGACGATATAAACGATATCTCCCCGCTCAAAATCACCGGTTACTTCGGTTATACCCGCGGGCAACAAGCTGCGGTTGTTCTGCCGCAGAGCGGCGGCGGCTCCTTGATCAACGGCCACGGCCGACCGATGGGAGACAGCTCCCAACATCCACCGCTTCCGGGCTTCCAGTTTCTCCGCGGCTGGCCGGAACATCGTGCCGATCTCGTCGCCTCGGGCCGCCCGCAACACGCTGTCTTCGGTCATGCCGTGGCACATGACCATTGTTATGCCGGAGGTGGTGACCAGCCGGGCTGCATCGATCTTGGTGGCCATCCCTCCCCGGGCCCAGGGGTTGCGGTCTTTTCCAGCCAAGGCCTCTATGTCCTCGTCGACCCGTTCCACCACTGGCAACAGCCGGGCCTCGGGGTCTAGATTCGGGTCTGCCGTATGCAGACCATCGATGTCTGTCAGTATCACCAGAAGATCGGCGTCCACCAGATTGGCCACCAATGCCGACAATCGATCGTTGTCACCGAACACTTCTCCGATCTCGTCAACCGCCACCACGTCGTTTTCGTTCAGGATTGGGACAACCCCCAGGTTCAGCAAACCCTGCAGGGTGTTTCGCACATTCAGATACGATTGGCGGTCGTTCAAGTCTTTGATCGTCAACAGTACTTGGGCAACCTGCAATCCGTGGACCTCAAACAGTTCCTGATAGGTGTGCATCAACCGGCTCTGTCCGATGGCGGCCCGGACCTGCCGGGAAGGGATGTCTGAAGCCACCCGGCCCGCACCCCGGCCCTCTTGACCGGCAGCTATCGCTCCCGAAGTAACCAGCATCACTTCCGCCGATAAGGACCGAAGCTGGCTGATCTGGCGCGCCAGATCAGCCATCACTGCCACGTCCAGAGCTTGATGATCCGGACCGGCGGTCAAAACACTGGTGCCCGCCTTGACCACGATCCGCCGGTACGGCAGCGGTTTGGATACCGCTTCCTCTAGGGAAGAATCTGTATGGATATGGGATACGCCAGACACGGAGAAGGACCCCTTCAATAGCTGATTGCTCAAGGCTGTGGGTACCCAATTATAGCATGGGTCCGTTCTCAAACTTGCTTCCTAACGACGCCAAACCCGGCCGTTTGCCACCTTGTTGCGCCACGATATATCCAATAGAATATGTTTAATGGGCTGGCGCCGTTCGCCAGCCCTCTTGGGCGTGTCATCCGGTTACCGACCACGGGAAAATCGAAGGGCGATGTTACAAAATTTGATTCGATACGTGAGCCAATGCCTCTAAAAGGCGTCTTATCCACGGTAAATAGTCATCCCGGCTTCTCTCGCCTGCTGGAAGGCATCGGGGGCGAGGGGCCTCCTCCTCAGATAACGGCCCGCCAAGGCGCCGCGCCGGTTTACATCGGCGCCATTTGGGACCGCCTCCGAACTCCGGTCCTGGTCATCACGCCACGCCCGGAAGATGCCCGGAGACTCCACGACCAACTCCTTACTTACCTGGGTGACGACGAGCCGGTGTACCTGCTACCGGAGCCTGAAGTCCTTCCCTTTGAACGACTGGCCGTTGACGCCAACACCAGCAATCAGCGTCTGGAGGCGCTGGCGGCGCTGGCATTGTCGCGCCGCCCCAAAGGAGACTCAGGGCCAACGCCGCCCCTGGTAGTGGCTTCGGTCAATGCTGCCTTGCGTCCGACTTTGCCCCCCAACGTTATGTCCGGCGGCGAGTCTAACGGAGCCAACGGGAACTCCTGGAAGACCGGGGAGCGGATACGTCTGAACGACTTGCTGGTCCGGTGGGTGGAACTGGGCTACCGGAGCGAGCCGGTCGTGGAAGTCCCAGGCACGTTCAGCCACCGGGGCGGCATCATCGACGTCTTCCCGTCCCACTCTGACCTTCCTTTTCGCATCGAGCTGTGGGACGACCAGATCGATACGATACGGACGTTTGATCCCCGCACCCAGCGCTCTCTGGACGCCGTAGGCGAGGTGAGAATCATCCCGGCCAGGGAACAGCTTCCCAATACGGTGGACCGGAACCGGGTGGAGGGTCTCATCGAACAACTGGACTTCACCCGGTGCGACCAAGAGATTCAGGAACGCATCGAAGACGAACTGGTGACGCTGTTCACCGCGCCCAATGTAGAGACTCTGTCCTTTTACAACGGTCTGCTGAACGAAACCAACATCTTGGAGTATCTGGCCGACGACGGGTTGGTGGTCCTAGAACGGCCCGGGCTGATCGAAGGAGAGGCCCAGGAGTTGGAGGAGCGGTTCGTCCGCATGCGCTCCAGCAGAGAGGAGCGTGGCGAATTGCCGCGAAACTTCCCCGCTCCATCTTTCACTTGGACAGAGTTCGCCGAGAAATTGGAATCCCGGTCCAGATTGCACCTCCATAGCTGGCTAAGCGAAACCGAGGACACGCTGTTTAAGCCGGCAGTCTCTTACTACGGCAGGCTGGAGCAGTTGGCCAATGATGCCAAGCGGTACGCCACCGAGGGCAAGGCAATAGTAGCGGTTACCCAGCATGGACGCCGTCTGGCTGAAATATTGGAGCAGGAAGGGGTCACCGCGACGGTAACTTCCAGCGTAGACCAGCGACCGCAACGGCGAGGAATCTACCTGGTGCAAGGGGCTCTTCGGGAAGGCTGGACTCTGGATTCCCACGCTAGCGACAGTGAGGCGGATGGCGCCGCTTCCCTTGTTTTGTTGACCGATGCCGAACTGTTTGGCTCCGTCAAAGAGCGCCGCTACCGCCGGCGCCAGACCACCGAGCCGGGCAACCAGATCGCGGCCCTGTCGGACCTGGTTACCGGCAGCTACGTGGTGCACATCGACCACGGCGTGGCCCGATTCTCTGGCACCACCCGAATGGGCGAGGGCGACGAAGACAAAGAGTATCTGGTGCTGGAGTACGCCGAAAACGACAAGCTCTACGTGCCCACGGAACACCTAGACCGTGTGACTTCTTACGTGGGCGCCCAAGACCAGCCGCCCAACCTTACGCGCTTGGGGTCCGCCGAGTGGGCCAGGGTCAAGGAGAAGGTTAAGGGCGCCACGCGGGAAATGGCCCAAGAGCTGTTGACCCTCCACGCCTCGCGCCAAGTTGCCAAAGGCCACGAATTTAGCCAGGACACTGTCTGGCAGCAAGAGTTGGAAGACTCCTTCCCATTCGAAGAAACCCCAGACCAGGCCACTGCGATCAACGAGGTTAAGGCCGACATGGAGCAGATCAAGCCCATGGATAGGCTGATCTGCGGAGACGTGGGCTACGGCAAGACAGAGGTGGCCTTGAGGGCCGCTTTCAAGACGGTGAACGACGGCATGCAGGTCGGTCTATTGGTGCCCACCACCGTTTTGGCCCAACAGCACTACGCCACTTTCAGCGAACGCCTGGCCCCCTTTCCCATCACCGTGGACGTTCTAAGCCGGTTCCGAACCCACAAGGAACAACAAGAAGTCTTGGAGGATCTTAGATCGGGCAAATTGGACATCGTTATCGGCACCCACCGTCTGTTGCAGAAGGATGTCTCATTCAAGAACCTGGGCTTGGCGGTGGTGGACGAGGAGCAACGATTCGGCGTTGCCCACAAAGAAAGACTCAAGCAGCTTCGAAAGGAAGTGGACGTACTGACTTTGAGCGCCACTCCCATCCCCAGAACCCTTAACCAGGCCCTGTCCGGCATCCGCGACCTTAGCACCATGGACACTCCGCCGGAAGCCCGCCTGCCGATTAAAACATTTGTGTCCGAATACAGCGAAGACCTGATAAAAGAAGCCATCCTACGAGAGATGGAGCGCGGCGGCCAGATATTCTTCCTGCACAACCGGGTAAAGACCATCGACCGAGTGGCGGCCGATCTGAGAGAACTGGTCCCACAGGCCCGCATCATAATAGGCCATGGTCAGATGCCCGAAATGGATCTGGAAGACGTAATGGTGGCATTCTCCGCTGGGGAAGCCGATATTCTGGTGTGCACCACCATCATCGAATCCGGGCTAGATCTGCCCAACGTCAACACGCTGATCTTAGACCGGGCCGACCGTTTCGGTTTGTCCCAGCTTTACCAGCTAAGGGGCCGTATCGGCCGCGGCGAACACCGAGCTTACGCCTACATGTTGGTGCCCAAGGGAAGGCGGATAACCGAGGCAGCCGAGCGCCGCCTGCAGGCCATATTGGAGGCTTCGGAGCTGGGTTCCGGGTTTCGCATCGCAATGCGAGACTTGGAGATTCGCGGCGCAGGCAACCTGCTGGGTACTTCCCAGAGCGGCCATATCCGGGAGGTGGGCCTGGACCTGTACAGCCAACTGCTGAAAGAAGCCATCGCCGAACTACAGCGAGAGCAAGGCGAAGAAACCCCATCCGAAGACGAGTTCGTGCCCGACTTGCCAAGGATGGAACTTCCCCTGACAGCCCACATCCCGGACAGTTACATTCCCCACATGCCTTCCCGCCTAGCGATCTACCAGCGGGTGGCGCGGCTCAAAGACCGCAGCGAAGTGCCCGCGCTGAGGCAAGAACTCCGCGACCGGTTTGGCCCCACCCCCGAAGAGGTGGAGAATCTACTGACTCTAGCCGATTTTAGGGCATCCGCCGGGGGCCTTGGCATCGACTCTATCTTGCAAAGCGGCGAAGGCTTTGTGCTGCATCTGAAAGTGCCCGTGGGTGGCGCCAAGATAGCGTTGCAACGGGCATTGGGACCGTCGGTCAACGTAGGCAACCAGCAGATCACTCTT
>JAKUQE010000050.1 GCA_022450395.1 Dehalococcoidia bacterium | reverse complement strand
TTCTCCCCTTCTCGAACCCTCATCTCTCCACGTAGTGCCTCGGTGGCTATGAGATCAAACTCCAGGGTTCCAGGATCTATGACAACTCCATACTCACGGCGAACGTGATCCAAAGTTAGTTTCTCCTGTTGGACATCGTCCAGCACGGCGTAAACGTCCCGGTCTAAGGGGTCGCCGTAACCACCGCCGCCAGCCTGAATCACCCGGTAAACGTCGCCTTTCTTTAGCGTCGTCAGGTACTTGCCGGGTAACTCTTGCAGGTCGGTGTCGGGGTTGAGGTAGTTACGCGTCGGCGTCCCCGGCTTGCCGCCTTGCACTCCCCACGGCAGAAAGTCGGTGCGGTCCGTGCGGAGTTGGAAGGTGGCTTCATCGGCCAGGATGCGGAAATCGCGGATCAGGCTCAGCCCGCCGCGAAACTTACCGGCCCCTGCCGTGTCGGGATACAAGCCAAACCGTTCGATAAGCAGCGGCTGTTCCGACTCGATGCTTTCTATCGGCGTGTTGGCCATATTCAGCACCGGAGAGGACAAACCGTCGGCGCCATCGATATGGGGACCGCCGCCTCGGGGTCCGTCGTTGTCGAACTCCAGGTAGACCCAGGCCTTGCGGTTCTGGTCGTAGCCACCAAAGCTGATTCCGACCTCTCCGCCGCCCCACGCCGCGGGTACCTTTTCGGGCATCGCCTGAGCCATCGCCCCGAACAGGGTGTGGCATATTCGGAATCCGGCCAGGCCCCGAGCCGCCACGGGCGCCGGATGCTGGGGATTCACGAAGCAGCCTTCGGGAGCGGTGATATTAAACGCTCGGAAGAAGCCGCTGTTCGACTGGATGGCCGGGTCGATCAAGCATTTGAAAACAGCGTAAACGTTTGACTTGGTGTAAGCAAAGTTGGGGTTGATCGAGCCCTTGGCTTGGGGTGAGGTCCCGCTGAAGTCAACGAATACTTCATCCCCGTCGATCTTGACCTTGGCATGAATGGCTATCGGCTGGGGATCGATGCCGTCGTTGTCGATGTAGTCGGTGAATTCCCATTCGCCATGAGGCAGAGAGCTGATCTCCGCCCTGGTAAGTTGCTCGGTGGAGTCCAGGATGTCAGCCATGTAATCTTTCATTTCTTCCACACCGTACTCGCCGACCAGCCTTAATAGGTCACGCTCGCCAAACCGAACGGCAGCCAGCAGGGCTTGAACATCGCCTAGAACCATTTCCGGCACTCGCACATTCTTTTCCAGGATCCGCCAAACTGCTTGATTCAAGTTCCCCCGGTCATAAAGCTTCAACGGAGGGATAATGAGACCTTCCTGATAGATCTCCGTGTTGTCGCAAGCGTTGCCTCCGGCCACCCGGCCTCCGATGTCCGTTTGGTGCCCGATGCAACAACTCCAGCCAAATAGGGCGTCGTTAACGAATATCGGCTTGAACAAGAAGATGTCGGGCAGGTGGCTGCCTCCCTCGTAGGGATCGTTGTTGGCGAAGATATCTTCAGGATGGACATCGTCGCCAAAGGCATTCATCACTCCCTCCAACGCCGGCGCCATTGAACCGAGGTGAGGAGGGAGGGTAAGTCCTTGGGCAACCTGCTCTCCTTCGGCAGTGAATATGGACGTGGAGAAGTCCATGCCGTGCTTGATGACCGCCGAGCGAGCGGTACGCACCACCGTCAAGGCCATGGTATCGGCGGCGCTCATCAATGCGTTCTTGATGATTTCCCTGGTGACCGCGTCCGTGGCACGGCGCATACTGATCTCCTTTACGTGCCTCTTTCCAGGATAATGTTTCGCCACGAGTCGACCGACACTCGCCATCGGGGAGGGACCACGGTGGTCGAGTCGTATTCTTCAATGATCAACGGCCCGTCGGCCGGGATGTCAGTCAGTCCGCCACGGTCGATCACCGTAGTGTCGATCCAACCGGTGTCGCCGCCGAAGTACACCTGGCGTTTAGAAGGCCCATTTCGATCAGACACCGGTAGATCCAAACGCTCCGGAGTCCGCGATTCTTGGGACAAACCGCGGGCGATCACTCGCAGGTTGACCATCTGATAGGGCGCGTCTGTCCTGTAGCCGAAACTCTTCACGTGCTCCTCGGCGAACACCTCTCCAAGTTCGGAAAGGGTTCTCTGAGTGACTTTCCCCGGCGGCATCAAGACCGTCAGCTCCGAAACCTGCCCTTTATATTTCATGTCGACCTGGGTAACGATCTGCTGAGCGGAATCGGCGAACCCTTCGGCCCGTAGCTGTTGCCGTCCCTCCTCCCAGAGACCATCGAGAATCTCGGCGAGGTCAGATACTTGAAGCTGGTCGAAGGTCTTGAAGTAGGTGCGGACAAAGTGGTGCTCCACGTTGGCAAGCAACAAGCCAAAAGAACTGAACACTCCGGGAAAGGGGGGCACCACCATCCGGCTGATGTCCAACATTTCCGCCAATCCAGCCGCGTGAACCGGCCCGCCGCCACCAAAGGAAAAGAGGACGAACCGGCGGGGGTCCCGGCCCCGTTCGCTGGACACCGCTCGCAGAGCTCGAGCCATGTTGGAGTTAACCAGCAGGTGAATGCCTTGAGCAGCCTCGACCGCCGAGATTCCCAAAGGCATGGCCACGTTCCTAGTGATCGCCTCCTCCGCCAGATCCCGGTCGATGGGAAAGTCCCCACCAAGCAGGTATTCGGGATTCAGATAGCCCAGCAGAACGTCTGCGTCGGTGACGGTAGCGTCCTGGCCTCCTTGGCGATAGCAGGCGGGACCAGGCACTGCTCCAGAGCTTTGAGGGCCAACCCTGATGGAACCGCCCCTATCGACGCTGGCGATGCTGCCTCCACCGGCTCCCACTTCCGCAAGGTCTATGGACGGCACTCGAAGGATGTGACCCGAGCCTCGCAAGAGCCGGTGACCCGCGCTTATGTCCCCGCCGACCTCATATTCCGGGGCTTGAAGTATCTCCCCGTTTTCGATTATGGACGCCTTGGCCGTTGTGCCACCCATATCCAAGGTCATCAGATCGTCCAAACCTAGACGGCTACCCAAGTGGTAAGCCCCCACTACCCCTGCGGCGGGGCCAGACTCGATGCAGTAAACCGGCTTCTCCATGGCTATGCTGGAGGTGGCCAACCCTCCGTTGGACTGCATCACCACCAATGGCACACTTATGCCCATCCTCTGTAGCCCTTCGATCAGCCGGCCTAGGTAGCGCTCCACTACCGGGCGGACGTAGCAGTTGATCACCGTGGTGCTGGTGCGCTCGTATTCCTTCATCTCCGGCAGCAGATCGCTGGAAAGGGTGAGAATCACATCAGGAGCACGTTGCCGAATCACTTGGCCGATCTGTTGTTCGTGGTCCGGGTTGGCGTATGAGTGAAGGAGGCACACCGCCACCGCCTCAACTTCCTCTTCCAAGATACGGTCGACGGCCTTGTCGACGTCGGCATTGTCCAGGGGACGCAGGACTTCGCCTTGGAAATTCAGGCGCTCCCGCACCTCCAAGCGTAGCTGGCGTGTGACCAGGGCCGGGGGCTTTTCGTAGTAGAGGTCGTACAGCCTGGGGACTCGGTTTCGGCGTAGCTCCAGAACATCCCGAAATCCCTCGGTGGTGATCAGGGCGGTTTTGGCTCCCTTGTTCTCAATGATGGCGTTGGTGGCGACGGTGAAGCCGTGGCTCACTTCCGACACGGAATCCGGCCCGATGCCCAGTTCTTTCACGCCATTATCTATGGCCTCCAGAACTGCCCGGCTATAGTCGTCCGGAGTGCTGGCGACCTTCCTCGCCAGGACATGCCCGCCGCTGGACAGGAAGACAACATCGGTGAAGGTGCCGCCGATGTCCACGCCTATCCGGTAATCCACCATATTGACCACGCTTTAAATTCGGTTGACTGGAGGGGAGCTTGACGGTGGGAGTGCCCCGTGGGGCATGTTACGTTGGCTTGGGCGGCTTGTCCATCCGATCTCCCCTACAGGCTCCGGCTTAGTGGCGAGCAGGCTTCGTTCGAGACAAACAAGCCGGTGGTACAATCCAAGCAGCCGTGGGGACCGGTAAGCGTCTTCATACTTCAGCGGAGGCAGTGATGGGCAAATTTGACGGCAAAGTGGCGGTGGTTACCGGTGCGGGCCGCATGCGGGGTATCGGGCGAGCCGCCGCTCTTGCTTTTGCCCGGGAGGGCGCCAATGTAACCCTAGCCGGTACCGGGCGCGACCCCACAACCTTCCCCCAAGACGAGCAGGACGCCGGATGGAAAGACGTAGACAGCGTAGCCCAGGAGATCATAAGCCTGGGAGTTGACGCCCTTCCCCTGGTGGCCGACGTTACCAAGTCGGATCAGATCCAAAGCATGGTGGACCGGACAGTGGATCGGTTTGGAAGGATCGACTTTCTGGTGAACAACGCCAGCGCTCCGCGCATGGCTGCCTGGGCTGAACTGGAAGACCTGACCGAAGAGGCTTGGCGGTACGTGATGGACGTGAAGGTCACCGGCGCGTTCCTTTGTACCCAGGCGGTCACCAAAGTGATGATGCGCCAGGGTTGGGGAGGCAGCATAGTCAACGTGATCTCGGTGGAAGCCAAGATCAGCCGGCCCACCGACCTGGCCTACGCCACCGCCAGCGGCGCTCTGTACACTTTCACGACCAAAGCCGGCCGGGCCCTGGCGCCCCACGGGATCCGCGTCAACGGCGTCAGTCCGGGGACGACGGACACCGCCCGAAACGATGCCCTTTATGGATACCCCCGTAGCCCGGAGTGGGCCGCAAGGGTAGAGTCCATACCGATTGGCCGGGCGGGAACGCCCGAGGAGATCGGCGGCTTTATCGCCTGGCTGTGTAGCAAAGAGGCTGAGTTTATCGTGGGCCAATGTATCGAGATCGACGGCGGCCAGGCGACCTGAAAATCATTAGCCGCTCCCACCCCAACCGATGCCCACACCCATGCGAACCGCAATAAGGAGGCGGCAGGTAAATGTCCATTTTGATCAAGGCTGCAAAATTGATCGACGGCAAGGGGACCACCATTGAAAACGCCGCGTTATTGATGGATGGCGACCGGATAACCGCCCTGGGCCGTCAGGCAGACATCCAGCCCGCCGAAGGGGTGGAGGTGATCGAAGCCGGCGACAGAACCATCATGCCGGGGTTAGTCGACGCCCACGTCCATCTGGTCAACTCCGGTGGGCCGCTCAGCGCGATGGATGCACGAAGCGCGTCGGACGACAACATGATGATATTAAGCACGAAAAACGCCCTGTTGGCGATCAGATCAGGGATCACCACCATCAGGGACCTCGGCGGCAAGGGGTTCATCACCGTGGCGATCAGAGACGCCATTGCCAAGGGCATCATCCCTGGCCCACGGGTCGTGTCTTGTGCGGCCGCGTTGACTATTACCGGTGGGCAAGCTCACTTCAAGTCCCTTGAAGTCGACACTCTCGACGAGATGAAGAAAGCCGTACGCTACACGATCAAAGGCGGGGCCGACTGCATAAAGATATTCGGCTCAGGAGGAAACGCTACCCCCGGAAGCAATCCTTTGGCAGCCCAATACAGCATGGAGGAGTTCCGGGTGGCCGCCGAGGAGGCACACCGTTTGGGGAAACACGTGGCCGCACACGTACACCCAACGGTTGCCATCCGCTCGGCGGTCGAAGCGGGCATCGACTCCTTGGAGCACTGTAGCTGGATGGGTCCTGGTGGAATCAGTGTGGACCAAGGTTTGCTTGAGGAGATAATCAACAAAGGCATAACCATAAGCCTGGGTTTTCCGGCTAGCTGGTACCGAGTGCCTTTGGACGAGATTCAAGATGTGATGGACCGGGATGGGCGGGAGGCAATGCTGGAACCCCGCTACCGGACCATACGGGAGATGTACGATTCGGACGCCAGAGTGGTAGCCAGTAGCGATGCTGGGTCCACGGCCACCCGGATCGACGAGTTCGCCTTGTTGCTGGAATTCTTGGTCAATCGGTTGGAGATACCGGCGGAGCGAGTCATCACGTCGGCGACCAGCTTGGCGGCGGAGGCCATCGGCCTGGGCAAGGAGACTGGGAGCCTGGAACCAGGTAAAAAGGCCGATATCATTTTGATCGACGGAGACCCGTTGTCGGACATCACCGCTTTACAGCGGGTGGACACTGTCATCAAGGACGGCCGGGTGGCCGCCCACCAGGGGCAGGTGGTTATTTAAGAGGAGAATTCTTGCCACCAGGAGGCCGAAATGCCCGTACCGGAAAGAATACAGCCCAAACGTCTTGGCGATTACCTAGAGATCATGACCAAGGCCGTTTTCCAAAGCGGCATCTCTTGGAAAGTGGTCGAAGCCAAGTGGCCTGGCATCAGAGAAGCCTTTCAGGACTTTGATTCTGACGTTGTCGCCGGCTTTGCCGAACCGGAGTTGGACGATCTGTGTCAAGACACCCGCGTGATACGAAACCGCCGCAAACTGTCAGCGATCGTGTCCAACGCTCAGCGCATGGTCGAGCTTGACGAGGAGCACGGAGGCTTTCAAAAATACCTCCGGTCACACTCTGACTTCTCATCCACAGTTCAGGACATCCGGAAACAGTTCAAGTTCATGGGTGACACGGGAACTTACTTCTTCCTATACGTCGTGGGCGAAGAAGTCCCACCCCACGACGAATGGTTCGCGTCCCGGAAAAGTAAGTAGTGCTAAGCCTCATTCCATCGTAGACAATCAAGGAAAGTTATAAATTAACGTACTACCCATGTTTAACGCCTGCAAAACCACTCATATTTTCTGCCGTCCCAACTGCCCCCCAGGCCGGCGGACCAAGCCGGAGAACCGGTTGGTTTTCCCCAGTTCCAGTGCGGCTATGGACATGGGATACAGGCCATGCCTGGTGTGCGTGCCGATGGAGGGACAACCCGGACCATGGAAACCCAAAAAGCAGCGGTAGGCAGGAGCAAGTCCCAATGAGCAGCAGCGCCACTGGAGCCACCGGCCGAAAGGATGCCATCGACGCCTTGGTTAGCAACGTCGTTAACACTCGGTATGAAGACCTATCCCCGGGTGCAGTGGACGCTACCAAGACCTTCATCCTCGATGCGTTCGGAGTCGCTATCGCCGGCACGTTGGCTCCCGGCGTAGCCGAAACTTTGGGCGTTCTCCGGGACTGGGGAGGGAAAGCGGAGTCGACGGTGCTGGTTTCCGGAGAGCGGTTACCGGCGCCCTCGTCCGCAATGATGAATAGCTTCCTGATGCACAATCAGGAATTCGACCCGGTGCATGACTTGGCCGTGGTCCATGCCTTTACAACAGTCCTCCCGGTCGCGTTAGCCGTAGCCGAGGCACGGGGAGGGGTAAGTGGCCGCGAGCTGCTTACCGCGGTCGCGCTAGGCGTGGACGTGGCCTGTGCGATCGGATTATCGTCAAAGTCGCCCATAGCGCATTTCCGGCCAGGCACGCTAGGTGCATTTGGCGCCGTGGCCGCGGCGGGGAAAATCTCCGGGTTGGACCAGGCGACCCTAACCCACGCTATGGGAATCGTATATAGCCAGATCTGCGGTACGCTGCAGCCCCACACCGAAGGAGTTCAGGTGAACTCCATGCAGACCGCCTTCAACGCCAGGGCGGCGGTGACCGCGATCTCACTGGCCGTCCGGGGAATTCAGGGGCCCTCTGAGGTGCTAGAAGGCCGGTACGGATACTTCAGGCTATTTGAAGGGGAGTACGACGTTGCGGATGTACTGGCCAACTTGGGCAGCGTCTGGCATGTGGAGCAGATAGCCCACAAGCCGTTTCCCTGCGGCCGCCTGACCCACGGCGCGGCGGAGGCCGTTCTGATCCTGAAAGAACGTCATGGATTCAATGCGGAAGACGTGGACGACATTGAAGTCCTGGTCCCGCCGTTGCCATACCGTTTGGTGGGACGTCCCTTGGAAGAAGGAGTTCCGTCGCCGCAATACGCCAAGCTGTCGATCCCATATGTCACGGCAGTGGCCTTGATCCGGGGTACGGTTTTCATCACCGATTTCTGGGAAGAGCGGCTCCGTGATCCGGCGGTCCGCGAATTGGCAGGCCGGATAACGGTGGTTCAAGACCTGACGATCACGGACCAAAACGTCATGGTGCCGCAGCGGATGCGTATCCGTCTCAAAGACGGAGCAGAACACGAATCGATCCTGGATCAGGTACTGGGGCACCCGGACAAGCCGCTGAGCAGGGATCAGCACCTGGAGAAATTTCACGCCTGCTGGGCGGTGGGCGCCGGCCACCTGCCTGAAAACAACCGAGATCTGCTGGCCGATCTGGTGGACGGCCTAGAAGACGCGCCGTCAGTCGAGGAGATCGTGCGGTTGCTCGTACCCTGATTAACAGTTCCAAAGAGAACATGGCTTATATCCGGAAACGACCGAGGACTAGGGTAAAAGAGGGTTAACGCGAATGCCGTATCTGCAGCTAAACGGAACCCGGTTCCATTACCATTTGGACGATTTTACCGAGCCTTGGCAGGCTAAAAGTGTCGTACTTCTGCATCATGCGGCGGCGGGAAACCTGCACCGATGGCGGGCCTGGATCCCTACGCTGGCTCGCCACCACCGGGTTCTCCGCTTCGACATGCGTGGCCATGCCGGCACGCAGCCTCCTCCTACGGGGGCCTTCTCGCTACCGGGATTGGCTGCCGACATCGCCGCGGTATTGGACGACCTGGAGATCGAGAAGGTGCACCTGGTAGGAGCCTCCGCGGGCGGCATCGTCAGCCTACGCTTCGCCCACGACTTCCCGCATCGGCTCCATAGTCTCAGCCTGGTGGCATCCACCCCCAAACTGGCCCAGATGGGAGCGGGCATCGACGCCGGAGTGTGGCGCCGGACGCTTGAGGAAGAGGGAACCGAGGCATGGTTGCTGTCCGATGCCCAGAAACGGTTCGGTCCTCAGTCCGAACCGGGCCTGATAGAGTGGTACGCAGCCGAAGGAGGAAAAACCCGAGCCGAAGTAGTCTTGGCCCTTCAAGGCTGTCTCTTGCAAGAAGACCTCACCCCGCTGCTGCCCCACATTTCGGCGCCAACCCTGATCTTGGCGGCTGCCCAGGACGAGATTACTCCCCCGGAAGTCCAACGTCTGATGGCCGAACTGATGCCAAACGCCCGATTGCGGACCTTCGAAGGCGTGGGCCACAACATGAAGGTGGAGATCCCTGACCTGCTGGCGGGGAGTGTGCGTGATTTCATCGGGGAGATCGAATCCGGCTAACCAGGCAATGCCCGGCTTGAGCGAGCCGGACGGGTAGACAACAGGATTTAGTTGGATCAAAGCGCGGCCAAGAGGAGACTAACGATGAGCGAGACACCTCTACACTTCAAAACGATCACCGAGTTGGCAGAACTGATCAAGTCAAAGGCGCTATCGCCCGTAGAAATCACGGACGCGATGCTCGACCGCATCCGGGAACGGGACCCACGATACAAGAGCTACGCCACAGTCATGGCCGAGCAGGCCAGGGCATCCGCTCAGGCCGCGGAGCGGGCCATTTCTTCCGGAAACTATCTGGGACCCCTCCACGGCGTGCCCATCGCCGTCAAAGACCTGTGCTTCACCAAGGGCGTGAAGACGATGGGCGCCACCAAGGCTTTGATGAATCATGTCCCGGATTTTGATTGCACGGTGGTCGAGAAGCTGAACGCCGCCGGTGCGATCATCTTGGGCAAGCTAAACCTCACCGAGGGCGCCATGGCTGGTTACAACCCTGAGTTTCAGGTACCGGTAAACCCTTGGGGGGCAAACCTCTGGAGCGGCGCGTCTTCCAGCGGCTCCGGCGTGGCTACGTCGGCAGGGCTTTGCTTCGGTTCGTTGGGAAGCGATACCGGCGGTTCCATCAGATTTCCCTCTGCCGCCTGTGGCATCGTGGGCATCAAGCCCACCTGGGGGAGAGTCAGCCGCTACGGCGTGTTTGCCTTGGCCGAATCCTTGGACCACATCGGCCCGATGACTCGTAGCGCAGCCGATGCCGGAATAATGCTTCAGGCTATCGCCGGCTTGGACCCGAACGACCCCACGTCTTTGCCCGCCGCGGTGCCAGACATGTTGGAGGGAATCGACCAGGGTGTCCGGGGTCTCCGCATCGGATTGGACGAAGAATACATCTCCGGAAACACCGACCCGGAGTTAGTGGAAAGCGTGTTGGCGGGTATCCGAGTTATGGAAGGACTGGGAGCCGTGATTGTCCCGATACAGATTCCCGATATCAGCGGCTATATGGACGCGTGGGGAGTGCTTTGCACGTCGGAGGCATTAGCCGCCCACGAGGCAACCTACCCTTCGCGCCGTGACGATTACGGACCCTGGTTCCAAGGCTGGTTAGACATGGGCGCGGCGGTCACCGGGGCCGAGTATGCCAAGGCAAACAACGTACGCTCGGCCTGCCGTGGCCTCTTGGCCAACGTCTTCGAGAATATCGACGTGATCGGCTGCCCCACTATGACCCGGCCTCCCTTCCCCATCACATTGGAGGAGATGTACGGGCCCTCGTTCTTGCTGGACGACGCCAACTGGGGCCGATTCACGGTGCCCTACGATTTCAGCGGCGCTCCTACCATATCCTTACCTTGTGGCCTGAACAGCGACGGGCTGCCCCTAAGCCTGCAGTTCGTGGGAAAGCACCTTTCCGAGCCGTTGTTGTGCCGAATCGGGCATACGTTTGAACAGAACACCCAGTGGCACAACCTCCGTCCGGATATCGACTGAGATCCACTGTGGCGCCGTCCGCGGACCGCCACCCATGGTAATCAACCGGATCCGGTTCTGAAGACCACCATTCAGGTGGTCTTTTTTGTTTGTCCGGTTCTGGCATAATAGAGCCGTCGCCGCCTTAGCCAGTCGCACTAGTGAAAAGGGGGATCGATGGCACTCGTCACAGAGCCTTTGGACTCCCGTGCGCGCGAACGTCTGTTCAACCTGGTAGGGGATTTCAAGGGCGGCGATCCCCTGGCGCCGGTCACCGTTGTCGTCCCATCGACTTACGCCGGCTTGGACTTGCGCCATGATCTGGGACGCCTTGGCAGCACCAATGTGTACATTATCGGACTCTCCCGGCTTGCCGAGCTGTTGGGAGCTCCCTCCCTGGCCGCACAGGGGCGTTGCCCACTTACTCCTCTAGTGGAAGCCGCCGCGGTCCGGGCCGTTGCATCTGAGGCCGGGGGGCCTCTAGAACCGGTACGGCAGCATCCCGCTCTGAACCGCACGCTGCAGTCCACGTTTCGCGAGTTACGCCATGCTGCTGAGGCAGGGCTTGCCGCTCTGGCGGCCCAGGGCAGGCTCCGAGCCGAAGTCGTGCGCCTTTATCGTCTCTTCCGTGAGCACACAGACCCTAAATACTACGACCGGGAAGCCTTGGCCCAGGCGGCGGCCCGATCGGTGCGGGACAACACAGTCGCCGGATTAAAAGACCTGGGACCAGTGGTGTTCTACCTCGTGTCTGGCCTGACTCCGGGCGAGCAGGCGCTGGTGGAGGCGCTTGACGAGCAATGGTCCTGTGCCGTGGTCCTAGGACTTGCCGGTGATCCATCAGGAGATGGTCCCGTCCGCGCCCTGGGAGACCGGCTTGGCCGGGTACTAGGTCCGCCTCAGGAGGGAGCGGAGCCGCGGTTGCCGCCCGTCTCCGGTCTTGTCATCGCCCCCGACCCCCATCAGGAGGTGCGCTGGGTATTGCGGCGCCTGATGAAGGCCGCTGAAGAAGGGACGCCCTTCCATCGCATGGCCATCCTCTACCGCCAGTCCAACCCTTATGCCGCTCTGGTTCAGGAGGAACTGAGACTATCCGGGGTAGCCATGGCCGGGCCGGGGAACGTGAATCTGATCGACACAGCGGCAGGCCGCACCCTTCTGGGATTGATGCGGCTGGTGGGGAGGGACTTACCACGGAGCGAGCTCATGGCATGGCTTACCAGTTGCCCTATCGCCGCTCCAGGTGAATCTCGCCCCGCCATTCAACCGTCGCACTGGGATGCCATTTCCCGGAAGGCGGGGGTTGTCGGCGGCCTGGACCAGTGGGAGCAGCGGCTCGACCGGTACGCTGGGGACATGGAGCGTTTGGCGGAAGAGGGCCTTAGGTTAGGAGACATGCCAGATGCCCGGACCGCCCGCTTGGAAGGCGAAGCGGCCGCCACCCGGTCGCTGTTGAGCTTTGTGACGGGTCTGGCCGGCCGATTGGAAGCGCCTCCCGACGGCAGTGGCTGGCCCGCCTTTTCCGGCTGGGCTCAGAACCTGCTTACGTCCTATCTAGATCGATCCACCGCCAACTTACGCGACGCGGAGGAAGCCGCGCTCACCCGCGTTGAAGAGACATTGCGAGAGATGCGAACCCTGGACGACGTAGAGTCAGGCCCGTCCTTCGACGGGTTCTTCTTAGCGCTGGAAGGGGCCCTGGCCAGTCCGATAGGTCACCTGGGCCAGACAGGCCGGGGTGTATTCGTCGCGCCACTGAATACGGCCCTGGGCATGAGATTTGACCTGGTCTGCGTGGTGGGAATGGTGGAAGGGGCGATGCCGCCGCGTCTACCCGACGACCCTCTGTTGCCCGACCGGGAGCGGCAGCGGGCCGGGGGCCCATCCGCGGGACTGCCATTGCGAGGCGGACGGGAAGCCGACGAACGCTACTCCTACCTGGCTGCCCTAGCGGCGGGTGACCAGTGCGTCCTCTCTTTTCCTCAAGGTAATCCCGGAGCGCAGCGCGGCCAGTTCCCCTCCCGCTGGTTCCTGGAGGCGGCGACACAGTTACACGGCGCCCCGGTGTACACCTCTAATCTGAGGGCAATCGGACCCGTCCCTTGGCTTACCACCGTGGCATCCATGGAAGACGGCCTGCGGACCGTAGCGACGGAGTCGGCGGCAGACATTCACGACCGTGACGTCGAAGGCTTGTGGCGCTGGCGCCGCGCCGGGATGCCGATGGAACAGCACCATCTGGCCGCATCGGGGCAACTGTCCCGTGCCTTGAACCTGGAACAGGGCAGAGAGGCCCGTCAACTGACCCATTGGGACGGCGATGTTTCCATCTTGAAAGGCCGGACGCGCCGGCTGAGGCTCCTGGACCGGCCCGCGCTTTCTCCTACCAGTCTGGAAACGTGGGCTACGTGCCCCTTCCGCTACCTCATGAGCAACGTGCTGGGCGTGGCTGCATTGGAGCAGCCCGAGGACGTGGCGACCATGTCTCCTCTGGAGAAGGGGTCGCTGGTACACGGAGTCCTAGAGAGCTTCATCCGCGGCGGGCAGAAAGAAAGAAGCCTTCCCACTCCCGAGGAACCCTGGAGCGAGGAGCATCGGAACCGATTGCAACGCCTGGCCCTCGAGTCGTTCGCCGACGCCGAGGAACGGGGGGTGACCGGAAAGGCACTCCTTTGGGAACTGCAGCAAGAGGCCATCCTGTCGGACCTGGACGAGTTCCTGTCGGCAGACGCCGGCCTGCGGGAACGCTTCGGGGTGACTCCCCATCTGGTGGAGGTGCGCTTCGGATTGCCGGGTTCCTCCGGAGGAGAGCCGGGATTGGAGGCCGCCCAGCGGGATATTCCAGGGGTAGGAATTCTTCGCTTTCGAGGCGTCGCGGACCGGGTCGATCTAGACCCATCGGGTAAGCTAGCCCTGGTGTTGGACTACAAGACGGGTAGCACGAGAAGTTATCGATCGATGAAAGATGATCCCGTCGCCGGTGGAAAGCGCCTGCAACTCCCCATCTACACGATCGCCCTCCAGAATAGCCTTGGCGACGATGTCACGGTCCGAGCCGCCTACTGGTTCGTCAGCGCCAGCGGACGGTTCGAGATTATCCCGCCGGAGCCGGTGGAGATGGCCCAGGTGGCGAAGCGCTTCGACAGCGTTGTCGGTACTATTGCCCAGGGTATCGCCGAAGGCCTATTTCCGGCCAATCCAGGCACGGAAGACCGGAATGGCTTCTCCAATTGCAACTATTGTGACTTTAACACCCTGTGCCCCAGCCGGCGGGACATCCACTGGGAGCGGAAGCAGGCCGACTCCCGTTTGCAGGCGTACCTACAGATGCAGAGCGGCGAGGATGTAGTTGATGAGGAAACCGGTGACTAGAGATTGGAAAAGGCGAGCCAGCTGCCTAAGAATAGTCACCCGAAACCTTGTTGTAGCGGAGTCGGCGGGCTCGTTGTGGCCCAGAAAGTGAGGTGAGCCCAAAGTGGATGCGCGAGAGAGAATTCTTGGTGGGCTTTGGGGAGCCGTCGTAGGCGATGCCCTGGGCGTGCCCGTAGAGTTCCAGAGCCGTAATGCGCTCCTTGCCCATCCTGTAATCGACATGCGGGGAGAAGGAACCTACCAACAGCCTCCGGGGACGTGGTCAGACGATACTTCCCTTATGTTGTGCACAGTAGAGGAACTTATAGAGGGGTTTGACACACAACGATTAGGGAAGCTATTCGTGCGCTGGCTCAATAGCGCCTACTGGACCCCCAGGGGGAGAGTTTTCGACGTGGGCATCACCACCAGGCAGGCTATCAACAGGTTGAGCAACGGGGCCGCTCCGGAGCAGGCCGGACTCGACGATGAAAACAGCAACGGAAACGGCTCCCTCATGCGCATCCTACCGGTGGCCCTGAGGTTCAGCGGTTCCTCTACCGCCGAGATAGTGAACTACGCCCACCAGAGTTCCTCTTTGACCCATCGTCATCTTCGCTCGAAAGTGGCCTGCGGCATCTATTGTTTGATCGCACGGGCGCTCATGTCCGGACGCGGACCGGCTGATGCCTACGAGATCGGCATACAAGAGTCACGGGCATTCTACCTAGATACTCCGTACTCATCGGAACTATCGAACTTTGAACGGGTTCTGTCCGGCCAGGTGGGCCGGCTTCCGGAAAGTGCCGTCGCTTCGAGTGGCTACGTGGTCCACACGCTGGAGGCCAGCATCTGGTGCCTGCTGAACACCGGCTCTTTCCGGGAGTCTACATTAAGGGCGGTTAATCTGGGGGAAGACACCGACACTACCGCGACGGTCACCGGAGGTTTGGCCGGGATCTACTATGGCGTCAGTTCGATACCTGATGAGTGGTTGCACCAGTTGGCTCGGCGAGAAGATCTTGGCAGGTTATTCGAAAACTTTCACCAGCGGTTGGAGAGCAGCACGCCGGACGAAGCGGAAGGCGAATGTTGAGCGGCTCATTCGTTCCCCAGGACCAGGACGTACGCCGCCGCATCCAGGAGGCGCTGGAAGAGAATTTCTTCGTGGAAGCGGGCGCGGGAACCGGCAAGACATCGAGCTTGGTGGACCGCATCGTCGCGCTGGTAGCCTCTGGCCGCGCCTCGCTGGACCGAGTGGCGGCTATCACCTTCACTGAGTCCGCGGCGTCGGAACTGCGGGACCGTATCCGGGAGTCCCTGGAGCGGGCGGCCGCCGATCCGGAGCGGCCTATAGAAGAACAAGCCCGCTGCACTCAAGGCGTGGCCGACCTGGACCGGGCTGCTATCCAGACCCTTCACAGCTTCGCCGGCAGCTTGTTGCGGGAGCGGCCCTTGGAAGCCGGACTTCCTCCAGCGTTCGAGGCGCTGGACCAGATCTCGGCCGACATGGGTTTCAGAGAAGCTTGGGGTACGTGGCTGGATAATGCCCTGGATGACTCCGGCCTTAGGCCGGCTTTTCGCATAGCGCTTTCCCTGGGGCTAACGCTGGGCCATCTCCAACAGGTGGCCGCGAGCTTCCATGCCAATTACGACCTCTTGGAGGACGCCGCTTTCCCCGACCCGCCACCGTCCCAACCCCACGCGGCCGCAACGTTGATCGCGGAATCCCATGAACTGGAGCGCCTCTGTGCCTTTGCGAAAAACGACGCCGACCCCCTGGAGGCCCACGTTCGAAGCGTCGCCGGTGTGGCGCAGCGCCTACGAGGTATGGACCTTGAATCGGTGGCGGCTTGGCGGGTGCTCTCCGAAAGCCTTCCTTTACGACATCCGAGAGGCCGTGTAGGCGATTGGGAAACCGATCCCGATTCCCATCAGAACGCTTGCACCCGCCTCAAGGCACTGCTTCTGGATTTGGATGGTCAAGCGCGCGAAGACTTGGACTCAGTTCGGGCGGGATGCCTCATGCCGCTGCTGCGAGCCGTGCGAGAGTTCGTCCTGGAGTACGCCAAGGAACGGAAACGGGAGGGGAAGGCCGAGTTTCAGGATCTGCTGGTCTGGGCCCGCGATCTTCTGCGGGACGATCTGGAAGTCCGGGACCACTTCCGGGACCGCTACAGCCATGTCTTGGTGGATGAGGCCCAGGACACTGACCCCATCCAGGCCGAGATCGCGACATTCTTGGCGGAAGATGTGCCGCCGGGGACCCTCTCCCAGAACCGCTCCAACCGGTGGACCGATATCCCCCTGGCCCCTGGCAAGTTGTTCGTTGTTGGGGACCCTAAACAGTCCATCTACCGCTTCCGGCGCGCCGACGTGGAAGTGATGGCGCGCTTCCAGGCTCTCATCACGGAAGAGCCTTTGCGGTTGGTGCAGAATTTTCGTTCCCAGCGGCCGGTGGTAGCCTGGGTCAATCACCTGTTTCAGGGATGGATGAAGGGCGGCAACGGCCAAGCGGACTACGTCCCCATCATCCACCGGTGGGAGCCGCGTACGGACCATCCTAAACCTCCATCGGTGTGGACATTGGGCGGGCCTCTGGAGGCCAGAAACGTCGGACCGGTGCGCCGCCAAGAGGCAGCCGGCATGGCCTCCTTATTGCAGAGCATCAAGGCCGAAGAATGGCCGGTGATGGATCGAGAGGCCACGGAGCAAGACGGTGTTGAGCGCTTCAGACCGGCCCAGTTCAAAGACATCTGCATACTGATGCCCCAACGCAGCGCGCTACGGTTATTGGAGCTGGCCCTGGAAGACGCCGGCGTTCCCTATCGTCTGGAAGGCGCCTCACTGGTGTTCGGCACCCAGGAGGTACGGGACCTGCTGAATTGCCTGAGGGCCTTGGATGACCCCGCGGACCAGGTGGCCCTAGTCGCGGCGCTACGCTCTCCCGCCCTGGCCTGCTCCGACGCCGACCTCCTGGAATTCGTCGACGCCGATGGACGGTTGGAACTCCTGGCCGAAGGCAACCCAACTGATGGCCCGGTAGCTGAAGCCATGGACGTTTTGCGCCGATACCACGAACAGCGCATGTGGACACCGGCCGCTTCGCTGATCGAAGAGTTCGTGCGGGAGCGGCGGCTTTTGGAGGCTGCCTTGGGTGCCCCGAGACCCCGGGAGCGTTGGCGGCGTTACGCATTCCTAGTGGGCCAGGCCCGGGTATTCACCGAAGCCGGAAGGAGCTCCCTGCGCGCCTTCCTGGAATGGGCGGCCACTCAGGAAGAGGAAGGGGCTCGGGTGACTGAAGTGCCCGTTCCCGAGACGGACGAAGACGCCGTGCGGATAATGACGGTTCATGGCGCCAAGGGATTGGAATTCCCCATCGTCATTCTGACCGCCCTAAACTTTGAGCCCCGGACGCGAGTTGATAACGTGCTATTTGACCGGGAACAAGGCAACGCCGAGGTCAGGCTTGGTCCGGCTGACGCGCGATTTCAGACGCCGGGGTACGAAGTCTTGGCACAACGGGAAGGGGAGCTGAGCCTGGCGGAAGACGTCAGGTTGATGTACGTGGCGGCCACCAGGTCCAGGGACCACTTGGTGCTCAGCCTATACCGGACAGCCAAGGATCAAAAATCCAGGGCGGCGTTGATCGCGGCGCTTATGGAAGACGCCGACGACCTATGGCGGCCCGCATCTATCACTCAGGCGACGGCTCCGGCAGTTTCCCAGGAGACTGAATCGCCGGAGCCCGATGACACCCCAGAGGCGAGGCAGCAGTGGATCGAGGACCGGGCGCAGTTGCTTCGGGAACGGGCTCGACCGTCGTCCGTGGCGGCCACCGCTCTGGCCCAGGTTGTCAAAGATGAAGCCGAATCCCCGGAGGAACCGTGGCGCCGCGGCCGCGCCGGCACCAACGTCGGCCGGGCGGTGCATGCCGTCCTCCAATCGGTGGACTTGGCCAACGGGCAAGGACTTGAGGACACGGCCCGGGCCCAGGCTGCCGCCGAGGGAGTTCCCCAACGAGAGGCTGAGATCGTCAGTTTGGTCCGCGTCGCCCTGGAAAGCGAGACGGTTAAGCGTGCCGTGGCCTCGGGGCGCTGGTGGCGAGAGGTACCCGTAGGCGCGCCGGTGGGAGAGACAGTTCTGGAAGGGTTCATCGACCTTCTCTTTGAGGAGGAGGGCGACCTGGTGGTGGTGGACTACAAGACGGATAGCCTTGAGACGGAAGAAGAGATCGCCGAAAGGTCAGGGCACTACCGGATCCAAGCCGGCGCTTATGCTCTGGCCTTGCAGGAAGCGACGGGCCGTTCGGTGAAGGAGGTCGTCCTCCTGTTCCTCCAACCACGCCAAGAGGTCGTTATGCGAGACGTGCCGGCGCTTATGGACGAAGCGAGGGCTGCGTTGGCGGCGGTCTAAGGGCAATGCGCCCGGACCTCCAGGCTAAAATTAGCCCGAATGTTGAACATGCGGGCCGATGGTGACGAATCAACTGACCGGACCACTAGGCAACCCGTCTACGTGTAAAGTTGGTTCACAGTACCGTAGCGGGCCGGGTCTAATTCCTTACCTTGTAGCCCTGGATGGTCCGGTCCGTAACGATGCGCCCGGAACACCCCGTTTACCGAGTTGGCCGGACCTCGGGAAGGCGCGTCCCCAAAATAGGGGTTTATGTACTCCCAGACGATGGCCTTTTCGGGAGTCACTTCAAAGATGCGGCCGGGAGCCCCTTCACAGATCAGCGTGTTGCCGTTGGGTTGGCGCTCGGCGCTGCTGATATTGTAGCTGTAGAATGAAATGTCAGGCGTGCCCTGATATTCCCACGCGATCTGGTTGGTTGCTGGGTCCACTTCCACGATGCGAGAGCGGCTTGCTCCCCGCCGGTGGCAACCATTATCGAACAGCAACACCCGGCCGTTTTCCAAGTAGGTTGGGTGATGCTGGTGGTTGACTTCACCAGGACCCCACTTCCATTTAAACTCGCCGCTGGCCTTATCGACGATGCCAACGGTGCTGGTTTGCCGAAAGCTGACTAGCAAGTCGCCGTCGGAAGTTACGTTCAGAGCATTCTGATGGGTCCGCTCACGGCGACGCTCTAGGAAGCAGATCACATCTTCCTCTTCGCTCAGGTGCTCCCAAGATTTCCACTCGTAAACCGCGGACCCATCCGGGGTTATCTCCTGAACCAAGTCGCCCAACATTTCTTGTGGGCCGCCGTCAGTCTCATACCCGCCTGCGACTCGATCTCTAAACTCATCCGGTATCGGCTCCCACAACAAAACCAGCGTGTTTCCATTAGGCAAGCGCTGGAAATCGTGGTGCAGCATGGAGTTCCGGAAGGACCAGACGACGTTGCTGTCCCAGTCCAACTCTAATATCGCCCCCGATGCGCCCCCGAACCTCTCTTCACCCTCAGTTTGAGGTGGATGCGTCCGAAGCAATAAGTTTCCGTTGGGTAGAAGGTACGGATAAGAGATACCCTCCTCCGAGTACCATCGGTGACAGACACGCCCTTGCATGTCTATCAGGTTGGCGTGATAGCCACCTCGATTGGTGGAGAACAAGGTGTAACCCCGGTACGCCTGTTGCGGTGAGAAGTGGATCAGCCCGGTTTTATGATGAAGCGACCAGCCCATATCTACTCCTATTCAAAGATAGAAACGGCAGCGCCGCAAGTGGCGGCAGCCTATGTCAGGACGCTGTCCGCTATTTGCTCCAGTTTCTGTAACATCCCTTCGCCCGTGTCACGCGGTAAGGACACGGTAACCCGATCAGCCCCAGCAATCTCTAACGCCCTGATAGAGTCCCTATCAGCCGGTACGTTACACACCATCAGCCTGATGGTCTTTGGGTCGCGCCCGGCCGCCTCCGCAAGCTCATCTAGAGTGGCCCGGCCTATCTTGACCTGCTCGGGGGTTACCCGCACCGGCATCCATCCGTCGCCCCAAGCGGCGATGCGTTTGAGCACGTTGGGTGCATTCCCGCCGAGAAAAACAGGAGGGTGCGGTTTCTGGACCGGCTTCGGGTTGCATCTGACCGGCGGAAAATTGTAATACTTGCCATGGAACTCCGCTTCATCCTGGGTCCAGAGCTCTTTCATTGCCAGAATGGCCTCCCTGGTTTGCCCCCAACGATGTTCAAAGTCGCCGCCCATGATTTCGGTTTCCTCCAGGAGCCATCCAGCGCCGATGCCAAATATGAATCGTCCGTTTGACAGCCGGTCTAGAGTGGCGATCTGTTTGGCCTGAAGTATGGGATTATGCTCTGGCACGAGGCTGATGGCGGTGCCCAGCTTGATGTGCTGGGTGACCGCCGATGCCCTGGCCAAGCCGATCAAAGGATCGCCCGAGTCGCTCATCGAAAGGGGGATAGAGCCGTCTGCAGTCCCTCCGTACCGCGAGGTCGTGTGTACTGGAACGATAGTGTGCTCGGGAAGCCAGAAGGACTCGAAGCCGAGGGACTCCGCCTTTTGGGCTAGTACCGCCACATCTACCGAATCGGTGGATATACCTGTGGTGAGGCCAACATCCATGCGGCTTCCTCCCTACCCCGGATGGGCGAATATTATCACACCGGCTCGGCTACCAAGTTCCACTGGAAGATGAACCCTGTTTGCCATGATAGAATCTGCTTGCTCACGCTGGGATGCATGAGAATGTGCGGGCCGATCGATCAAGCGATACTGTACAGCTTATTGGGGAAGGAGTGGATCATGAAATTTGGGTTCCACACCCAGATGAATAACTGGCAGCATCAGGCAACCCACACTCAAATGCTGGATGACATTCGTGAGCAAGTCCAACTTTGTGAACAGTTGGGGTTTGACGCCGTATGGCTGCCGGAGCACCATCTTAATCCTGAAGGTTTGGGCAACTCACCAAATCCGATTCTATTCGCCGCCGATCTGGCCTGCCGTACCAGCAGGATCAAGATTGGATTCGCCTGTCTCACCACGACCATGTGGCATCCGATCCGCCTCGCCGAGGACCTAGCGCTATTAGACCATCTGACAAGAGGAAGGATCGAAGTTGGGTTTGGGCGTGGCGGCAGACCCAGTGATACCATCCCTTTCAATGATCAACCTGACCCGAGAAACGCAGACACCAATCGGGAACTATTTACCGAGACTATCGACGCCGTGGTAGCAGCGTGGACCAGCGATTATTTCTCCCATCAGGGTCCTAACTACACGATACCGCCCAAGAAGCTTCCCCATCACCCTTTCTACGCGTCCGAGGAGCCTTATGTCGTTGACGATGAGGTAACAAAACTCACTTTGGTGCCTAAACCCTATCAGAAGCCCCATCCGCCTATCTGGTTAATGGTATCCTCCGAGCCCACTGCTAGGCTGGCGGCGGAGCGTGGCTACTATGCGATGGCCGCGGGCACGCCCACCGATGTCCTCCGGGACTTCGTCGATGTATACGCCGAAGTTCGCTCCGAAAGCGGGAACGGCCAGTTCGTCAGAGGAGAAGGATGGGCGGTGTCAAGACCGGTTCACGTAGCTCCGAGCATGGAGGAAGCCCGAAGGAATTTCGAGATTCCGGTCATACGACAGAGGGAATTCCAACTGTACAACCGGGCTTCTCAAGCTAACAACCCTAAGCCCGAAATCACTTGGGAGAACCTTCTCAAGAGTGCGATGTTGGCCGGACCACCGGAACTTGTGATTGAACAGATTCAAAAATTGCGAGAAGAGTGCGGCATCGAGAATGTGATTACATTCATGGATGCCGGGGGCGTCCCCCACGAAAAGATAATGCAGTCGCTGGAGTTGTTCGGCACCAGAGTCATGCCGGCATTTTCTTAAGCGGGAGACCGGCATCCTCCTAAGGCGGAGCCGCGATGTTGCTAGGACAACCGAATTTGAGGCCTACTTACATGCGCTGGAGTGTCTACAGATACATTTTCAGCCATATCGTTTCCATATCGGCCATCGTTGCTCTCGCTGCATGTTCAGGTACTGAGATCCCTTCATCAACGCCCTTGCCCACGATTCAGACCGCTCCGGCCGTTGACGCGGCGATCGAACCGGCAAGCACGCCGGGCAAGGGTTCCGTTGAGGGATCAGCCCTGTATGCCGCCAACTGCCAGGTGTGCCATGGTGACAGTAACGGCGCAGGCGGAAGGGGTAGAGCGCCCATTCACAATGACAGGGGCCACACCTGGCATCACCCGGACGCCCAACTTCGAGGGTGGGTGCTCAATGGGAAGCTCGGATTTGGCAGCGCGGGTATGCCGGCTTTAGGAGATAAGCTTACCGAGCCAGAAGTGGATGCCATCCTGACCTTTATTAGATCCTGGTGGACCACTGAACAGCGGGACAGCCAGGCGGACATATCAAAGAGATACCAGGACGCGCTGGACAAACAACAGAAGCGGTGAGGGAAACCGGCGGTTTACTGGAGCGGCTGCGTTTGAGCTCTGTTATTTCTCAACCTTCCACGAAGGTCAGGGCTTGGGGCCTCAATGATAGTAACTGACCGTATCGTTCAGCCAGTTTCCATACAGCGACCCTCGTTGGGCTCTCAAGTTGGGGCTGTTCGAAAAGGCGCCGGTAAATATCCGGACAACCTTTATAAGCAGACTCAATCGAGTGGACATTGATTATTCACCACAAATCACACCCGTTGATTGATACCGATTCCCTTGGCACCGACCAAGGATAGGAGGCGGCAGACTTCTGCTAACCGCCTCCTAACACAGATGGTCGCGGACAAGGCAGAGCGCTTAAGCCGTGATCAGTTCTTTATCGATGGCGTGTGAGCGCAGATCGCCCTCTTTTTCCAAATGAGCCATAACTGCTTCCGCAGCAGCCTGGACCATCTCTTCATCCAGCGAGCCAGCATCAGCAGGATATCCCGCCGCCTCAAGCATCTGCTGCCCTTGGTCTCGTATCTGCTCCAGACCCCAAGAGATCTGTCCCGCGCTGTCTACCAAGCCGTCGGGGAATTCTGTGTGTGATCCCCCGGCGCCCAACTTGTCATAGCCGCCCTTGGGCCAATGGCCGCGCGGCCCATGGGGGTCGAAACGGTTAAATTCCTCTCCCCTTACGTCAACCCCAAAGGTTGGCCCACCCATCTTGCTCTTCAGGCACCGCAAGGGCCAAAGATACAGGGTAATGTCGCCCGATTTGGACAACGGCCGGATCATTACTCTT
>JAKUQE010000005.1 GCA_022450395.1 Dehalococcoidia bacterium | reverse complement strand
ACAACGCGTCCTACAGCGGCAACCTGGGCATCCACTTGCTTGGGTCCGGCCACAATGTGGTGGAGGACAACCAGGCCAATCATTGCATCCGCTACACCGGACGGTTCTGGTGCGACACTGCCGACTCGGCCGGGATTCTGTTGGAAGAGCATTCTCACCACAACCGGATCACCGGCAACAGCTTGCGCTACAGCGGCGACGGCTTTTTCATCAGGGCTAACAACGGGCACAGCTGCGACCACAACTATATCGCCCGCAACTACGCCAGTTTTTCGCCTAACAATGCCTTTGAAGCGGGTTTCTCCCAGCACAACGTCTTCGAGGAAAACGTTGCCGACTTCTCGAACTATGGTTTCTGGTTTGGCTTCTCCAGCGACACCGTCGTGAGAGATAACCGGATAAGGGGCAATCGACTTGATGGGATCGCTGTAGACTCCGGCAACCGAAATAACATTCAGGGCAACAACATTGAGGGAAACCGGAACGGCGTCCGGTTATGGAGCGACCGGCCGGGAGAGCTTGGCCAAATCACTAGTGTTGTCCGGAACGATATCAAGGGTTCACGGGAATGCGCGGTTGTTGTTGGGAAGGGTCAACAGATTTCCATAGAAGACAACGTGCTAGACAACAACAGTCGTGACGTGGTCCAGGAATAGGCAGCGTTACCGACTACTGCCAAGGAAGGAGGACCTCAAACGTCACACCGGGGAAAACCAGTGTCCAGGTAGCAAAAGGTTGCCAACCGACCGTGGTTTCCAGCCTGCGCCGGAATGACGGGCGCAGGGGAATACACGGGGGCGTCTCCCCCCAGCCAAGCACGGCCTTAGCTTGATCTCCTCCTTCAGAAAAGCCCATCACCCCGGCGTAGGCCGGGGTCCAGGTACGCCGCTCTTGGGAAAGTTTCTGGATTCCGGACTGTGCTGGAATGACGGGAGTCTAACTGACACGTTGTCCAAATTCCGCCGGCGCTTGCCAAGGAGCCGGACGGTGCATACACTTTCAAATTGGCTTCTGTCGCCGTAGGCACGGTTGCGACTAACAGCAAAAACAACGCATAGGAGTGAGACTATGGACTTGGAATTAGCTGGGAAAACCGCACTGATCACCGGGGGGAGCCGGGGCATTGGCAAGGCCGTTGCCCGTGAGCTAGGCCGGGAGGGCGTCGACGTGGCCATCGCCTCCCGGGGCATGGAGGCGTTGGAGGAAACGGCTAAGGAGTTGGCCGCGGAAACGGGCCGGCGCTTCGTCCCAATCTCCGTTGACACGAGTAGTGAGGAGTCTATCCAAGCCATGGTTAAGAAAGCAGTGGCTGAGTTGGGACACCTGGACATCCTGGTGAACGGGGCCGCTCGCGTGGGCGGAGGACCCGCGCCCAAGCTTGCCGAGATTACCGAAGAGTATTTTTTCGAGGACATGAACACCAAGGTCCTGGGTTATTTGCGGTGCGCCAAGGAAGTAGCGCCCTACATGCAACAGCAGGGTTGGGGGCGCATTATCAACATCAGCGGTCTGGCGGCGCGGCAGTCGGGCAACGTGGTGGGCAGTATGAGGAACGTGGCCGTGGCGGCAATGACCAAGAACCTGGCCGACGAACTGGGGCCTCTTGGCATCAATGTCACCGTGGTGCACCCTGGGTTAACCCGTACGGAGCGGACCGCCGGTATGGTGGCCGAAGCCGCTAGGCAACAGGGAATCACTGAAGCTGAGGCGGAGGAGCGTATGGCCCAAGGGATTTCGGTGCGCCGGATCATCGACGCCCGGGAGATCGCCCATGTGGTTGCTTTCCTAGCATCCCCAAAGTCGATCGCTATCAATGGGGACGCCATAGCCGTCGCTGGGGGGTCAGGACGGGCCATCCACTACTGAGTGCTGGGCAGGGAGCCAGATCGTGGGGGATTTTGCGGAGCTAGGAGTGGCGGTACCGCTTTTTAGTACTTGCCCTTTTTCTCTCGGGGAGGCTTATCCCAGTCCGGGCTCTTGCAACTTGGGCAGATGGCCGGGCGCTGGACGCGCATCACCCTGGACACGACTTTCTGAGCACCGAAGACGGGAACCCATTCATGCCCGCAGTTGCAGTGGAACGCGATCACCAAGTTAGACGGAAGATCGGGTTGTTTCTTTATGGGCCGCTGACAGTGCAGTTCCGCCCGGAGTCCGCTTATGCCCTTCCGGGTAAGCAGCCGGGCTCCCTCTAGGTGGTCGGAGCCGATGAAAAAGCGGACCACCCATTCCGATTGATTCTGGCTTCGCACCCATCCAGCCAGATTCAAACAGCAGAATGTATACGCTCTCCCCCATCAGATACTCCTCCTTTTTCCAATCCGGGTATTGGAGGACATAGCGCCAGAAGATTTCTCGTTCGGCCGGTCCCTATGTTCGGGATGAACGACGAGGTGGTCCACACGGGTTACCCGGCCACATCCCGGCATGCCGCAAACCCGATCTATCCAACCGATGCGAAAACAGCAGATGGCACTCCAAGGTGTCGATCACTGGATCCGTGATCTGACCGTCGGTGGCTATCGTAAGCGTTTTCAGGAATCCATCGTCGCCATTCCCCGCATAGGCTATGGCGTACACATCACCCGAGACCGAAATTATATTGGGGGTCTTCCCTTTGGCAGAATCGAATTCCAGGGTGTCGATCACTGGATCCGTGATTTGGCCGTCAGTTGCTATCGTAACCGTTTTCAGTGACCCAGCGTCGGCATTTCCGGCATAGGCGATGGCATACACATCACCTGAGATGGGAATTATGTTGGGAGTCTTGCCTTGTGACGTATCGAACTCCAGGGTGTCGATCACTGTATCTGTTATCTGACCGTCGGTAGCAATGGTAACGGTTATCAGGAACCCATCGTCGAGATCTCCCGCATAGGCTATCGCATAAACATTACCTGAGATAGGAATAATGTTGGGAGTTTTGCCTTTCACGGGATCGAACTCCAGAGAGTCAATCAGCGTATCCGTAATCTGACCGGCGGCGGTGATGGTACCAGTTATCAGCCACCCATCGTCGCCGTCCCCCGCATAGGCTATGGCGTACACGTTACCTGAGATATGAATAATGTTGGGAGTCTTGCCTTTGGCATTATCGAACTCGACGGAGTCGATTATGGCTTCCGTAATCTGACCGTCGTTGGCGATCGTCACCGTGATCAATCGTCCATCGTCGCCGTCCTCCGCATAAGCGATGGCATAGACATCACCTGAGATAGGAATAATATCGGGGGTCTTGCCTTTGACAACATCGAACTCAAAGGAGTCGATTTCTTCATTCCCGATCTCGCCGCTGCCGGCGATCTGAACCGTCTTCAGGAATCCGTCGTCGGTATCCCCCGTATAGGCTATGACGTACACGTCAGCTGCGATAGAAATTATTTTTGCGGTTTTGCCTTTGACGACATCGAACTCAAGAGTGTCGTTTATAGGATCAGCCGTGATGACAGAGACTGGCCATCCGGAGTCCCCACGGCAACCGTCGCAGTGGTAGATACGTCCGTGGACGTTGTCAACCTGGCATCCAGCGTTAAAGTCTCCGTTTCATTCCAGACGTCCTTTTCAAGATTGTCTGGCGAGATAAAAGTCTTCCTCCATTGATCGGCTCCCAGCAGGCCTTCCGTGTAAGTTAGCCGTTTGCTAATGGTCGATCCTCCGCCGACATAATCGGCGATGAAGTCCATGTGAGCAAAGTCGGTTGCCGAAGTAGATCCGGTGTTTTTGAGCACCAGTCTTATAGCGGTACCGTTGGCCGTTACGCTTTCGATGCTAAAGTTGGTCTTGGCGCGTTCCGTAGCCCGGTTGAGAGCAGCTGTTCTGGTGCGCTCCATGACCTCGCTGGTGACGATGGTGGTCCGGCCTATCAACGTGATAACGGTTAACAATAGGACCAGGATCAGCATGGCGGCTATGGTGCTTCCCATTATTTCCTACACGAAACCGGTTTTTCCGCGATGATACCTGTGAACCGCGGCAGTCTCCACTTAATGTTAGCACGACTCCGTTTACCGGCATGTCTGCGAGCGTGCGCATAATGCCCTATCCGAGGCGATTGTAGGGATATCCGGGCTTAGGGACGTACCCAGGTCTCCGACAATGCGAGCCCGGCCGTGCTGCTGGTTCGCTGGTCCCGTACCTCTGGGAATGGACGTCCCGACGCCACGACACCGTTCAGGGTCAACTGGGCTTGCCGGGCGGGAACGAACACGGCGGTCCAGCCCAGGGGACGGTCCGGGTTGCTGCCCGGTGGCACACCGATTCCGAATGGCTCGCCAAAGTCGAACCAGGTCATGGTGATGGTCTCTTCGTCGGTGTCGATATGCTCGGTCCAGAAGTAGGTCGTGTCCCCGGTCCTGCTGAATACGGCGTCGATCACCGGAATGGTCAGGTCGGCGAATTCCCCGGTGTTGGATATCTCCCGTTGCAACCAGCGGGCCATGGCTATGTTGTCGGAATAGATGCGCTTCTCGTCTCCGGTTAGGTCGCTTCGAAGAAACAACACGTGCCCCGCCCCACTTGGGGATAGGAGGACGCGCCAGTGGCCGGCACGGGTTGTCATGGGCCCGCCTTCCTCATCGTGAAGGCGCATATAGTTATTTTCGCCGGTGAGAAGGATCTCGTTGGGGTCGGTTTTGGTAACCATTAAAAACCTCCCTTTACTGTCGGCCAAGCCGCAATGATGGATGCTAAATTTATGTACTTGACCGCCGGATTGGCGCGGCGCACGGGTCGGCATGACCGCGGACCTAGCGCGTTGATCTAGCTGACCGAGGCGATCACTTCAATCTCCATGCGAAAGTCTGGGTCGGCCAACCCCGCGCACAATATAAGTGTGCTCACCGGAAGGGCATCGTCGGAAATGAACTTCCCCCTGGCCACCCGGTAGGCTGGAATGTCCTCCCGATGTGTCATGAAAACGTTGAGCTTCTTGATGTGGTTCATGTCGCTGCCCGCCGCTTCAAGCGCCTCTTGAACATTGCTGAATATCTGTTCGGCCTGGGCGGCGGCGTCACCCACGCCGACGGTTTTGCCTTCCTTGTCCCGGCTCACCTGACCCGCAACGTAGATCGTGTTGCCGTCCTTAACAACGTGGTGGTAACCACCCGGTTGGGCTAATCCCTCAGGGTTAAAACGTTCCAGTGGCATTTCCGCTACCTCCCCCAGAATTTCGGACCCAGGAATTGTAGCAGACTGGATCGGCGGGATCGTCCGGGCCAGGGCGATGAAGCTTGCCAGGGTTAATGGCTGTCGGTATCATGCGGTCAGTGCCCAAATGAGTGCGATAATAACCCCCGAAAAAATAAAGCTAGAAGAAATATACGGTCCACCTGGAGGTAAGCGATGCCAGTGACCAGATTTGAGATTAATAACCGGAAGCCGTTTGCCGAAGGACAGGTGTTTGGAAACACCGGGGCCTACGAGCAATTGGAAGGAGTTGTTGACTTCGCCATCGACCCTGCCCATCCGGCTAACCAGGGGATCGCCGACTTGGAGCTGGCGTCGGTAGACGCCCAGGGACAGGTGATTTTCTCCTCCGACTTTCGCATCCTCGTGCCGGTGGACCCGGCCAAAGGGAATCACCGTGTGCTGTTGGACGTGCCCAACCGGGGCAAAGCGACGGCCTTGAGAAACATCAACAGCGCCCCAGAGGTTGCCCCAGACGCTCCGCCGAACCCCGGTAATGGGTTTCTGATGCGGCAGGGATATACGGTGGTTTGGTGCGGCTGGCAGCACGATGTTCCCGACGTGCCGGGAGTGCTGCGGGCCCGGCTTCCCGAAGCCAGGACTGCCGACGGTCCGGTTTCCGGCGAGATAGTGGTCACCTTCCAGATCAACGCCCCGGCTCAGGTTCAGTATCTTTCCGATAGAGCACACCGGCCCTATCCGGCCAATAATCTTGAGAGCTGGGACTCGGTGCTCACCGTCCAAGACCATGAGGATGGGGAGGAACGGGTCATTCCCCGTGAAGAATGGGCCTTCGCCCGGTTGGAAGACGGGCGCCGCGCGCCCAACGCCTCGCACATCTACATGGAATCCGGGTTTATTCCAGGCAAGGTTTACCAGGTAAGGTACACCACCACCGGCGCCCCCGTGGTTGGGCTAGGCCATCTGGCCACCCGGGACATCGTGTCCTTTCTGAAACAGGGTTCCGCGGACAGCGGGAACCCGTGCGCCGGAGACGTGGAGCATGCCTATGCATTCGGTGTGTCCCAGACCGGCCGGTGGCTGCGCCAGTTTCTCCATCTGGCAGTGAACCGGGACCAGGAAGGCCGCACGGTATTCGACGGTTTTATTCCCCACGTGGCCGGGGGCAAGCGGGGCGAGTTCAACCAGCGATTCGCCCAACCCTCCAGCCAGGCCAGCCGAAGCACAAATAGCTTGTTCCCTTTCAGCGACGCGGAACAGACCGACCCGGAGACCGGGATCACCGACGGCCTGTTGTCCCGGTTGACCGTCCAAGGGCCGCTGCCCAAGATTATGTACGTGAGCACTCCATCCGAGTACTGGGGCGGCCACGGCGCGTTGGTGCACACCGACCTGACCGGTAGCCATGATATGGATCCGCCCGAGGCCGTGCGGATCTACATCTTGGGGGGAATGCAGCACTCTTTAGGAGGCCTTCCACTGACCGACACAGACGCTGAAGGCGTACGAACCCAGCGGCTGTATCACTGCCTGGACTATCGGTCGCTGCTCCGGGCGGCCTTGGTCAATCTAGACCGTTGGGTCACGTCAGGACACCCCGCGCCCCCCAGCCGATACCCTAAGATTTCCGATGGCACCGCCGTTTCCCCGGAAACCGCGTTGAAAACATTGACATCGATCCCAGGTGTTGAACCGCCGGTCCATCTACGCCGGTTTACCCGCTTGGACTTCGGCACGGACCCCGGTGTACCAACCAAGGTCCCCCCGGTGGTAGGCAATCTCTACCCGAACCTGGTGTCCGCCGTCGACGGGGACGGCAACGAGACCTCCGGCATATTGATGCCTTTCATCACGGTCCCTCTGGCGACGTACACCGGTTGGAACCTGCGCCACGCCGATATCGGAGGCAACGGCGAAATCATGTCGACAGGCGGGGCCTCGGGCGGCACTCTGAAGGGGTCTACCATCCCCTTCCCGGCCAAGGCTGAAGACCGGGAGGCTTCGGGAGACCCCCGCCTTTCTATCGAGGAGCGCTACGCATCCAAAGAGGGTTACTTGAACAAGATTGATGAAGCGGCTCGATCGTTGTTGGATGAAGCGTATCTGCTGCAAGAAGACCTGGCTACGGTGATGGAGCTCGCCGGGGATCTGTACGACGTTTTCGTGGGGCGGGCTGCCGCGGTCCAGGCCGCTGACAACTAGAGGCCTTGTTGGCGCAAGCCATGGGACGTGGTTCGACGAGCTCACCCCGAACGGTGCGGGGTTCCCCTCTGTTCGTCCTGAGCTCGTCGAAGGACTCGGATCCAGGACGAGGTGAAAAAGAAACAGGCCGGTGTCCACAGTCTCGAGTCAATGGACCAACGGCCTGTTTCTAAGGGGATTGGGATTACTATATTAGCCATTGTGGCCGGCGGCGGTCAACGTCCGAATGTCATAGGGCCGCTTCGTTGGTACAGGTTTCTGGAAGAGGAGTTGAAGATATGTTCGTAGGGACCAACCGTATCAAGATTAAAAAGGGATACGGCAAGGAACTGGAAGAGTTGTTTCGTAGCCGGGGTGAAGTCGCTCGGGAGCCTGGATTCGTGGATTTCGAGTTGTGGCGGCAAGAAGGCGACTCAGAGCACGAGGAATATCTAGTGGTCAGCCGTTGGGAGTCGGAGGAGCATCATAACCAGTGGCTTCGTAGCGATAGCTTCAAGCAAGCCCACTCGGGGCCTCCCACGGATTACATCATGGGTCATGGCGAGTTCAGCAGCTACCAGATCCGTCTTGCATACCAGGCTGAAAAGTAGAGGGTAGCAAAGCCGGGTTACAGTTCTGATCTTTAGTGGAAACAACCTTAGTACGGTCAGGGCAGGAGTCGTGCGGTTGGGTCTTGGCCACAGGACGGCAGGATGTCTTTAGCGGAAAAAGTTGTCATCGTTACTGGTTCCAGCCGGGGTATCGGCAAGGCGATGGCGTTAGGCTTGGCGGAAGAAGGCGCCTACGTGGTGGTGGCTGCCCGGTCCGAGGAATCGCGCCCCATGTTGCCGGGCACCATCCATTCCACCGTGGGAGAAATTGAAGACGCCGGCGGTAAAGCCCTGGCGATACCCACCAACGTGCGGGAAGTGGACAGCATCCGCCACATGGTGAACCGTACTCTTGACGAATTCGGGGCGGTGGATGTGCTGATCAACAACGCCGCCATCGCCAGCTACACACCTTTCCTGGAGATGACGGTTAAGGAGTGGGACTTGGTCATGGACATCGACCTGCGCGCGCCATTCATCGCCTGCAAGTCGGTGGTCCCTATTATGATTGAACAGGGCGGCGGCAGCATCATCAACATCTCTTCTCACGCGGCCACCAACATATTTTCTTCCACCCTGTCGGCCGACAGCACGGACATCGCCCTGATCGGCCAGAATTACGGCGCCGCCAAAGTAGGGCTGGAGCGATTCACCTGGGGTCTGGCGGCCGAGTTGGGACCCTACAACATCTCGGTCAACGTATTAAAGCCCCTGCGTCCGGTGGTCACCGAGGGCTTCCTAGCCCAGCGCCCCGACGCCGACATATCGACCTGGGCCACCCCCGCCGACATGGTCAAAGCCGCCAAGTACCTAGCCGCCCAGGACGCTAAGGGCCTAAGCGGAACCACGGTCACGGCCGAGGAACTGGTGCGGCGGTTGGGGTTGTAGGGAGAGGGCGAGGGACACCGGGGCGTGGTTGTGATGGGGCGGACAGAAAAGGATGAGCTACGCAGTGAAGATCCGTTGATTTACGTGCCGGTTTCTATGGGGACTGGTGGGATTTTCCCGGCGATCAATGGCGGTAAAAGCTCGCCCAGCCTTCTTGAGGCGAACGTCTCCACATCCTTGGCGGCCAGGATTTCTTCGGTGGACCACCACTTATACTCGGTCATTTCCTCGACTTCTACGGAGTCAAGACCGTCCAAGGATACGGTATGCTCCTGGACACGGATGAGATAAAACTGCTCGTGTGCCTCGTATAGCACGCCCCGCCATTTGAAAACGGTGGTACGGCTCCAAACCCAAGGTCCCAATTCGACACCGGTTAGCCCGGTTTCCTCCCATAGCTCCCGTAGCGCAGCCTGTTCGTAAGTCTCGCTCGCCTCCAATCCACCGCCCAGCGTGATCCATACGTTGGGAGGTTTCCACCTAAACAACAGGCACCGGTCCTTGGCGTCGATCAACACCACCCGCGCCGCGGGACGCGATATGGGGGTCATATCCGAGTGGTCTTCGGCTTCGGCCACAGTCACGTCTCGAAACTGTCAATCAAGTGATACAGCAGTCGTCGCGGATGGTCCTGGACCAGTGGATTAACCCGCGTCCAGGAATACCAAGCCGCCGTCGGTGCTGTCCAACCGCCCGGATTTTACCGCGGTGTATTCCGGCGATGTGTACCACTCCTTGGCCTTGGCCATGGTTTCGAACTCGATCACCACCATGCCGATGGGTGACCAGGTTCCGTCGGCAACTTCAATGTTGGTACCGCCACCCAAGATCTTGCCGCCGTATAGGGCCACGGTGGGTCCGGCGGCCTGTTGGTAGGCGGCGAACTTCTCTGGGTCTTTCACACTTAGCACTGCGCCAATAACGTATGTTGCTATGTCGTCCGTCCGAAGCTCCTCATATCATTTCATTGCTTGGTTGCCGCTTAGACCTCCAGCGGAGTGTCCTCCATGTTGGCCCATTCGCCCATGGAGCCATCGTAGTTCTTAGTGTTGTTGTATCCCACCAACTGCATGACGAACACACTGTTCGCCGCTCGGATGCCACCCTGTCAATACGTGTAAACGTTCTTGTCCGGCGTGATGCCATTCTCCGACAAGATGCGCCGTATGTCTCCGGCGGACTTGAACCGGTGGGTGTCCCGGTCCATCAGGTTGAACCATTCCAGATGCACCGCTCCCGGTACGTGCCCAACCCGCTTGTTGCCCCGGCCGGCACTGCCGTCCCACTCGCCGTTGCTCCGCACGTCCCAGATAACTGCGCTGTCCAGGTTACAAGCGGCTTTGAGTTCGTCGACCTTGACTAGCAGCGACTCATCGCGCTTGGGAGTGAAGGTCACGTTGGTGTTGGGGTGGGCACGGTCGAAGCTGATCTTGCGGCCCTCGGACACCCAGCGGCGCCACCCGCCGTCCAGCACCTTGACGTTGCCGTGGCCATAGGTGTTAAGCGCCCACCACAGCCGGGCGGCAGTGAGGCTCTGGGAGTTGTCGTATGCGATGACTAGAGTGTCGTCACCGATACCCAGTCCCTGACACATGGCCTTGAACTGGTCCGGTTCCATCAGAAGGACCCGGCCCGTGTCCGGGTTCTTCTCGTAGTTGTCGGGCACCAACATGGACCCGGGGATGTGGCCCCGAACAAAGCCTACCTCGACGTCGCAATCAACGATAACAACGTTGGCATCGTCCTTATGGGCGTCCACCCACTCGGCATCCACCAAGAACTCCGGATGCGAATATCCTTCTTGCGCCATGGTTCCTCCTGCCTCCCGATATACGCGAGGGCGTTGCGTTCAATATGCTAGGAACGATTCGGAAGCCAATTGTATGGGAACCGTGGGGGAGGGTCAACCGGTCTGGAGCGCCGGCACGACGTTCAGTGGTTCGGGGCCAACACGCACATCAGAAATTGGAGCAAGACAAGGTGATGCGGTTCATGGAGTTGTTTGCCAAAGAGGTGATGACGCGATCTAACTGGCTAACCGCCGGCAGCAGACATCTGCCGCCGGACGAAGCCGGTTCCGAGAAGTCAGGGCCGCCCTAGCTCACGAAAGTCTTCTGTATGATCTCTCGGGCCTCTTCCGGCTTGATGCCGCTGGCAACGGAACAGGGGCTGGTTTCAGCTAGGATGCCTTCCAGGTCGCCCATCATCATGTATTTCTTGTACAGGTCCTCATGTTCGATGCCCAGCGCCCGTCCCACCAACGTCAGGTAGTGGTCAACCCTTAGGGGGTAGTCTTTTTCGTGGCGGCAAAGGTCACGCTGGCAACCGTGGTATAGGGTGGAGTAGATGTCCACGTTTTCTTCCACGGCCCGGTCGAATGATCCCTTGATGATGCCGTCCCATATCTCGGCGCC
>JAKUQE010000049.1 GCA_022450395.1 Dehalococcoidia bacterium | reverse complement strand
GGCTGCCTCAAGACCCCAGCAAGAACTTCACCCCAGACTTTCTGAAGGATATACCTGACTCGGCAGCTCTAGTGAACTACCGGATCGAATTGACTACCGGCAGAATCTTCCCCGCCGATGACGCTGTCACTTTTACCCCGCCGGCGAACAGCAGGCTGGACATCAGCTTGAGTGACCGGGCTCCTTTGGGTAACCCGGATGTGTTGTTCCGCTTGAAGATGCCGGGAAAGCGGGCGGCGATCGAAACTTTGCAAACGCAGATCCCCGCCGGCGTGATATTCGGCGGCCAGACTCTATCCGCCGGTGCGGTGGTGGGAAGCCTGGAAATCACCTTCGGCGTAGACAATCCTTGGAAATCTGGCCACGAAATCTGTGTCGACGCCGACATTGTAGCCACCGGAAGGCCCAACGAATGGGAAATAGCGCCGGACTACACCTTGGCCACCAGCGATGCCGATAACAGCTTGGCCACCGGCGTAAAAGAGGGCGTAATCACACTAACCCATACCATCAAAATCGAACCTGCCAACGTGGAAATTCCCGGAACACTGACGTTAAAGATTGACCGGACGGGCATCAGCAAAGCCCACAACGAAGCTACCGAAACCTGGGACCTAAAGATTTTCGCCACCAACGAGGCCAGCGGAGATACCATCATTACCAACCCGCCGGTGTCTGCGGTTCATCCGTGGTTCTCAATTTTCAAGCCGTGGTGGGCGATGAAGAAGGAAATTTCTGCGCTTTGGCATGGACCGGCGCCAGCGGCGGGGAGCCCAGCACCGGCTCCACCGCCCAAGTGACCATTGGAGAGGCCGATGAGCCCTGCGTGGAAAACCTGCTGCAAGTTATAACCACCGTCGACCAACAAGTTATCTCCAACGATGGCGTAACCACTTATGTTTATACCTACACCACAACCATCAAGAATGTGGGAACAGAAACCCAGCACCTGACCGGATTTGAGTATGTTCTTCCCGTTGGCTTCAACTCCAAGATCAATACAACATCCGGCGACCTGACCACGTCCAACCCTGTCACGGCCTTGTTAACCGACAGTCGATGGCAGTTAGATTGGACTTTCGCCACCCCGATCGAGGTACAAGCCGGGGTAACAAAAACCCTGGTATTCCAAGCCGAGGCCCTGGTTGCCACGGGCAACTACTCTAGCGAAGGCTACGCCTTCTACAAGGGCCACGGCGTCAGCGTCCACAAAGACTCGACCATAACCGGCGACATAGTAGGCGCGATCTCCAAAGTTAAGATCCACAAAAACACGGCCGTCAACGGCAACGTCAGAGCGGGAGACAAGATCGACCTAAAGAAAGACGTGACCGTTCAACTTGACGTGATTGGCGCAGCTGACATCAAGCTGGACAAGGACGTTAGCGTTACCGGCGACGTTACGGCTCAAGGAGACGTGACACTGGGCCAGGGCGCGTCGGTAGCCGGGACCGTCCTATCCCAGGCCAGCGGGCTGACCATTGTGCCCGCCGACCTCCTGACACCTTCCACCCTGGCTGCCGGTGGCCAGGATATTGAGGTGGCCAAGAACGGCTCGATGTCCTTGAGTCCCGGCAGTTACGGCGAACTTCGGTTGAAACAGAACGCTACCCTGAATCTGGTGGCCGGACAGTATGCCTTTGAGAAAGTAACGGCCGACAAGGATTCGAACTTCGATCTCGACCTGACTAACGGAGCGATCACCGTAGACATCGCCGGCGATCTAAAATTCCAGAAAAAGGTGACCACGGCGATCACTTCCCAAGTGGGTAGCGCTTCGGATATAAAATTCCGGGCTCAACGCAGCATCGATCTGCACAAGGACGGTAATCTAGTGGGCGCCTACCTTGCCCTGGGAGGCAAGAAGGAATCCGCTATTACCTGGCCTTCCGCAATCGTTAGAGTCATGGATGTTTTCCAAGTTACGACAACCAACGCCAATGGCGAAATTGGCAGCTTCGAGGCCTGGGTGGGTCTGGACTCAGGACTGATCAACCGGCCCATTGTGGGCCGCTAAACTCCGAGAGTCAAAGGTACCTGGATCACGCAAAAAGACACCGCCGGCTCAGTAATAAGCCGGCGGTGTCTTTTAATCTCGTTCATCTTGAGGACCGACCCTTCGGACCTCACCGGTTATTAGTCTCTATTCGTTCTCGCTCCACTCAGTTTCCATCTCATCTTCTATAATGACGTCCTCTTCGTCCTCGTCATCCTCCAGGTCGTCATCCCTGGTGTAGCGGACCAGACTTTCACTCAAGTAGATCCGGTTCTCTGCTTTGGACTTGATCGGGAAGGAGGAAACGTTCTGCAGACTTTGGTGGCGATAGGTTTCCCGGACAGTTATCGAGATTCCTTGGTCGCGGACGCCAATTATCGCCGCTTGGTATTGATTGCCACCGCCCATCAACTTAATGAGCCGTCTTCCCAGCTTGGGTTCTATCTGACCCAGGTATTCACCGTCTTGGGAGTAAACGTTGATGACATCATTTTCTACTACGAGTGTGGCCGGGTCGCTGGGGGCTAGCCGGGCCGTAGCTAGGCCGGTAACCGCTTTGATCAAGACTGTAGTACCTGACTTTCCGCTCTCTTCAATGAACAACTGGAGCCCGCCGCCAGCTTTACGAACCTGATTGTTCCCGGCTGGCGTGGTTTCCAGTTGAACCAAACGCGCCAGGTTCTTCTTGGCGATGTTATTGTAGGGCGCCAGGGTTGTGACCCGGTCCAAGACCTCCCTGGCCTCGGGGTAGCGGGCCAACTCCATCAGCGCCTTACCCAGCCGGTTCATGGCGTCTACATCGTCTTGCGACAACTCCAAGATGCAACGGTTGACCTCGGAAGCCTGCTCCCATTTCCCTTTCAGGGCCAGAGTGATGGCGTCCCGGCTCAAATCCCTTGCGGATCTGGAGGTGTTAGCTAGACCTGTCACCCCACTATCCATCCCGTCTCCAGTCGTGTGTGCACTCGAAATGATGAATCCTATGCCTACATAGGCGTGGTTACTGCTGATTTAATAAATACATTATGTAATTACACCAAAACCACACCATGGGTCAAGCGTTTTCGAAACGATTATTCAGTGAATTCTACACACTACCCTTGATGTCACCAGAATGAACCAATAGGAAGTAATACTCAAGCCGCCGCCCGAATGGCTTAAAAACCGTCGGGCCGCCCCGGCTACGATTCTTCATTGGCCGCTTTCATCAGGAGTTTGATCCAACACACCGGCACGATACCGGCCTTTCCTGTAACGCCAGCGCATCTTCATAAGATCCCAGGTCATGGCGATCGAATCCCTTACAGGCCGCACTTTGCTGCGGTCCCGGTAGTACCAGTCCACCCCTATCTCTTGAATCGCCAACCCGGCCCGCCATGCCCGGTACAGAACCTCCACATCGAAACCAAACCCATCGATGGTCTGCCCTTGAAACAGTAAAGGAACGGATTCATCCCGAAAACACTTGAAGCCGCATTGAGTATCGGCCACCCCGGGCACTCCTAGAAACCGCACCAGGATGTTATAAACCCTGCCCATCAGGTGGCGCCTAAGCGGCTCTCCGATCCTGCGGGCGCCGGGCGCTTCTCTGGAGCCCAACGCCACGTCAACTCCATCAACCTGGGGAGGCAATAGGCGCTCCACCTGTTCGATGGGCACCGAGAGGTCGGCGTCACAAAGCAGCCGGTACTGTCCTTGGGCGGCCAGCATGCCGTTCATCACCGCCCATCCCTTGCCCCGGTGCGGGAGGCTAAGCAGGCGCACTCCGGACGAACCCGAAATAAAGTCTTCGATCAGTAGGGCCGAATCATCGGTGCTCCCGTCATCCGCGATAACCACCTCCCACGTACGGTCCCACCCATTGAGGAAGCCCACCACCTGCTTCAGGGTCTCACCGATGCGGGCCTGTTCGTTATATACCGGGATGACGATGGAAAGAAATACCGAAGGCAAGGGGCGTACCATCCTCGAAGCTATTGGCCATAGTGGCTTTGGCTGCCGGTCCCCAGGGGGTGCGGCCATCTCGAGAAGATTCTACTCGGCCGTGCCGGTGGTCAAAACCGCCATAACGGACCGGCGGCGAACTAAGGTTCTTCGTCTAACTGGAATCCGCGGTGCAACAAACGAACCGCTTCGGCCACCTGCTCCTCTTTGACAACACAGGAAATCCGAATCTCAGAAGTTGTAATCATGTCGATATTGATAGCGCCGTCGGCCAGGATGCGAAACATTCGCGAGGCATATCCTGGAGTGTTCTGCATGCCGGAACCCACCACGCTCACCGAGGCCAGGGTGTCGTCGCTCACCAAGTCCCCGGCTCCGATCTCTTGGACGACGGTCTCCATCTGAGCTAACGCCATTGGCAGGTCGGTGCGGCTCACCGTAAAGCTGATGTCAGTGGTACGGTCTACGCTTGTGTTCTGGACGATGGTATCCACGCTGGTACCGGTCTGGGCTAGAGGCTCAAACAGAGCGGCGGCGATACCGGGCCGGTCAGGCACCGAACGGACGGTGATCTTGGCTACGTTGGTGTCGTAGGCTATCCCAGTGACCTTTATTCTATCTTCCATAGGCCTTTCGTCCGCTTTTTGATGGATGAGGGTGCCTTGGGTTTCCTTGAAGCTTGACGCCACATAGATAGGGATCTGGAACGCCGCCCCGAGTTCGATCGACCGCGGATGCATCTTGGCCCCGTAACTGGCCAGTTCCAGCATTTCCTGATAGCCGATGTCGGCCATTTTCCGAGCCTCGGGCACGATGCGGGGGTCCGCGGTATAGATGCCTTCAACATCGGTATATATTTCGCACCGCTCGGCGCCCAGAGCGGCGGCCAGGGCCACGGCCGTGGTGTCCGAGCCGCCCCGGCCCAGAGTGGTCACGTCCAGGTCCTCCGTGGCGCCTTGGAACCCGGCAACCACGATAAGCCGTCCAAGCTCTAGTTCCTGCCGGACCCGCTCCGTCTCAACACGGTGGATCCTGGCTTTGCCGTGGGTTGTGTCGGTGCGTATACCGGCTTGGACGCCACTGAGACTGATAGCCTGGTAGCCAAGGGTCCGTAATGCCATAGTTAACAATGTACAGGATACCAGTTCCCCGGTGGAGAGAAGCAAGTCCAGCTCCCTGGGATCCGGCTGGGGGGATATCGTCTGGGCAAGTTCAATCAATTCGTCGGTAGTATCACCCATAGCCGACACCACGGCGACCACATCCTTGCCAGAGTCCTTAGTCGCGCCTATTCGACCGGCGACGCTCAAAATCTTGCTGGCGTCGGCGACAGAACTTCCTCCATATTTTTGAACGATCAGCGACAAGCTTTATGATTCTCCGTTACACAGGCCGGCATTAAGATGCATCGGGGATTTGATGCCGACAGCCTAGTACTGTTTCTAGATGATTTTAATGCATGGACCACCACCCCCTCTCTAACTCTCCCCCGTAAAGGGGGCGAGGACAAGTCCCTTCCCCCTCGACGGGGGGAGGTTAGGATGGGGGTGATTCGCATCCATCACAATTAACTGGATAATGTACTATCCTTGGCCCACCAAATGGGCGCCCCTGATGGTGGGCTGAGTTATTTCCAACCGGCCCGGTACGCCGGCTTGTTTGGCGGCTTCGGCCATTTCATAGGCCACCGTCATCTCTCTACCCTGGGTGAAAGCAAGGACGGTTGAGCCGCTGCCCGAGAGAAACACTCCCAAAGCGCCGGCGTCCTCCGCTGCTTTAAACAGCAGCTTCATAGCTGGGAATAAAGGTTGCCGGTATGGTTGGTGTAACCGGTCCTGAGTAGCCACGCGCAGATACTCCGGGTGGTTGGTAGTCATCCCAGCCACCAGGAGAGCCGCCCGTCCCATGTTAAAGACTGCGTCTTCCAGGCTCACTTCCCTTTTTAACACAGACCTGGCGTCGGCGGTGGCTATCCTATGTTCCGGAATGAACAGAACCGCGTGTATCTCAGGGGGAATGTTGATGGGCGCGGTGAATAGCTGCTGCCCGTCCTTGACCACAAGTTGCAATCCACCCAGCACCGATGCCGCCACGTTGTCCGGGTGTCCTTCGATAGTCGCTGCCATCTCCAGCAATTCGTTGGGATTAAAGAGTTGGGAGCACATCTCGTTCGCGGCAACTAATCCGCCCGATATGGCGGCGGCGCTGCTGCCCAACCCTCTGGCCAAGGGTATCTCGTTGTGGCAGCGTATCCGCACCGGTGGCATTTCCCGGTCCGCCTCATTGAAAAGGAAGGCCATCGCCTGGTGGACCAGGTTGTCATCACCGGTTCCCAGCTCGCCGGCGCCCTCCCCGCTGATCTCCACCACAGATCCGCTCTTATCAATGGACGGGCCGGAGGTAACATCGATCCGGTTCCACAGGTCAAGGGCCATCCCCAGGCAGTCGAACCCCGGCCCCAGATTGGCGGTGGTAGCGGGCGCTAGAACACCGATGGGTTCCATTATCGCACTGGACTCGATGCGAGCACCCGCTCGAAGACGAAACGGCCCAGATCCTTGTTTTCCTTGAATTCGAATCCGTCGAAACCGCTGCCGTAGCCGATGATGGGTACGCGCTCCTCGTGCAGCGAACCGTGGGAGCGTAGGGTTGGCGGCATGGTAACCTCTTGAGGGTCGCCGAAAACCACGTCCGGCGCGCCCAATACCATCAGATCTCCGATGCGGCCGGACATCAGATGAAACTTCTTCGCCGCTTCCTCACGGGGAAGCGCCTCATCGATGCCGTCGATACCGCGTAGGACCTCCAACGCTTTTTCCTTATCGCTTTCCTGAAGATACAAGTAGATGCAACCGCCCAGATTGGAGTGGTGAACCGTGTACAGGTCCTTGATGATAGGAACTGCTTGCGCCTGGATCCCCCGGCTGGCCAGCTCCCCCGGGAGGTGGATCATACGGCCCTTGGAGGACATCCCATGGTCGGCGGTCACCAACAATTGGACATCCGGTAAACTATCCATCAAACGGCCGATAGCGGCGTCCAACAACTCAATGTGCCTGGCCGACTCCGGTTCTTCCGGAGCGTATGTGTGCATGGCATAGTCTGTCGTGGTCAGATATACCAGATCGTAATGTTCTTGGCTTAGGATGTAGCGGCCGGCGTCGATGACCCATTCATTAACTTCGATGGAGTATATGGGCGGTGGCTCACCCACCCCATCCACCACCCACTGGGGTGGCTGCTCCGAGGACACACTGAGGGTCGTCCCCTCTCCTAAAAGCTTTCGTAGCTTGTCCTTGGCGGTGACCAAGAGAGACCGGGCGCCTTGCTTCGTTGCCCTCTGGAACATGCTCTCGGCCAGAATGAACTCGCCAGACTCCATGTAGTACTCTTTGCCATCCTCCCGATTTCGCCAGTAGTTGGAGGTGATTCCATGGGCTTCCGGATAGCTGGCGGTCACCAGCGACACGTTGTTCACGTTAGTGACCGTGGGCATCATGGCCTTGGCTTCAGTCATAAAACCCTGCTTGGCCAGTTGCCGAAGATTCGACATGGGGCTGCTGTCCACGTATTCCGGGTCGAACCCGTCAATCATCACCAGAACTGTCATTAAAGCCACGGTTAACACCTCGACCGAATCTTGGAAAATCTCAGTTCCCGAAAGGAGGAGATGGGCACTAGGCCCGGCGCGGCCGTCCGGAACAGAGGGATGATTAGACTCTAACTCAACTTCTCTTCGGCGGCAACATGCCAGACTACGCACGATGCTACAACGTCATGGTTGGAGCGTTGGAAGCGGGCCGAACAGGATCCGGAGAGCGGCCGGGTTTAACGCCCCGGCCGCTTTGATCACTCAGCAAGAACTAGCGGGGGACGCCCATAGCCATCCTCCTGGTTTTAGCAGTCGGCGGCTATTGAATCCGTTGGAGAAGAGATCGATCGGCCCTGGAAAGCCTCGGCGTCATGACCTTTTCCATTGTTAGAGACCGCCAGACTTGCCTGGGCCACGTTCAGGTAGTCCAGCGCTAAGCGGGGTAGTAAGAAACGCTGCATAACGCTTTCCTGTGCCGCCTGACCCATCTTCAGCATCTTATCGGGGTGGCCGATAAGATTCACGATTCTGCTGCCACATTCTTCCGGGCTATCAACTAGGTAGCCGGACACGCCATCCTCGATCTGTATGCGGATTCCCCCGACATTCCCGCCAATCATGGGCTTGCCTTTCCACATCGCCTCGGTGACCGTCAAGCCGAAACCCTCTCGAGTGGACTTCTGGATCAATACCTGAGAAGCCACCTGGAATGCGTTAACTACCCGGTCGATCGACGCGGGCAGCCCATCGCAGGAATAATAGAGGTGTATGTCCGGGTCCTGCCCGGCGTGACCGGCCACGCTGTCGAACACTACTTGAGACTCGGGGTCATCGATGGCCTCGCTCAATCCTAGCAGAGCTAATTGCAAACCCGGAACATCCTTTCGGGCCATTCTAAACGCGTCTATCACACCACATGGGTCCTTCCATAGATCGAAGCGGGACACCTGGGTGATCAGGGGCCTGGCGGGATCGATGCCCATGGCGGACACGATCTTGAACGCTTCCGGCGCTTCCATGGCTGTATTCTTGGCGCTAACCGGATCGATCGCCGGCGGGGCGATGCGAACCCTTGGTGTACCCGCCAGTTCCTTGGGCACATAAGATTCCAGTGAGAACACCAACCGGTCATAGTCTTGAGTAAGGGGCAGCAATGTTTCCAGAGCGCCGGCGTTGGGGGCGGTGAGGTCGATGTGACATACCCAATTCCATACTCCGCCGCGGTTTCCGCGCAGCATGCCTGCCAGGGGCAATAGCTGGGGATCGTGCATGAACCAAATATCAGCTTCGACGTTGCTAGCCCGAAATTCGGCGGCCACGTCCTCGATGCTGCCGAAATAAACCTCCAACTCCTCGGCGGACAAGGTACCGGAGGCCCCCTGCAACAAGTTGTGGATCCGCTTGGTGACCTGGAAAAACTCGGCGGGCGGATTGATCACGATCCACTCGGTGGCAATGCCCAGGGAATTCATTAGAGGGGTCATCGACTGGAGAATCTCGGCGACGCCTCCCCCCTTGGCGGTGCTGTTCACGTGGACGATGCGGCAGCCCCGCAACTGTCCGGCCACCTCCGTTAGTTGGTCTGACAGCTGGGACGAAATCAGTGGGCGGTATTGGCGGAAGTCGACCTCACCGTTATTGGTCGTGGTCAACATTTGAATATAATCCTTCACTCAAACGACGCTTTCAATGCGCCGGTTTAGTTCGATCTATAGTTACCTTTTATATCATTTCACTTCTTAACATTGACTTCAACCCATTATCGATGAATTGTTGACGGGTTTACCGGTTATGGTGCTTACGCCGGCAAACCTGAAGGGACCCAGGAAGCTTCCTGGGTCCCTTCTACGGAGGGCCACGCACTAGATGCTCGAGCACCTAGACCTGATTCCGATGCATTACTTGATCAGCACACCCTGGGTGCCAGGCACGTCGCTGAAGAATTCGGTGGTGCCAACTACCGGGGATATAGAGGTAGGCTCCTCCGCAGCCCAACGGTACACTGCCGAAGTGCTGGGGTTGGCCGTCAAGGTAGCTGTCGTAATAGTGGTCACGTTAGTACCGCCACCTGCGTTGACTGTGAAGCCTGAGGTTGTCACGTCGGTAGCAGCCTGAATACCAGAAGCGTCTCCACTGGAAGTGCTTGTGGTGCTGGATGGCAGAGTAAACGTGCCGCTCAGCTTCTTGGTCATTTCTCCCAACAGAGTGAGGTTCCAGACCTCAGTGGCTTGGTTACCCTCTGTATCGCTGCCCCGCTCGAAGTCTATGGTCAACGTGCCTGCGCTGTCGCTGCTGGGACGGACCACTTCTATCGTGTGGACCCGAACCGCTTCGTTATCGGTTTTTATGTCCGCAGTGCTTGTACCGGTGGTGGCGTAGTCGTTGTAATCTATCACCAAGGCCCACGTGTCGGAATCAACCACCACCATCACGCCGCCGAAGGTGATAGTCTGTCCGGCGTCCACCTGGTTATCGGTGTCCAGAGTGGCCGTCAGAACGCCCACCACAGTATTCGCATCGGCGAATCCACCGCCAAGGGTGTATCCAGCCGGTATTTTGATCACCATGATCTCTGGGGCCGCTTCGTCTTTGGCCATAGATAACTCTAAGACGTAGTCCGACGTAGCGGACGGGGTGCTGGTGGTCGCCGATATGTCCAACCGGTTGTTAGACGGTTTGATCAGCGCCGACCCATCTTGCGCGAAGAACACGTTGCCCGAGTTCTCGTCGATCCGCCAACTCACCAAAGCCGATGAATCGGGCAGCTTTACAAGGAAATTCGGAACGAAATTCTTGTTCGGGTCTTGCGGCAAACCCTTTTTGAAGTCGATTTCTTTTATACCGGAAACGTTGCCGGTGACGCCCTCGGAAACCTCAAGTACCGGGTACGCTTCGGGGAATGCCTCAAGGTTGAACGCGTTGGCAGCCTTCCGAATGCCGTCACGGTCACCGTCTAGCCGGGTCGACTGGCCCCGAGACCCCAACCCCGTCACTGGGCCGGCCACCAAACCGGCCAAAATACCCAGAATGGCCATAACCGACAGCAACTCAACCAGAGTGAAACCAGCTTGTGCCTTGCCTTTGCCTAGTACCATGATATGCCCTCCGAAGTTAATCTGTGTATTCATCCTAGGCGCACCGAATCGCGTCAGCATCACCCTATAGGGTGATTACTCGGATGAATAAATTGGTAGCCATTCTGTTTTTAACCCCGCCGTACCGTTGTCATTCGGCTGAGGGCCGCCCGGTTAAATCCTGGCCGGTTTCGCTCTCACTTAGAGAGATGGGAATAACCTAACGCTTCAACCCGATCGGGCCATCCAAAATATGACCCTTACCCAGCGAGCTTGCTCGATTCTTCGACCGGACCGTTCTATTCAACCTCATCACATCCACATCCCCTTTTGGTCCTAGATTGGCCGCTCACAAACCGCTGATATTTTGTCAGGTGAAGTGTTACCTCCCTTGGAGTTTTACCTTTTATTCAACTGAAGCATCGAGAGAATGGCCTCTGCTAGCAACTGATTTCAGGCCGGTTAGCTCGAATCCCTACTCAGTGACAACAGAATACAAATCCCGGTGGCGAGGGCATAGACAGCTATCCCGTAGAACATTGGGGGCAACCACGCAAAATGTTTGCGGGTTCTTCCCTTATTTCTTGGCAAGGGAAAGATCAGAGATGAATTGGCGCGACGATGCAGAGTTTATGGGCATCTTGACGATGAAAAGGGGACGGGCCGGCGCCAGGTCCGGAGTGGATCGGCACTGGCGCTCAGGCCCAAGGAGAAGGGCTCGGATAGCAGGCTATTCGACCGTCACGGACTTGGCTAAGTTCCGGGGCTGATCCACGTCGCAGCCTCGCAGCACCGCGATGTGGTAAGCCAGCAATTGCAAGGGCACAGTGGCCAGGATCGGGGTCAAGAGCTCGTCGATCTCAGGTATGAACAACAATTCGTCCACCTGATCCACGAGCTCTTGGTTGCCTTCGGTAACTACCGCCACAACCACGCCATCCCTGGCTTTGACTTCCAGGATATTGTTCACCATCTTATCGTAGAGGCTACCGTTCGGAGCTAACGCCAAGGTCGCCATTTCTTGATCTATCAATGCTATGGGGCCGTGCTTCATCTCACCGGCGGGATAGCCTTCGGCGTGGATGTAGCTGATTTCTTTGAGCTTCAGCGCTCCCTCCAACGCGATTGGGGCATTGATTCCACGTCCCAGAAAGAGGAAGTAGTTGTACGACGAGAATCGGCGGGCCAACCGTTGATAGACAGAAGTGTCTGCCAGCATATCCCCCATCAACCGGGGGCACTTCGCCAGTTGGTCCACCAACCGCCTCGTGTCCTCCCTGGACAGAAAACCCCTGGACTGACCCAGGTAGCCGGCGAACAGGCTGAGCACCGTCAGAGCGGCGATATAGGTCTTCGTTGAGGCCACGCCAATCTCGGTACCTGAACCCATGTACAGGGTCGCCTCAGCCAGGCGGGTAGTTTGACTCCCCTCAACGTTGCAAATGGTAACCAGCCTACCGCCTTTCTCTTTCACCATCTGCATCGCCGCCACCGTATCCGCGGTTTCGCCAGACTGGGCGATGGCTACAACCAGCGTATTGCTGTCGATGATTGGATCCCTGTATCGAAACTCAGAGGCGGCTTCGGCCTCGGCGGGTAGACCCGCCAACTGCTCAAATAGATATCGTCCCACTTGGGCAGCGTGGAGGCTTGTCCCGCAACCGATCAGGATGACCCTCTTAATATCCTTTAGCTCTTGCAGCGAATAGCCAAGTTCGGGCAACTCGATCAGGCCTTCCTGGAAGTCCACCCGGTTCCGCAGAACGCTGGCCACGGCCTGTGGCTGCTCCATGATCTCTTTAAGCATGAAGTGCCGGTAGCCGCCCTTGTCAATCTGCACGTCTACAGGTGAAACCGAACGCAATTGCTTGTCGATTTCCTTGCCGTCGATGTCCCGGTAGACGACCCCTTCGGTGGTTATCGAGGCCATTTCCCCCGAATCTAGGAAGCCTACTTGACCGGCCTGGGGTTCTTGGCGCAGCAGAGGCAGCATGGCGGGCAGGTCGCTGCCAATAATGCCTTGGCCGTCCCTATGGGCAACCACGATGCCGCCCGCATGGCCCAAGCGCAAGGCGCAAATCTTACCGGCTTCCCCCAGGAATGTCGCGGTGACGGTCTGGGAGCCTTCGACCATCCTACCCATGCGAAGGAAGGCATCTTCGAAGCTGTTTCCCTGGTCGATCCCCTCTTCAATGAGATGGGTGATTACTTCGGTGTCGGTCTCGGATACAAACTTGTGGCCGTTAGACAGCAATTCCCGCTTCAAAGCAAGGAAGTTTTCGACGATGCCGTTATGGACCACGGCGATGCGCTGGTGGCAGTCGGTGTGTGGATGCGCGTTAGCGTAAGTGGGCTTGCCATGGGTCGCCCAACGGGTGTGACCCAGGCCCAGGCAGCCTTGAGGCACGTCTTCCTGGCCGGAAGACGTGAGGCCATTAACTTTCCCCACGGTCTTTCGGAAATGGAGCTGGCCCGATTGATCGACTATGGCGATGCCGGCGCTGTCATAGCCGCGGTATTCCAGCCGCTGCAATCCCTCAAGAATGATAGGCCAGGCTTCGCGGTCCCCCACGTAACCAACTATGCCGCACACTTTCCCTCCCAAGGCACCCGCCACCGGCTTGGGCGCCGGGAGCAACGGCCCAAACCGTGATGCCCTTGGTCAACTAGCAAACTTCCGGATCAACGGCAAGTATGCTCCGGTATATTTTACCAGAAGTGCCCTGGGCTACCGCATGATGGCTTCCAACTCTTCGAAAAATGCTCTCAGGTCGTCGGCTATTTCTTGGGCGGGGAAATCTTCCATACTCTCAGCCAGATCCCTTAGCGCTTCGTTGACCTCCACTTCTTCCTCGAAAATATCTTTAAGCGAGAGGACCGCGCCTTCATTGCTCCTAGTAGGCTCACTCTTGGTCTCATTTTTATTCTCAGCCGGCTGACCCGCATTCGCCGCGCCTTGGGCCGGGGCAGACTCTCCATCGGAAGCGCCGTTGCCGCCGCCGTCCGAAGGCGCGTTACCGGGTTGAGGCTCGGCAGGCGCGGAGCCTCCACTTGAGCCATTCACCACGCGCACGTCGGGGACCCCTTCTAGGCGAACAACTTGGACATCAGGTAGATTTTCTTCTTCTGCGGGTTCGGCAGCGGCATCTGCGCCAGCCACCTGACCGGAACGGTCTTCCTGAGCCTCGTCCACATCTTCCGAGAGGTCTTTAGGGTCCCAATCGTCGTCGTCATCGTCGTCATAGTTGGACTCCTTCCGGTTACGCAGGCCGCGTAGCCGCCCCAACAATCCAGCTTTCGAGCCGCCGGTATCCGGCTCCGCATCTACAGATTCAACCTCATCATCAGGTTCCAGGTCGTCGTCCTCATCATCGTCAGTGGTAGCGAGTCTTTTGGTCAGTTTCCCGATAAGTCCCAAGCATTTACCTCCGTTTCATCTAGCCCGTGGCAAGAATACCGCTGGCTACCGGTGGAATTATCAACATGTTGAATCCGGTCATTAAGCACGTTATGGCCCCGTACAACGCGGTATTAAGGGGATGCCCCCCCAGGGCAACTTTGGGCGCCAAAGCGTTGGATATAGTCATGGAGATCAAAGTTGCCAGAGTCAGATAGCCCATCAAGGATAGGTCTTGGCCTCTGAAAACCGGAAGGGATTGAGCGATGCCCAACCCAGCGCCAACTGATTGGGCCGCCAGTTGTTCCGCGGCGGTCGAGATGCGATCGTTGAATGCTATCATGATCTCCATGACGAACACCGTTAGCCCGGTCATGGCGAAGTGTAAGGGAATTATCAGAAATGCGAATGGCGCAGCAGTAACCGCTCGACGGTCACGCATCAGCGCGGTGTCCATGGCATACCCGGCGGCGATCTCCCCTACTCGGTCCGGTGACCCACCCAAAGCACACCCATCGACGAACATCCTAGTAGAGCGGTTCATCAATTGACTCCCTACCTCGTCCCGGAACGCATCCCACGCCTTCTCCGTACTGATTTTCCGGTCAAGCAGCACCTGCAAACGCTTGAGATAGGGGTCCAACTTGCCCAGGGCCCGCCGGTCGATCTTTAGTAGAGCGGCGCTCAAAGTGGAGCTCAAAGAAGCGGTTACGTTGCCCAATGAGCGGATAAACGTGGCCGCCTCCTGATCCAGACTGTTAAATTTCGCGTTATCCAACCAAGAAAGGACGCCCGAAGGGATAAGAACAACGCCGAAGGTTACCAAAAAATAAGGGAAGCCGTAGGCCCAGCCAATGATAATCCCCAGTACCACACCCGGAGGCACTAATAAGTAGAAGGCCCGTTTAGCCATTCGGCGCAGTTTGGGTCCGCGCCGGTTCTGATAATTCTTGTCTTCATGGGGCGCTGTACGATGGATGATGTACACCCCGAAGAAGCTCACGAAGAACGTTGAGCCGGTCAGCGCCGTCACGAAAATGTCTCCCAGATCGCTCAGCATGGTCGATATCATTGCGACAACGACCACCAACGAGATGGAAACCAGCAGCGCGGCGTAGGCATCTCCCCATTTTGCCAGGGCTTCCAAGCTCCGGTAATAGTTGTTGATGTACATCTCCCGCTCCACGCGGGCTTCTTGGGCCAAAAACTCCGACTCAGATACGCCGGCGGTGATAGCACCGGCGAAACGCAGGAGATGGTTCTTCACGGTGGAAGCGCCGGCCTTTCTTGCGACCATGCGAAAGGCTCGGGTGTACTCGAACCCCATGCGTTTGGCCAGCAGGTAAACCTGCCGGAAGTAGACCCCAGTCTGATAATTCTGGGATATGGTCATCCGCAGTAGGATGTCCCGGGACGGATTGCCATCAGCCAAGGCTGCCATATAGGTCAAACTAGACAGCAGGTCGAAGCTGATCGCCGCGTTATCCGAAGACGCCTTCGCGGTACGCTTGCGAGATGACTTGGTAGAGCTCATTAAATCCCGTAATCCCTTGGTCTTTTAGTTTTCTAAGGACGTTGGCGCGGCGGGTCAACTCGCTGTAGATGTCCCGTTTGCGATTGGGTGGTATGCCCCGCTTCGCCGCAATCACCTCTTCTAACAGGTAGCTGTTCATATACCCGGTGAACTCGAAGGTATCGTTGGACGGATTCCAACGGAACACCTCTATATAAGAAAACGAGTCGCTGGAAGAGTCGTAACCGACGATTTCGTTGATGGCGATGATCCGGCGGCCGTCCTTGCCGTTGGGCAGGCGCACCGAGCTCTGAATCACCACCAGATTCAGGTTGTCGATATATGTCTTGGGAATGTTGATCGGATGGCCGGTAAGCCTCTGTATCAACTTCTCCACCGTCGCCGCGTGGAAAGTGGCCATGCAAGCGTGCCCCGTTTGCATAGCCTGAAACATGATCGCTCCCTCTTCGCCCCGGATCTCGCCGATGATAATTTCATTGGGGCGCTGACGGAGGGCAGCCCGGAGCAGGTCGAACATGGTTACCGAGGAACCTTCTTCCTCGCCGGCTTTGCCCCGGGTAACCTCGCGGATCCAGTTGGGGTGGGGGACCACCAGCTCCGGAGTATCCTCAATGCTGACGATCTTGGCATTGGGATTGATGAACACGGTGATCGCGTTCAACAAAGTGGTCTTGCCCGAGGCGGTCTCGCCGGAGATAAAGGTGTTCATTCCGTGAAGCATGGCCAAGGAGAGGTATGCCGCCATTTCATAGGTCAGGCCGCCGAACTCCACCAGTTGAATTATGCTCAAGGGGTCGGCAGCGAACTTCCGGATCGTAAAGTTGCTCCCCCGGCGGGACACATCGGTACCAAACACTAAGTTAATGCGGGAGCCGTCTGGCAGAGAGGCGTCAATGATCGGGTTGCGGTAGGTCACCGGCTTGCCAATCTTTTCCGATATCTGAATAACGAAGGTGTCCAAGTCCTCGGTGCTACGGAAAACGATGCTGGAGGTCAGACCTTGAAATATCTTGTGCTCCAGGAAAATGTTGCCCACGCCGCTGCAGCTAATATCCTCCAGATAGGGGTCCTGAATCAGCGGCTCAAGTACTCCCAACCCCTCTTTGTCCCGTATCAGCCAGTATCTCAACGCAGCGTATTGAGCCTTGGTAACCGGCATTTTGGAGTTCGCTTTTTTCGCGGCCTTCATTCTTGCCTGCCGCAAGTCCTTGGGCTTGACCAACGTGCAGGTCTCTTTGAGAATCTTATAGAGAACCTTCTTCCGATCATCACCATCCGAGTTATCGTCATCGAGCAAATCAACCTGGTCCACCAGGTGATCTTCCAACTCCAGCATCAGGTCCACGCTATCTTCGACCATGCCCGGCTCGATGGCGATGTAATGATCTCGGGCGTCATTGGGATTCGGAAAGATATGAACGTACAAGCCACCCCCGATGGGGTAGATCAGGTTGGGGTTTTTGATGTCTCCCATATTCCGGGTCAGCTCGGAGTAAAACTCCGGAACGCCGAACTGCTCCACTGGAAGCATATGGATGTAGTCCAAAAGAAAACTGTTGGCCTCAGCTTCCCGTTGCAACGGTTCGGGCAATAGTTTGAATATGGGGCAGGTGGAAGGGCCACCCTTGTGAGCGTGCCCTTTGGGGATATCGAATGGTAACCCGGCCATGCTCATGGTTTACGCCTTGGCCTTGGAGATTGGGATGATTTTCATTCCCATTCCAGGTTCCACATCAAAGCTGATCACGTTACCGGTTGACTGGTCGGCATTTCTAACCTTGGCTACTTCCATAATCTTGATCAACCGTTCGCCAACCTGTTCCATCTTGAGCACCAAGTGAGCGTCACAAAGAGAACGGATCCGAATCAACATCTTGTCTTCGAACGCGTAGGAGTGGACCACCGCGATTATCGTCCGGCCCTGGTCACACAGTTGCTTGCAGGCGGCGAAAAAGTCTATGACCGCGCGGTCTTCGCTATGCGTGACCAAGCCGGTTAAAGAGTCCACGATGATCAACTGGAATCTAGTAGGCAAGCAATCGATGTGGTCTAGCAACAGCTGGAACGCCCCTTCGGTGTCGTCGTCTCTCACGGCGGAGATGTCCACTGGATACACCCGCATGCGATCGCACAGGAAAAAGTCGGTCACGTCCAAGTTAAGGGAACTCATCTGGGTCATCAGGCTTTTGACCGTATTCTCGGTGGTGTAGTAGGCCGTGGACATTTTTGAATTCAAAGACCCGTGGCAAAAGTGCTGCGAAACAACACTCTTTCCGGCGTCGGACTGGCCCTCCAGCAGAACCAAAGAACCAACGGGAATGCCGCCACCAAGTTTCTTGTCGATCTCAGTGCTGCCAGTGGATATAATTTTTGTTTTATTTTGGATTTCGTCGTAGCCAGTTGTCACCCCAACCTCCTCGTACCTGCCGCCGTAACCTCATTGACAGGGTTCAGCTCCGCCTTCCTCACGGATTGGTGATGGAACTTTGATCGTTCACTCCCCATGGGGTGGCGACCACCACCCAGGCCGTGGTCCCTGCTTTGATGGCCGGTGAAACCCGGAGATCAACGGTCAATTCCTCATCCGAGTCCCACATCCTGGGATTGAAGCTGTCAGGCTGGACGCCGGTCACACCAACGGTCCACTCGTTGTCATCGAGACCTCCGGCGTTATAACCCAGGTGATTGAGGATCAAGTTGTCCGAAGTATCCGTGTATTGAATAATCACATCCATCTCAGAGAAATCCGCCACCGTTTGGGAGCCGGTGTGGTCCACGTGGACCCAAACGTCGCTGCCCCCGGCGGTGTAGACTGCCGCGCCGGTGATGTTCAGCCCGCTGCCCTCCCGGCTAGAATTTGTCCGAGTCATGTCTTTCATTGATTGTGACTGCGCCAGGGACCCGACCAGGAAGGAATTGAACATCAGAGCCGACGCCACGAGGAAAGATGAAATAACGATGAAGCCGCCCAGTATGGTGCCCAATCAGCCCGTCCTCTTCTCCGGCATTTGGCCGTTCTCTATACACTGAAGTCCTTGGTGGCGCTTACCGCATTGACCACGCTGACCTTCACGTTGTAGACGCCGGTGACCACTGAAGTCGAAAGGGTGAACTTTACCGTGGCGGTTTTGTCCCAGTCGGAGCCACCCTCCTCGATGGAAAAGTCCCAACACTCATTGGAGCACCCTGAATCGAATTGCAGCCTAATCACGTCGCTGGGCATGGTGACGATAATGTCGCTAGCTGTCACCGGGACGATATTCTTGTTACCGATATTCTTGACCCACACGGTGATCTTGTTAGTGGTGGCGTTGCCGGAGGCGTGGATAATTTCAATGTCGGTGCTGATACGGTCTGCCGCCTCGGCGTTGGCCATGAGCAATGCTCCCGAACTCTTGCCGGCCGCCGGAATTACCGCGTTTATCAGCGCCATGACTGCCACGATGCTGGCGATTATCAATATGGCTGACGTAATGGCTTTTTCCAAGATATATCTCCGTATTAAGCGTTTTGGCGTCTAGTACCAATGATCCCGTTATCCCTTTGGAGGCTGTACTACCTGGGAAACCTGCCCCACCGGCAGACCCCCGGTCAAAATTCCGTGTAAATGAGAGATGAGGTCAACGCATACTTGAGCCGTCTGCTCCTCGTCCCCCGGGAACGCATCCACCATCTCGGTGATTTGGTTGAGCAAGTCCTTCAAGGAAGTGGAAATCGGCCGCGACTGGAAATACAACTCAAGAATGCCGCTGAGCCGCTCTTCTCCGACCCGATGCTTGGCGATAGAGGCCCAGCGCACCAAGCTAGCTACCAGATTAAGGTCTAGAGGCTCTCCCGCCGGAACCAGACCGGGGAGTTCGGGCCCTTCTGCTATCTCCATGAGTTCGAAGTACTCATCGAAGACCGGGTTGCCACGGCCGTTGTTCCCTCTGGGCTCGTATTCTTCTTCCACATGGTCGAATTGGCTCCCTATCTTGGTCTCTGGCGGTTCGTCTTCCCGTTGTGGCGCTTGCCGGATCTGCTGAACCGGCACCCGGCTCTCGACATAACGGACCTCCGTCTTTACTGCCTTCAGGGTCTCCTCGAGTTCATTCTCGGGGGCCTCGTACCCACCGGCACGCCCGTTGATGGAGACCGCACCATGGATATCAACTTCGGCGTGGTCCTCGAACGTGTCGCCTTCGGCATCGCCGGGATCCTGGGCTGAGCTATTCGTTGCCTCTCGGGACCCGGTAAACTCCTGCTCCTGCTCTTTCTCTTCTTCTGTTTCTTCGGCTTTTACTGCTGCTGCCACGGAATCATCTTTCTTGACCGGCATTCGGCCCGGACCCGGAGGCAGTCCCAGATCTGGCGGCCTCCTGGCCTCCGCCAGATTTAGCTCCAGTTTGGCGATTCTCTCCTCTTGTTCGGATTGCTTGTCGTTGGACTGTTGCTTGTCATTGGATTTGGATCGCTCGGCATCGGCCATTTTCCGCTCTTGCTCAGCGAGCTTCCGGTCCTGTTCCGCCATCCTCCGCTCTTGGTCCGCCATCCTTAACATCTGTTCTGCCGCTCCGGAATCTGGAGCCCCCGGCGGTGGGGCCGGTGCCGGCGGTGGAGCCGGCGGCGGAGGTGGGGGCGGAGGCTGGTACACGGGCGCCGCAGGCCACATCGGCGGCGCCTGCATGGGCATCCCGGGAGGTGTGCCAGGTGGCATGACCGCGGGAGGTCCGGGAGCCGCGAATCCCGGTCCAGGACCAGGTCCAGGCGCGGGATTCTCCACGGCCTCAGGTATCGGCTGCGCTACTGGCGGCGGCGGGACCGTCTCCGCCGGCTCCTTTCTGGTGGCAGGCACTGCCTCCTCAGGGGCCGGTTCGGCCATCGCAGCCCGGCGCCCGATAGAGCTATCGTTCAGCGGGGAGTCTGCTCTCATTACCAAGGCCCGGAGGTCAACCAGGGTACGCCTGACTTCCCCTTTGAGGACCTTGATCTCCTCCTCGAGCACCTCTAGCTTTTGGTCGTCTGCCATCGATTATCCCCAACCGTACTACACTAATTGAGAAGCAGACCCCGGTGGCGGCCTCGAGGGAGAACCGGCCCCGCCACCGGGGTCTGCTTGATCTGGGACCCGCCCTCGCATTACTTGACTGCGCCAGCTCGACCGGGCCACATGCGCCGCTTGTTTATAGGTGAATTACGCCGGCCTAAATCAGCCTGCTTGGACTGACGCCTTTCGTCAATTGAGGCTGTTGGACGCGTCCAGAGATACCGCCGTCCTACGTCCGATGAAGAGGACCGCTCCGCTGGGCGGTATCAACTCTATGGTGAATTCGGTATTGGTGCCCAGGTCGGTAGCCAACTGGCCGGTCATATTCAGCAGGACAATTTCGAATACCTCACCTATCTCCAACAACGAGTCGGTGTCGCCAAATGCCGCGACGTTGGTAGCGGAGAACTCCGCTGTGGAGTTCATGTTAATCGTCTGGGTCTTGTCGCTGTACTTGATGACGGTGTTCCCCGGCGTCAGGTCGATGGCTTCGCCGGCGGCGGCGTTAGAGACTTGGAATTCTATGGTCGTTACCACAGCGGTGGTCCCGGTGGTGCCGCTAACCTTGGCGATGACCGAGCCCTTCAGTTCCAATGTGCCTCTGGCCTCGGCAAGGCCGGCGCTGATGGTCTCTTTCGCTTTGTCGCTGGAGAACAAGCCGGTGGACAGTGCGGCGAAAGCGAAAACGGATGAAACGACCACGAAGGCGATCAGCACGATGGCAGTTTCCAGACCGGTGATTCCTCGCTGGTCCATGCGGAGCCGCAACGCCCTTTTGAAGAGTTTGCCAATGGTATTGTTCATGCTTTGTTTCCTCTCTAGATAGTAATTTTTCTGGGCCTATTGGCTAACCGCCGGCGGAGTAAGATGAGCCGGTTGGGTTGCCCCACACGCTCCCATGGATGGTAGATGGCTCCCCCTCATTCCGGTGGAACCATCACAGTTACCGTACTCAGGTGCTTCGTCAATTAAGATTCATGGACGCATCCAGGGACACGGGAGTTCTACGTCCTATGAAGAGCACTGCTCCGCTGGGCGGTACCAATTCGATGGTGAACTCTGTGCTGGTGCCCAGGATCTGGCTTAGCGTGGTGTTTAAGGTCAGCAGATTAATCTCGAAGACCTCGCCTATCTCCAACAGGGTGTCGGTGTCGCCAAAAGCGGCGACGTTTGTAGCGGTAAACTCGGAAGTGTCGTTCATGTTGTACGTCTGGTTTTTGTCGCTGTACTTTATGACCGTGTTCCCCGGCGTCAGGTCGATGGCTTCACCGGCGGCGGCGTTGGAGACCTGAAAGACGATGGAGGTGATCGCGGCCGTGGTTCCCGTGCTGCCGATCCCTGTAGCGATGACCGATCCTTTCAGCTCCAATGTGCCCCGGGCCTCGGCAAGGCCGGCGCTGATGGTTTCTTTGGCCTTATCGCTGGAGAACAAACCGGTGGACAGCGCGGCGAAAGCGAACACGGACGAGACCACCACGAAGGCGATCAACACGATGGCAGTTTCCAATCCGGTGATACCACGCTGGTCGGAGCGGAAGCGCAGCAACAGATTGCCTAGGATATTGCTCATGACTTGTCTCCTCACTTGTCGAAATATTCCCTGGCCCATGAGGGAGCCGATACGGATGCTGGTCTTAACGCTTAGTCACAAAATATTCACATCCCACAACCCCCTTTTAAGGGCGCACGGGGCGCACAGTTACCTTTCGCTCAAGCCAGTGTAGCTTTGGGATGAGGCTAAACCTACGATGCGGCCACCTGTGTGAAGGGGAAAAGCGGCAACACTAGCCGGAGGTGGGAAACCTAGAGAGATAGCGGTTTCACCCAGGCAACCGGGTGCCAGCACCTATCGGTCGGGGCAGACCGGTAGCGAAGTGTGGATAAATCAGGAAATCTAAGCCGGCCTATCGGAAAGACACGTCACTTTCCAGCGCCAAGAGGCGGCCCAATAACCGATGATTGCGAAGGGTAGCGTGGACTCATGAACCAGACGGTTAGTATTCTAACGAAGCAAAATTGTGCATCGTCATTCCGACTGTGGGGAGGAACCTGGGGAGGCGGAGGGGACGCCTCGGCCTAGATGATTCGCCCTTCCCGCGAAGGACTCAAAATGACATGCTCGAAGGAATTACACGCCGGCTCGATCAGTCGATCAATCACATTCGAGTTGGCGCAGTTCTAGAAGGAATCTCAACCAGGGGGGGCCGTGGGGTGGAAAGCTAGCTCTGGGCCTGTTTGGCTAGGTTCCGAGCAAAGTCTTGCAGGGTTGAATTGGCTTTGCGGCGAATGATTGGCTGACCCAACTCGCCAATCTTGCCCATAAACACGGTGTCGGAGACGATGAGCATCTCAGTCTCCTCCGGAGAAATGGAGGTGATCTGCATGGTCAGATCGGCCCTGATGGATCCTCCCACTCTACGGTCGGCCGCTTCGATGTGGAAACGAGCTTCGCCCTTCTCCTTGTCTTGCTCCACAACACTTATCGTACCGGAGAAGTTCAGGCGGACGGGCCCAATCCGGACCTGCATAACGGCCTTAAACCGGTTCTCTCCGTCGGCAACGACGTCTTGGACACCTGGGATACAGGGCGCGGCTTGAGGGATGTCCAGTAACAACGCCCATGTTTTATCCACCGATGCAGGCACTAGACAGCGGTTTTCCAGCTTCATTCGGCTACCCTTAGCGGCCTGCGGCTAGGGCTTGGGTAACGGCGCGGCGGGTGAAGACCTCCGCCATCTGCCGTTTGTAATCGGCCGAGCCTCGGAAATCGTCC
>JAKUQE010000048.1 GCA_022450395.1 Dehalococcoidia bacterium | reverse complement strand
GCCTTCCTCTACTGCCCTCAAGCCTGGTAGTATCCCTTGACCTCTCCCAGTTAAGCCGGGAGCTTTCACAAGAGACTTACCAAGCCGCCTACGCACCCTTTACGCCCAGTAATTCCGGGTAACGCTTGCTCCCTACGTATTACCGCGGCTGCTGGCACGTAGTTAGCCGGAGCTTATTCCCAAAGTACCGTCCTTCCTCTTCCCTTGGAAAAGAGGTTTACAGCCCTAAGGCCTTCATCCCTCACGCGACGTCGCTGGGTCAGGCTTTCGCCCATTGCCCAAAATTCCCTGCTGCTGCCTCCCGTAGGAGTGGGGGCCGTGTCTCAGTCCCCCTCTGGCTGGTCGTCCTCTCAGACCAGCTACCCGTCATCGGCTTGGTGAGCCGTTACCTCACCAACTACCTGATAGGACGCGAGCCCATCCTCTGGCGCCCGAAGGCTTTCATCCTCCCCCCAGGGGAGAAGGATCTTATGCGGGATTACCCTCAGTTTCCCGAGGCTATACCCCACCAAAGGGCAGGTTACTCACGCGTTACTCAGCCGTCTGCCGCTTCCCTTCCTGGCCGAAGCCAAGAGGTTCGCTCGACTTGCATGCATTAAGCGCGCCGCCAGCGTTCACCCTGAGCCAAGATCAAACTCTCTAATCGAAATAACCTTGCTTCCTTCCACTATTCAACTGTTAAAGTGCCAAACCCGCCCCCTTCGGAACAGGAGTAACGCCAGTATACTTGCGGCACTCGGCAGTGTCAACCCATTTTGCGCCTGACTCACTATGATTCTAACAATTGCGTTTTTCACTTGATTAGCGTTGGAAATATGATTTAGCGGGACACCTAATCACTTCCCTTCTGACGCCCAAAGTTGAGAGCGGCCAGTCTTGAGGGATATAATCAACCGGCTATGCAGATTCAAGAGTTGGGTGAGTTTGGCGTCATCGACATACTGACCCGCATGGTGGTCCAGCAGCGCAGCGGGCCGAACCATGGGGCGGACTTGTCTTTTAAGCTCACGGTAGACAACGGCGACGATACCGCTGCTTGGCAAACCGGCAAGGCAACCGAACTATTCACCACGGATACGGTGGTGGAAGGGGTCCATTTCACTCGGGAAACTACCCCTTGGCGGGACTTGGGTTGGAAGTGTATCGCCTCCAACGTCAGCGACATCGCCGCCATGGGCGGGCTGCCCATGTACGCCTTGGTCACCTTAGGCCTGCCGCCGGACACCGAGGTAAATGACCTGGAGCAGTTGTATCAGGGTATGCTGGAGATCAGCAACGAACATGGAGTCGCCATAGTCGGTGGCGACATGGTGCGTTCCCCAGTGGTGTTCATTACCATCGGTCTTACCGGTATCCACGCCGGCCAGCCGATGCTGCGGTCCACCGCTCGTCCGGGCGACCAAGTGGCGGTAACCGGATACCTGGGAGGTTCAGGAGGAGGACTGCGGTTGATGCTTGGGGCTGGTCATGATTCGAACCTATCCGATCAAGTCTCGGAAGAAGCGGCCGAGTACTTGCGCGTATGCCACCGCCGGCCACAACCGGCCGTGGCCGAAGGCCGTATTCTGTCCGCCTCCGGTGTGGTTACGGCGATGGATGTCAGCGACGGCCTAGCCGACGACCTTTCCAAGCTTTGCCGTTCCAGCGGCCTCTCCGCCCGTATCCATGCCGGCCAAGTGCCGGTTCATCCTTTGCTGAAACAGGCGTATCCCGACGACTACCTGGACCTGGCTTTGGGCGGCGGCGAGGATTATCTATTGCTGTTCACCGCCCCAGCGCAGGTCATGGCCTTGGTCATGCCTCAATTGTCACAAGGAGCGGCGGTGGTGGGGGAATTAATGGCTGGTGAGCCGGGACGGGTATCTGTTCTAGATGTCGATGGGTCCGAAAGGCCGGCGTCCGGCGCCGGTTGGGACCACTTCCGGTAACGGATGCCATTCTCCGCGGAAATCGTCACCCCCGGACCGGAACAGACCCAAGAGGTGGGCCGGGGTATTGGCGAACAAGCCTTGGCCGGAGACATTTTCTTGTTGACCGGTCCCCTGGGAGCGGGGAAGACCTGTTTGACCCAAGGCATCGCTCAAGGGCTGGGAGTGTCCGGATACGTGCGCAGCCCCACCTTTGTATTGACCACCCGATACCAGGGACGCCTGACCCTGCATCATGTGGACCTTTACCGTATCGGCGGCCCGGAGGAGGCTTGGGACCTGGGTTTGGACGAACAGCTCTTTGCAGGCGGCATCTGCGTCGTGGAGTGGGCCGACCGGGCCGCCGGGATATTTCCACCAGAAGCTCTGTGGATCGGATTGGATCACGCCGGCACCGGTGACCATCGGACCATATCTTTCGCAGATTGGCCCGATCGATGCGGTCCGCTGTTGGAACGGTTGTTGGGCGCGTTTCCACCTGGCAAGAAGGTAGGTTCATAGGTGCTGCTGGCGATAGATACATCGACCCGGTACGCCGGCGTTGCCCTGGCGAATGAAGACCGCGTGGTTTCCTGCCGAGTCTGGTATTCCAACGTGAACCACACCACGGAACTGATGCCGGAGATAGCTGTATCGCTTCGGAATCAAGGCATCGATGTAGGAAGCCTTGAAGGGGTGGCCGTGGCTCTGGGGCCGGGCGGGTTCAGCGCCTTAAGAGTGGGAATGAGCGTGGCCAAAGGGCTAGCCTTGACTGGCAAAACCCCTTTGGTAGGGATCGGCACTCTTGACTTAGAAGCCTTTCCCTTTATCGAGCCGGGACGGGAGTCGGGGCTTTCCGTCTGCGCCCTGCTTGAAGCCGGCAGAAACGAGATGGCCTCGGCCCATTTCGCTCCCGGAGGGCGGCGCACCAGAGAGGACAACATTTCTCCTTTGGAGGAAATCTTGGAGTCCGTCACGACGCCGACGCTGTTCTGCGGCGAAGGGGTCCAAGGACGGATTCAGGAGATCCAAGAGCGGCTGGGGGATCTGGCGACGGTGGTCCAACCCTCGGCGGCAACCCGGTTGTGGTCGTTGGCTGCTCTGGCCCGGCAACGGCTGGAGGCCGGCCTGGTTGACGACTTGGCCGACTTGCAACCATATTACTTGAGGATGCCTAGTATCGGCGGCCCAAAGACCAGGGACATGAAAGTTCAAAGTTCGTAGTATTTAATTAGCCTCAGAGACACGGAGAGCACGCAGAAATTACTGAGATACTATTGGATAGAACCTCTTACTAAAAATCTCTGAGTCCTCTGTGTCTCTGTGGCGTATGTTAATAATTCAACGGAAGGTGAGCATGGAACGAACATTGGCGTTAGTTAAACCCGACGGGGTCCAGCGCGGACTGATCGGGGAGGTAATTTCCCGCCTGGAGCACCGTGGGTTAAAACTGGCGGCGATGAAGCTGATGCGGCTGGATCAAGCCACGGCACAGCAGCACTACGGCGAGCACGTTGAACGGCCATTTTTCCCAGGGTTGGTGGAGTTCATTACTTCAGGGCCGCTGGTTGCCATGGTCTGGGAGGCAGATGGGGCGGTGGAAATCGTGCGCAACACCATGGGGGCGACCGATCCCAAGAACTCGCCGATGGGGAGCATACGAGGAGATCTGGGCGTTAACATCGGCAGGAACTTGGTTCACGGCTCTGACAGTGTCGAATCGGCGTCCAGGGAGATCGCGTTGTTCTTCCAGCCAGGAGAGATCCTGGACTACACCCGCAGCAACGACTCTTGGATCATAGAACCCTGACGATCTGAGGGGCTTGAAACCAGAGTCTCTCTAATTCGTAAAATTCCCGTTCCTCTGGCCCCATGATGTGGACAATCACGTCGCTGAAGTCCAGTAGCACCCAACCAGAGGAGGAAGTGCCTTCACGGTGGAAGGGGCGGATGTCGGACTCCTTCAGGGCCTTAACGATATCCTGTTCCAACGCCTCTATCTGCCGGGAAGAGTCTGCGGACATGATGACGAAATAGTCTGCAAAGTAGGTTACAGGGCGAAGGTCTAACATTCTGATGTCCTCAGCCAGCTTATCTGAGGCGACCTCTACCACCATTTGTGCTATTTCCGTCGAATCCAGTCTATCCACTCCCCTGGTTTGCGCCGAAATACCTAATTTGAGTATAGGTGACTGGCAACTTGCGGTCAAGATTGTGAGATTTGTAACAAAGATTTAACATTTCGAGTTAAAAAAGCTTGACTTAAGGGTACTCAGGATGGGGTTTCGAGTGTACAATGCTTCCTTTACCCAACCGATTGTGATATATTTAACAAACTTCCGGGCACTCGGATCGGCCAGTCAACCCGGAATCTTCATGTTTGCTGTTGCCTTATGAATGCGCTGAAAGAATTAGCAAAATTTGGACTATATTCCCCGGAGCAGGAACACGATAGCTGCGGGGTTGGCGTTGTCGCCAACATAAAAGGCGGCAAGTCTCATCAGATCGTCTCGGAAGGTATCCAGGTACTGATTAATCTGGGTCATCGGGGCGCCTGCGGCCGGGATCCCGAGACCGGCGACGGGTCCGGCGTCATGATCCAGATGCCCGACTCCTTCTTCCAGATCGAGTGCGCCAACTTGGGTATGCCCCTGCCGCCGGTCGACGAGTACGGCGTGGGTATGGTGTTCCTACCACCGCAAGAAGACGCGCAGGTCAAGTGCCAGGCGCTTATTGAGCGGGTGATTGTTGACGAAGGGCTGATTTTCCTGGGATGGCGAGACGTCCCCACGGACCCCAGCAAACTGGGTAGAGATGCCCGCGCAGTCTGCCCGAAGATCCGCCAAGTGTTCATCGGCCGGGGTCCTGACATGGGGCACCCCGTTGAGATTGAACGCAAGTTGTACGTGGTCCGCAAAATCATCGAGCATTCCTTGGCCGACTGCGGTATCACGGAGGACGAAGCCGACTACTTTTACATCTGCAGCATGTCGTGCCACACCATTGTCTATAAGGGCCTGTTGATGGCTATCCAGATCGAAGGATTTTATCTGGATCTGGCCGACGAGCGCGTGGAAAGCGCCTTTGCGTTGGTTCATTCCCGGTTCAGCACCAACACTTTGGGACATTGGAAGCTGGCTCACCCGTACCGGTACCTTGCCCACAACGGGGAGATTAACACCCTTAGGGGCAACATCAACTGGATGCACGCCAGGGAGACCCAGTTCGAGTCTCCTATGTTCGGCGCCGACATGGCCAAGATTCCGCCCATGATGACCCCCGGGGCCAGCGACACCGCCTGCATCGACAACGCTCTTGAGTTGTTGTTAATGACGGGAAGGGACCTGAGCCACGCCATGCTCATGTTGATCCCCGAAGCTTGGGAACAGCATGAATCCATGTCTCAAGAGAAAAAGGATTTCTACGAGTACCATTCCTGCCTGATGGAGCCCTGGGACGGCCCGGCCATGATCGTGTCCAGCGACGGCCATAGCATCTGCGCTCTCTTGGATCGGAACGGCCTCAGACCCTTCCGCTATACGATCACCAAAGACGATAAGCTGGTGATGGCGTCGGAAACAGGCGTTTTGGACGTGCCCGCCGCCAATGTCCGGCAGAAGGGCAGGCTGGAGCCAGGCCGGATGTTTTTGGTCAGCTTTGACGAAGGCCGGATCATCGGCGATGAGGAACTCAAACACGATCTGGCCAACCGCCAGCCCTACGGACAATGGCTGAAGGACAACAAGGTTTCCTTGGAGGATCTGCCATCCCCCGCCGATCCCAGCCGGATATCGCTTCCCGATGTTCTGCAGCAGCAGCAGGCTTTTGGCTTCACGCTGGAAGAACTCCGCATGATGACCTCCGCCATGGCTATCTCCGGGGCGGAGGCTGTGGGGTCCATGGGCAACGACGCCCCGCTGGCGGTGCTGTCCGACCAGAATCAGTTGCTATTCAACTATTTCAAACAGCTATTCGCCCAGGTCACCAACCCGCCTCTGGACGCGATCCGTGAAGACTTGGTTACCTCCCTGGAAGCGTTCATCGGACGGGAGCAGAACCTTTTCGAAGAGACACCGGCGCATTGCCACCAGCTGAAGCTCCATTCGCCAATCATCACTAGCGACGAGTTCGAAAAAATCCGTCACCTGGACGTAGGTAACCTGCGGTCGATCACGCTGTCCACATTGTTCGATGCTCAAAGCGTGCCTGGCTCGATGAAGACGGCTCTGGACAACCTGTGCGGACAAGCTTCCCAGGCCATCATCGACGGCTACAGCATCATCATTCTCTCCGACCGGGGTGTGGACCCCCGTTGGGCGCCCATCCCCAGTGTGTTGGCAACCGCCGCGGTACACCACCATTTGGTCCGGGAAGGGACCCGAACCAAAGCGGGTCTTGTCGTGGAGTCGGGAGACCCCCGGGAAGTGCATCACTTTGCCCTTCTGATCGGCTATGGGGCCGGCGCCGTCTATCCCTACCTGGCCTTGGAAACGGTTCGCCAGATGGCCGAAACCGGAGAATTGAACGGCACCCAACCAGACTACGCCGAGAAAAACTTCATCAAAGCTAATGAGAAGGGCGTTCTCAAGGTCATGTCCAAGATGGGCATCTCCACGGTTCAGAGCTATCGCGGCGCCCAGATATTTGAGGCGGTCGGGTTGAGCCAGGAGTTGATCAACCAATATTTCACCTGGACCCCTTCCAGGATCGGCGGCATCGGCTTGGACACCCTGGAAGCCGAGGCGTTGGAGCGCCACGGTAGAGCTTTTGCCGGTGAACAAGTAGCCGCTGAACGTGACTTGCCACCCGGGGGCTTCTACCAGTGGCGGAGGGATGGCGAATTCCACCAATGGAACCCGGACGCGATCGCCAAGCTCCAAGAGGCCGCCCAGACGAATAATCGGGAGTCCTATAAGGAGTTCGCTCGCTTGGTCAACGACCAATCGAAAAGGACCGCCACGCTGAGAGGGCTCTTAGAGTTTAAGAAAGACCGGCCTTCAGTTCCGCTGGAAGAAGTTGAGCCGGCTTCTGAGATCGTGAAGCGTTTCGCCACCGGCGCCATTTCACTGGGCTCCATCAGTAAGGAAGCTCATGAAACCTTGGGCATAGCCATGAACCGGATGGGTGCTCGCAGCAACACCGGCGAAGGCGGCGAGGACTACCGCCGCTATACCACCGACGCCAACGGCGATACCAGCAGCAGCGCTATCAAGCAAGTGGCTTCGGGCCGGTTTGGCGTCACCCCAAATTACCTGGTAAACGCCACCGACTTGCAGATCAAAATGGCCCAGGGTTCCAAGCCCGGTGAGGGCGGTCAACTTTCCGGTAACAAGATTGACGATTACATCGGTTGGGTGCGCAAGACCACCCCCGGCGTGGAGTTGATATCGCCGCCGCCCCACCACGATATCTACTCCATCGAAGACCTAGCTCAGTTGATCCATGACTTGAAGACCGTCAATTCCGACGCACGTATCCACGTAAAATTGGTCGCTGAAGTAGGAGTAGGCACCGTCGCCGCCGGTGTGGCCAAGGGTCACGCCGACGTGGTGTTGATCAGCGGTCACGATGGCGGAACCGGCAACTCGCCAGAGTCGTCCATCAAATACGCGGGCTTGCCCTGGGAGTTGGGAATCGCCGAAACCCAACAGGTATTGGTGGCTAACGACCTCCGTGGCCGTATCTCTGTACAGGCCGACGGTCAGCTAAAGACGGGCCGGGACGCGGCGATCGCCGCGCTGTTGGGCGCTGAAGAATTTGGCTACGCCACCGCCGCGCTGGTGGTAAGCGGATGCATCATGCTGCGCAAGTGTCACTTGGGCACTTGCTCGGTGGGCATCGCTACCCAGGACCCGGAACTTCGCAAGATGTTCGCGGGCAAGCCGGAGTACGTGATTAACTACTTCACTTTCGTCGCCGAAGAGATGCGGGAGATCATGGCAGAACTGGGATTCCATACCGTTAATGAGATGGTGGGCCGTGCAGATATGCTGGATTCCCGGGAAGCTGTAGACCATTGGAAAGCTAAGGGTCTAGACTTATCCCGGCTTCTGTATCGCGACCCCAAGTCCGACGAAGTGGCCGTGTATTGCTGTGAGGACCAAGACCACGGTCTTGACACGGCATTGGACCACCAACTGATCGCATTGTCCCAGCCGGCGTTGGAACATCAGGAGCCGGTGACCATCGACTTGCCGATTCGGAATTCTGACCGTACGGTGGGCGCGATGCTCAGCGGCAAAATTGCCAAACGATACGGTGAGGACGGGTTGCCCGCCGGCAGCATCAAGATCAGATTTACCGGGTCGGCGGGCCAGAGTTTCGGAGCCTTTTTGGCCAAAGGAATAGACATCCATCTCGAAGGCGATACCAACGACTACGTGGGCAAAGGCATCAGCGGCGGCAGAATCGTCGTATGTCCGCCTTCAGACGCAACTTTCGTCGCCGAAGACAATATCATCGTCGGCAACACGGCGATGTACGGCGCGACCGGGGGAGAGGTCTACATTCGCGGCAGGGCCGGCGAGCGCTTCTGCGTGCGCAACAGTGGCGTGCGTGCCGTGATTGAAGGCGTGGGCGACCATGGCTGTGAGTACATGACCGGTGGAGCGGTTGCCGTTCTGGGGAGCACCGGCCGTAACTTTGCTGCTGGCATGAGTGGCGGCATCGCATTCGTTTACGACTACGAAGGGGACTTCGAGATACGGTTTAATCCCGGATTGGCCGACCTGGAACCGGTGGCTGATCCCGAGGACATCGCTATTCTCCGGTCGATGATAGAAGACCACTTGAACTACACCGGCAGCGCACCGGCCCAACGTATCTTGGACGACTGGGAGGACGCCCTGCCCCGGTTCAAGAAAATAATGCCCAGAGACTACCGGCGCATCTTAGATGAGCGTAAGGCTCGGGGCGAAAGCCAAATATTGGAAATCGCGCCTCATGGGTGACCCGTCAGGTTTCCTTCAATCCAAACGCAACCCTCCCCAACGGCGTCCGGTTGCAGAGCGGAAGAGCGACTATCGGGAGGTCTATCAGCGCTGGCCGGAAAAAGAAGCCAAGGCGCAGGGCAGCCGGTGCATGGACTGCGCAGTGCCTTTTTGTCACATGGGCTGCCCATTGGGCAACGTTATTCCGGATTTTAACCACCAGGTATTCCTGGGGAACTGGGAGTCGGCTCTTCGGGTTCTGCATTCTACCAATAACTTTCCGGAGTTCACCGGACGGATCTGTCCGGCCCCTTGCGAAGCAGCCTGTGTCCTAAACATCAACGACGATCCGGTGACGATTGAATATATCGAAAAAGAGATCGCCGACCGGGGTTTCGATGAGGGTTGGATCAAGCCGGAGCCGCCCCTGATACGGACCGGAAAAAAAGTAGCTGTCGTGGGTTCCGGCCCGGCGGGTCTGGCGGTGGCCCAGCAGCTTAACCGGGCGGGCCATTGGGTCACCGTCATGGAGCGGGACGAATATATCGGCGGCCTGCTTACTCTGGGGATTCCCGACTTTAAACTGGACAAAGAGGTGGTGCTCAGGCGCGTCGATCTGATGGCTGACGAAGGAGTCGTTTTCGAGACTGGTGTCAACGTGGGTCGAGACCTCCCCGTCCAAAGGCTGCTGGATGAGTACGACGCCGTCTGTCTCACCTGCGGTTCCACCGAAGGTCGAGACCTACCCGTGCCGGGCCGCGAACTGGATGGCATCCACCTGGCGATGGAGTACCTTACCCAACAGAATCGGCTTCTTGCAGGCCAATCTGTGGACCCTTCCCAACGAATAACCGCCCAGGGCAAACGAGTGGTGATTCTGGGCGGTGGGGACACCGGCGCCGACTGCCTGGGCACCGCCCTGCGGCAGGGAGCCGAGGTAGTTTACCAATTAGAGTTATTGTCAGAGCCGCCGGAGAAGCGCCGGTCCAGCAATCCCTGGCCTCAGTGGCCCCAGATCCTGCGCTCTTCACCGGCCCACGAAGAAGGCGGTATCCGGGACTATGACGTTTTGACCAAGTCATTCACCGGTACAGACGGCCGGGTTGAACAACTCCACGCCGTTCGTATCGACTGGAGTCAGTCCGACAGCAACGGACGTCCCATGTTGCAAGAGATAGCGGGTAGCGAATTCGTCGTAGATACGGATCTGGTGTTACTGGCCATGGGCTTCCTGCATCCCGAGCACGCTGGAATGATCGAGGAACTTGGCGTTGAACTAGACGACAGAGGCAACATCAAAACTGACGAGAATAAGATGACCAGCCTCCCCGGTGTGTTCGCCGGTGGGGACGCTACCAGAGGTCAATCCCTGGTTGTTTGGGCCATCGCCGAAGGGCGGGAAGCGGCTCGGGGAGTAGACGTGTACTTGATGGGCCGCACCAGCCTTCCCCATTCCCTGCCGGTAACCGCCTAAAATCTGTTCGAATATACCGTGAAGTGGTTCGACAGGCTCACTACAAAAGGGAAAATTCCCTCGCCCCGAGCTTGTTGAAGGGCCGGACTTTTCTGCAGCAGTTACGGAAGTCTTAGCGTCTCAAATGCCGTAGCGACTTGATCCACGTTGGCCGGTAGCTTCAGCCGCAGCAGTGATCTCTCCTGGACAACGGCGACTTTTTCAAAAGTTAGCCCATCTAGTTGAAATCCCTCTTCGCCCATCAGTTCCATCGCCGTGGACGCCTGGGCTTCGTTTTCATATCCAACGATAGCGTTAATCGCTCCTGAGCCGGTTTCCGAAAGTGCCGCGCCGATCGCGGCTCCGGTGCATCCCTGCAAAGTGCGGTTGTGGAATAGAACGGTCAGGGTGGCGCAGTTGCCCAACACCACCGCCATCATCCCTGGGGGCAATTCCCTCACCATCCGGCTGGTTTCCGGGTCGTCCAGCAATCCGGTTACCAATCCATCGAATGAATCGAGAGCGGTTCTTATCTGCTCGGGCCCGGTGGCCCCAACCGAGGGCGACCCCGTCGCGATCAATAGCGTGGATCCATCCACTGAGGTCAAGGCAAGAGAGATGTCAAACACATCGACGCTTTGGATGTCATAGTTTCTATGTTTCTCCGGCTCTTGGCCCAGTTCGACTAGACCAAGGCCACCGGCCGCCGCCAGCAATCCGCCCACGTCCAAAGAACTTTGGATCACCATAATCATCCCATTGCCGTCCCGGCTAAACGCAACTACCGCGGAATCCACCGATGTCGACGCGCCGGGTTGTAGGGTATCCAGCAGTCCCAATACCTCCAGGTCCAACGATTCTTGGATGCCGGTGTTCGCCAGGGCGGCTTGCACGTCCAGGAAAACCGCGGGACTGTAGTTGCTGGGAATCAGTGATAGCAATCGGGTCAGTCTGGCGGTCCATTCAGGCTGGATTAGCGGCAAGGGGTCGGCGCCGAAGCCCACCGTGGCCGTTGGCGTAGGCGTAGGCGTGCTGGCGGGCGCGGCGGTTGAGGTGGGAAGGGCCGAGGCCTGAGTGCAAGAGGCTAGCAGGCAAACCGATACCAATACCTGAACAATGACGGCCGGGCGTAGATTCACGAGAGTGGATCCGAATCTTCCGAGATGCGATGCGAATAGCTCAACACGAATCGGGACAAGATGCTCGCCCTGATCTTGTGGGCCGATATTGGATAGGTACTAGGTTGCAACCGCGGCTGTTTCCCTAGCCGTGGAGCGGGACAAGTACTCGGCGATGTCCAGAACTTGGATGGTGTTGGTTGTCCCCGAGACACCGGGCAAGAACCCGTGGACGATGGTTACCACGTCGTCATCCTGAACCATTCCCGAGTCCAACACCGCATTGATCAGCATTCCAACCAGCGTTGCCACATCCCGCTCCGGCGGGACGACGCCGATAGGGTAGAGTCCCCAACCCAGGCACATCTTTTGTAATACGGCTTCATCGTGGGAGAAAACCAAGACGCTGTTTTCCGGGCGGACCCGGGATACCTCAAAGGCCGCCCGGCCGGTGCTGGTGATGACGATAGGCTTGGAGTTCAGGGACTTTACCAGTTGACCCGCCGCCAAGGCGACGGCCTGGGTCCGGTTCCGTGGACTATGCTCTTGGTAGTACGGATATATAGATTCGGCCGATCTGATCGTGGATTCGGCCACTTTCACTGTTTCCACTGGAAACTGACCGATCGCTGTTTCGTCTGACAATAAAATAGCGTCGCATCCGTCCAGAACGGCGTTGGTGATGTCCGAAACCTCAGCCCGGGTTGGCGTCGGCGACTCGACCATGGAACGCAGCATCTGGGTAGCGATGGCCGATACCTTGGCGGCCTCGTTCGCCTTTTTGACCATTGATTTTTGCACCAATGGTACTTGCTCTATGGGAATCTCCACTCCCATGTCGCCCCGGGCCACCATTACCCCGTCTACCTCTTCAAGGATGGAATCAATATTATCGATTCCATCACCCCGTTCCATCTTGGCCATGACCAGGGCATTACTACCGATGGTTTTCAGATAGTCCTTGGCGTAGGCGATGTCGGCAGAGCTTCGGACGAAGGAAATCGCCACCCAGTCCACCTGATGCTCCATGCCGTATAAGAGAGCGATCTTATCCGCTTCGGTCAACACCGGTTGGTCGATAGTCACCCCGGGGAGGTTGACTCCCTTGAATGAAGACAATAGACCCGCCGAGTTGAGCACCTTCAGTTTCACTTCGTGGTCCCCGGCCTCTAAAACCTCTAAGGACACCGTACCATCGGAAATAAATACCTTATCACCCGGCCGTAGATTGCGGAGCACTTCGGGCTGGGGGAAGGGCAATACATCCGGCCGGTCCGACGCAGCATCCGAAACCATGGAAACGACTTCGCCAGGATTGAGGCGAACCGAGCCGTCCATCTGGCCCAAACGTAGTTTGATGCCACCCAGGTCTTGTAGGATGGCCACCGGACGTTGGCGCTGCCTCGCCAATTCGCGCAACGTGCGAATCACTTCCCCATGCTCTTCCAGGGTGCCGTGGGAGAAATTTAACCGGGCGCAGTCCATGCCCGCTTCCAGCAACTGATCCAGAATCTCCGGATCGCGCGAGGCGGGACCAATGGTCACGATTATCTTTGTTTTCCGCATAGTGGGTCACCTCGTCCGGCTCTTCTGTATCTTGCTCCGGCGCATCAAGACCTGAGGGAGTTGATGCTGCGCCGATGTCAGAGAAAATGCCGGTTTTTCAACTATCTATACGTAATAATCTATGATACCAGATGTTAATGTCCAACCGGTTGTGCCAATCGACAGTATTTTGGCCGTTTTTCACGGGTTCGGGTCAATAATAGCAAACACCGCCGGGTTATCTTCGGCGGTGTTTCCTTAGATTATGAATATGGATCCGCGGCTCAACCTAGAGGCAGACCATTCAGATCCTGAGGCGGTCTAGTCTGCCTGGTTGACCTTTTCCGGCTCGTGGCGGGCGTCCCAAGTGTCGGTTGCCCGCTGAATCGCTATCCGGCGATTGGTCTGTAAAGTCTCCTTGATGGTGCTGGCCCAACGAGCTGAGTTCTGAATCCCGACCAGGCTGCCTTGGAAGTGGGGCATGACGTAGCGTGCCAGAAGTTCATAGCTGCGGTTCACCTTCTCTCGTGAAGCCCAGTCTTCCACTCGAATCATGAAGCTGCCAAAGCCGCCGCTCATCTCCTGCAACCGCTCGATGCCGGCGATACAGTCGTCCGGAGTGCCCACGATCCACTGGTTATTTTTCACCATGTGGTCGACGATCTGATCGCGCGGGACGTCGGGGGCAGGGTTTCCCAGAGTTTCGGCAAAGTACTCGGTTACGACGCGGGCGCCGCCCTCGCGGATATCATCAAACGCTTCCTTCCGGGTTTCCGCCAAGTGAACGCCGGAGACGATTCCCCAGTCCTCGCGGTGTACGGTCTTACCGTGTTCCGCCGCCGACTCTTCAGCGATGGACCAGAGGTCTTGCAAAGTTGTCTTACGGACGGTGCCCCGGGGTACGGCCATGGACAGGACGGCCGCGCCGTGCTTTCCGGCTAGAGTTACCCCAGATGGCGATTCTACCGATGCCACCGCCACCGGAATGTGGGGCTGCTGGTATGGACGTAGTTGAAGGGTGGCTTCGTTGAGCTCGAACCAATCGCTCTTGTAGGTGATTGGCTCGGTCTCGGTCATCAGCCGAATAATGATACCCAGGGATTCGTCCATCATCTCCCGTTGCCGGGCGGGGTCGAGACCGAACATGTAGGCGTCGGTGTTCAAAGCTCCGGGCCCTACGCCTAGGATCACTCGTCCCTTGGTTAGGTGGTCAAGTAGCACCATGCGGTTGGCCACCATGTAGGGGTGATGGTAGGGCAGGCTAATGACTCCGGTTCCCAACCGGATGTGCCGGGTGCGCTCGGCGGCGGTGGCGATGAATACCTCGGGCGACGCTATCGTCTCCCAACCGGCGCTATGGTGCTCACCGATGTAAGCTTCATCAAAGCCCAGGGTGTCTAGCCATTGAAGCAGTTCCAGGTCCCGGTCCAGGGCCAGTGTCGGGTTTTCGTTTACACGGTGGAAGGGCGCCATGAAAACTCCGAACTTCATTCTGCCATTGACGGTCATTGGGTCCTCCTCTCCTACTTACTGTCCGTGCCGGTTTAGCCGCTTGCGGTAAAGGCCGGAATCTCAGCGATCTGTTTCGACGAACGGCCCTGTAGTCAAACCGAACGGAGCCTGGGGGGCGCAGGGCCGCTAGTTTGGAATCATTCTAACACGGGTATTGGGCAGCAGCTACAAGAGACGGCTGGGGAATGGAGGCCGGAACCGCGGTGGCCCCGGAATCGCTCAGGAACTAGCCGCCTACGACTTGGCTTCTGCACTCCATGAGCAGCACGTCTCGCCAGACACCGTCCATGGAACCCTTTCGTTCCTGGAAGCCGATCTCCCGAAACCCAACGCCTTTGAACAGTGTGATATTGGCGGAATTATCTTTGAATAAGCCGGCTTGCAAGGACCAGACCCCGGCCTTTCCCGATGTATCGACGAGGGAGCGAAGCGATGCCTTGCCCACGCCGATTCCCCGGTATCGGCTGCCACGTACACGCTGACTTCGGCGACTCCCGAATATACCGGTCTCAGGGACACTGGGCTTAAAACCGTCCAGCCGAGAACTTTTTCGTTAGACTTGGCAACCAACTGGCAGTCCGGCCGGTGGTTGTTGTTCCAGGTTCCCCAGCTGGGCGCCTCGGTTTCGAATGTCGCGTTCCTGGCCGTGATGCCCTCCAGGTAAATGGCCCTTACCGCATCCCAATCGGCGTCATTCATTTTGTCTATCGAATATCCCGTGACGAAACTATTCTAAAGTGCCGATTCTTGGAATAGTAAATGGTTCCGTCCTAGGCATGGTTGATTTGAAAACCTGACGCAGGGTCCCTACATAATTTGAGCTCATGTTGATTGATCTTTTCAACGGTGTTCCTAATGGCGGTCAGGGTAGCAGGCCAGGTATAAAAATGGTATCTTGATACGTAACCCGGCCAGGGCGGATATTTTCCGTAGGCACTGGCCCATTTTGAGGCTAAAAAGAGGAGCGGCATGCCGAAGATCAAGCATATAGCCATCGCGACCCAGGACCCGGACAAAACCGCCAAGTTCTATATTGATGTATTCGGCATGCGGGAGATTGCCAAGCTGGATAGCCCCAACGCCAAGGGGTACTACCTCAGCGATGGCAACATCAACCTGGCTATCTTGGACTTCCAGAACGACCAGGTGGCTGGAGCGGAGTACGGTAAGAATTACAGCGGTATCCACCACATAGGGTTCGAAGTTGAGAACCTGGAAGAGGTGGAAAAGAAGCTGGCTGAGGCCGGCTCAGCGCCCAGGGACGACATCAATCAGGCTCTGGGCATCGCCATGCCGGGCGCTGCCCACGCGAACGTGGAAACCAAGTACACTGGTCCCAACGGTGAAATAGTCGATGTCTCCGCCACCGGATGGGTTGGCACCCGGGGATTCGATTAAGAGAGCTTTCAGCTATCAGCCGTCAGCTTTCAGCCATCAGGACAAGAGTAAAGGCTGATAGCTCGTTTACTTGGGACGAAAGGCGGGAGTTGGATTGTCTGGGTCCACTTCCGCCAGGTCCAAAACCAACTCCATGCCTGTTTTGATGTCTTGGGGATTCCTGGCGTCTACGCCAATGATTCTGGCGCTTAGCCTCGGTCCTTCTTCCAACGTTACGATTCCGGTGCAGTAGGGATTATCCCGTCCGTATCCCTTTTTGCTCATGCTCACCGGTACGATGGAGATGCAGGTAAAGGTGCTAAGCCGGGCCATGCCGCTGAACTCGTGCCACTCCATATCCCGGCCGTGACAGGCGTGACACATGGGCCGAGGCTGCGGTGACAGGGTGCCGCAGGCGCGGCAGCGCACCCCCACCAACTTTTTCTCTTGCGTTAAATAGGCGTTGAATGACGCTGCGGTAAACGCCCGGTTGTCCTCGGCCATCCTATCTCCTGGTTTGCCACAGAGACACGGAGAACCCGGAGAAATAATAAAATCTCCGTGCCCTCTGTGTCTCCGTGGCTACCTTCGTCTCGGTTAGCTAGCCCGCCTTAGGATATTGACCACGCAGGTGCCGCCGGTGCCGCCGACGTTGTGGGTTAGGCCCAATTCAAGATTAGGATTGTTTACCTGGCGTTCCCCGGCTTCGCCCCGTAGCTGGTGGAATATCTCGGCTACCTGACCGACGCCGGAAGCCCCCACCGGATGCCCCTTGGCCTTGAGCCCTCCGGAAGTATTAATGGGTTTGTCGCCGTGCAAAGCGGTCCTGCCCTCGTCCACCGCCCGGCCGCCTTCGCCGGGAGCAAAGAAGCCCAGGTCCTCGGTTGCGATGATCTCCGCGATGGTGAAGCAGTCGTGGACCTCGGCCACCTGGATGTCATCGGCGGTCACACCCGCCATCTCGTAAGCCTGGGAGGCCGCGGCTTTGGCAGCGGACAGGGAGGTCAACTCGTCGGCGTCGTGCAGCGGCCGGCCACTGGCTTGGCCTGTTCCGGCGATGTCTATCGGCTTGTCGGTAAAGTTGTGGGTCAACTCGGAGGCCACCAACAACACGCAGGCGGCGCCGTCGGTGATGGGCGCGCAATCGTAGAGCCGAAGCGGCCAGGCGATCCAGGGATTGGCTGCCGGATCGTTTAGGAAGTCCATCTCGGTAACGTATTCAGGCACCGGCTGGCCCCGCTCCTGAGCCCTGGTCATGCGGCGCTCCATCAGGCTCTGGATCGTAACGTTGAATTGGGCCTTGGGATTTAACGCCCCGTTCTCGTGGTTCTTGATGGCCACTTTCAGCAGGTGGTCCAGGTTGGTGTCGTACCGGTCCATGTGGGCGGTGGCGATGGCGCCGAAGATTCCGGGGAAGGTCAGCCCGGCGGGAACCTCATAAAGACCGTCGGCGGCGGTGGCCAGCACGTCGGTTACTCCCTCGGTAGGCAGGCTGGTCATTTTCTCCATGCCACCCACCAGAACGATGTCGTAAAGCCCCGACGCTATCGCCATTATCCCTTCCCGCAGGGCGCTGCCGCTGCTGGCGCAGGCGTTCTCGATGCGGGTTACGGGCATGGGGGTCAATCCCAGCCAATCGGCGATGATGGGCGCGGTGTGGCCCTGATGCTCAAAGAGATCGGAGGAGTAATTGCCCACGTAGGCGCACTCGATGTCCTGAACGTCGATGCCCTGGTCCAAGTTGTCCAGCATGTCCTGGAAGGCCTCAACGAACAAGTCCCTGCTGTCTTTGTCCGCAAAGGCCCCGAACCGGGACATCCCGGCCCCAACGATGGATACCGCCCTTCCTAGACGACGCTTGCGGCTGGTGGTTGACATAAGAGGGTGCCTCCAAGGTGTGGTTGGTTTTTAGAGGCGGAAGTCGGGGTGATCTAATTGCCATTCTACGCCAACATTAGGCGTCGGCCCTTGGGCACGGGCACAGGTTCTCCGAACTCGTTGGCCGTATCGATCCAAAGCTGAATTGCTTCTTGGGCGTTCTTTAGGGCTGATTCCTGGCTTTCGCCATGGGCCATACACCCCGGCAACTCAGGCAGTTCAGCGATGAATACCTGGTCTTCGTCGCTCCAGTATATGATGACCTCGTACTTGTACATCAGGAGTTGCCTCGTATCTGGTACTTCAGAATGACTGACCTGACTTGCCTCACCTGGTATGGTTTCGCCTGACCGTCGTCCCGTTGAAGATTGAGTCGCTCCTCGACCCCTACTTTGACAAATATGTGGTGACTACCACGAGTTCGCTCTTCGAAACCTAAGTGGAGCAGCAATTGACGTAGCTCATCAAACCGGACATTCCTGTCGGAATCTCCGCTCAGAATGCGCCGTATCAGTCTATCATACCTACTGCTGGCCATCGGCTGATGCTACTTTAGGAGGGGTCATAAAATCGGAGACCATCACGTACGGACCTTCTTAATCGGGCAACTTAAGGGATTTGCGAGAAAAAGAAAGGCATGGGCTTAATTTCTTGGTCTGACTCCTGTTCGGCTAGGACGCAATCTCGAGTGGTTGCTGCCTCACACTCCCCGTATAACCCCCTCGCACATCTCCGCGCCCTGCACTATCTCGGAAATTACCGCAGTCTCGTTGGTGGTGTGGAAGGAGCGGACGCCGATGCCTACTGGAAGGGCCACGATGCCGTTCTCAAAGAAAACGTTGGCGTCGGACCCGCCGCCGGTGGCCTCCAGGCTGGGTTCCAGTCCGATCTGGGCAAGGGCCCGTCCCAACATGGTTACCGTGGGGTGGGAGGCGTCTACTTGGTACGCCTGGTAGGTGTTGCGAATGTCCAAGTCGATCTGAGCGTCCGGGTGACGGATGGACGCTTCCTTGAAGATTCGCCGGAATTCATCTGAGTAATGGTCCAGTTTGGCGTTGTCCCGGCTGCGTATCTCGCCGTCCATGAAAGTCTCTTCGGGAATGATATTTCTCTTCAGCCCACCGTCGATGCGGCCGACGTTGGCTGTGGTCTCGGCGTCGATACGTCCCAGAGGAAGTTGGGTCAAGATCTCGGCAGCGATCAGGATGGCCGACAGGCCTTTCTCCGGCTCCACGCCCGAGTGGGCGGCAATGCCCCGGATGTTGGCCGTCACCACGTTCTGAGAGGGCGCGGCGACGGAGATTCTATTGACCGCGCCTTCCCCGTCAAAGACCACGCCGGTTTTCGCGGTGATCTGAGAGAACTCGAGATTGTGCACGCCCACAAGTCCCCCTTCTTCAGCGCGGGTAAAGGCCACCTCGATGGGCCGGTGGCTAGCGCCGGCGTCTATCACTGAGGTCAACGCCTCCAACACGATGGTGAGCCCCGCCTTGCAGTCGCCGCCCAGGATAGTAGTCCCGTCGGAACGGAGAACGTCCCCGTCCAGCACCGGGCGGATGCCCCGGCCCGGCTCGACGGTGTCGATATGGGCGGACAGAAGCACCGGCTCGCCGACTCCGGGTAGTTTGGCGATGATGTTCTTGAAGCTGTCGTGGTAAATCTCGAAGCCCAAGGCTGCCAACCGGGCACTTACTTCCCGGTCAATATCATCCTCCTCGCCCGTGGGACTATCGATGCGTATCAGGTCGGTCAATGTTTTGATCAGCCGTTCTCGATCAGCCAAAGGGACCTCCGATGTCAAAATGTTAGGGTAGAGCTGCCACAGCCTTGATCTCTACTAGCAACTCCTCCTGCACCAAACCGTCGATGATCAGAAGGGTGTTGGCAGGGTAGTCGCCGTCGGGAAATAGGCTGGGGAACAGTTGGGTGCGAGCGTCGAGGAATGGCTGTATGGAGCTTCTCCCCACCAGATAGGTCGTGAACTCAACCACGTTGGCGAAGGTTGCCCCGGCGCCGGCTAGGACGTGACCGAGGTTCTGAAAAACTTGGCGGGTTTGGGCCTCTACGTCCGGTCCCGCCAGATTCCCGTTGGTGTCCACACCCACCTGACCGGCGATGTAGACCAGGCTGCCGGGCGATACCTTTACCGCATGAGAGTAGGCGCCCAAGGGTTTGGGGGCGTTGGGCGGATTGAGGGTGGTCTTTTGCAGATCTGGCATAGTTGATAGCTCCGATCAAGGCTTATAGGAATACGTCCTTGGGAGGACGATACTAGCCAACCATTATAAGGTACCCAGATGATGCCCGGAGAGGCCTTGATCGTCTAAGAACTTGCAGGAGTTGTGGAGTGACCTTGCCTGGTTACCCAGGCTCACAGGTGGTGGTATACTCGGCGCGATGGCGGCTGAACAGTCGATGCCCCAGGTAGGTGTGGGCGTGGTGTTTTTGCGGGACGGCCGGGTCTTTTTGGCCAAACGCCACGGCTCCCACGGCGAGGATACCTGGGCTTCGGCCGGGGGGCATCTGGAGATGGGCGAAACCTTGGAAGAGTGCGCCCGGCGCGAGGCGATGGAGGAGTTGGGGGTGACCGTGGGAGACCTGCGCTTCCTGTGCGTGACTAACATCATCGCCTATGGCAAGCACTATCTGGATATAGAATTTCTAGGTGATATTGGAGAGCAAGAACCGGTGCTGGCGGAGCCTGATGCGTTCACCGAGTCTGGATGGTTCCCCCTGGTCGATCTGCCCCAGCCTCTGTTTGAAGCTGTGTGGTACGCGCTAGACAGCCTGGGTACCGGCCGTTATTACTACCCAGGGAGTTGAGGAAACGATCCGGTTCTGATCTGTGCATGGGGACAGCAAAAATGCTGGGGTGAAAATATGGCGGCAACCAAGGGACGCGGCTTATTGATGGTGTTTACGGACGTACCCGAGGACGTGGAAGAGGAGTTCAACCGGTGGTACGACGAAGAGCACATACCCGAGAGGCTCTCCATACCAGGAGTATTGAGCGCCGCGCGTTACACGGCTCTGGAAGGCGGTCCCAAGCATCTGGCTTGCTATGAACTGACCGAGCCGGAGGCCTGGGAATCCGATGCATGGCAGCATTACCTGATCAACCCCACGGAATGGTCGAAGCGTATGTCTCCCAGCGTGGTGGGCGACACCTACATCCGCAACCTGTACCGGTTGATATATCCGGACCCGGTGTCCGAAGAGACCGCCCAAGCCGGCATGTCGCCTCTCCTGTTGGTGGGCCGTATGTCAGTGCCCCCTGCCCTGGAGTCTCAGTTCAACCATGCCTACAACACCGAACGATTGCCCCTTTGCTCAAGCATTCCCGGCTACATCCGCGGGCGCCGGTTCGAGGCCGTGATGGGCAAGCCGAAATATATAACCGTACATGAGATGCAATCGGCAGAGGTGCCGGAGAGTTCCGAGTGGAAGGCGTGGGTTACGACGGTTACGCCCGACTGGTCCAACGTGGTTCGCCCTCAAATGATCCATGAGGCCGGGTCCCCGGGAATCTACGCCCGCAACGATTGAAATAAATTGAGAGAGACCAGGATTTTGCCGCTACTTTGACCCAGGTCTAACCTTAATCAGCTTTTCTTAGGGCAGATTTTTTCGGGGTGGGTGACGGTGGACATAACGAGAGGACTTTGGTACAAAAAAACCGCTCATTTACCCGTGAATCTGTTATAATACATACTAGATGTTGTAGGTGGGTGGAGCGGGGTTCTCTTAAAGTGTCACTTCGGCGCCCTCCTTTGATTATTCACATCTTTTAGGGATTATGCACATGCAGCAAAAGTCCAATTCCGACTACACTGCGAAAGATATCCAAGTGCTTGAGGGGCTGGAAGCGGTTAGAGTCCGCCCTGGAATGTACATCGGCAGCACCGATCAGCGCGGTCTCCATCATTTGATCTATGAAATCCTCGACAATGCGGTTGACGAGGCTATGGCCGGATTCTGCGACCGGGTAGTGATTATCCTGGACGCCGAAGGATTGATCACGGTCACTGACAACGGGCGTGGGATTCCCATTGATATTCATCCCGCTACCGGGAAAACCGCCCTGGAAACTGTGATGACTACCTTGCACGCCGGGGGTAAGTTCGGTGGAGGGGCATATAAGGTCACGGGTGGCCTGCACGGCGTGGGCGGTTCGGTTGTCAATGGTCTGTCCGCGCACTTGAGGGCGGAAGTACGCCGGGACGGCTGGACCTATTCCCAGGAGTATGCTGAGGGCCTGCCGTTGGGGGATTTGGAGAAAGGGGATAAGACCGAGGAGCATGGCACTACAATCGCCTTCCGGCCGGACCCCAAGATATTCCCGGAAATCGAATACGACTTCGAGACCTTGGTCAGCCACTTCAAAGAGATTGCTTTCCTCAATAAAGGCCTGGAGATCCAGTTTGTTAGTCCGTGGCATGTCCAGCAGCGTGACGGCGATATAGAGCGGTCCTACTTCTTCGACGGCGGCATCGCCAATCTGGTGCGGAATTTCAACCGGAACCGCCGCGTGATGCAGCAACTCCCCTTTTACTACGAGAAGACCATTGACGAAACCATGGTCGAAGTGGCAGTTCAATATAACGACAGCTTTACTGAAACCGTGTTTTCATTCGCCAACTGTATCAATACCCAGGAAGGCGGGACCCATATGACCGGGTTTCGCTCAGCCCTGACCCGGGTCATCAACGACTACGCCCGCCGCCAGTCTTTCATCAAAGACGATGCGCCCAATCTGACCGGTGAAGACGTGAGGGAGGGGCTGTCAGCGGTAATCAGCGTCAAGCTTACCGACCCCCAATTTGAAGGCCAGACCAAGACCAAGCTGGGCAACACCGAAGTACGCGGTATCGTGGATTCGGTGGTCAGTGAAGGCTTGGGACGCTACCTGGAAGAGCACCTGCCCGAAAGCAAAAGGATCATCGAGAAATGTCTCACGTCTCAGCGGGCGCGCGAGGCCGCCAAGCGGGCCCGGGAACTGGTTCAACGCAAGAATGCCATGGACGGTTCTTCACTTCCGGGGAAGTTGGCCGACTGCGCTGAAAGAGACCCCGCCAAATCGGAGATATATATCGTAGAGGGGGAATCGGCTGGAGGTTCGGCCAAGATGGGCCGGGACCGCCATTACCAAGCTATTCTGCCGTTGAAAGGCAAGATCCTAAATGTGGAAAGGGTGCTGCAACAACCTGACCGTATCTTGAGCCACGAGGAGATACGGGCTTTGGTCGCCGCTGTGGGCGCCGGCGAAGGCGAAGAATTCGACATAGAAAAGATCCGGTACAACAAAATCATCATAATGACCGATGCCGATGTTGACGGCTCTCACATCAGGACCTTGATACTGACATTCTTCTATCGCCGGATGCAACCAATCATCGACGCCGGCTACTTGTACATCGCTCAGCCACCCCTGTACCGGATTCAAACGGGCAAAAAGGTGCAGTATTGTTACGACGATGAGGAGAAAGACGCTGTCCTGGGGAAGCTCAACGGCGCCCGGAATATCCATCTACAGCGATACAAAGGGCTTGGTGAAATGAATCCGGACCAGTTGTGGGAAACCACCATGAATCCGGAGACTCGCCAGATGCTGCAAGTGGATATCGAGGACTCTGTCGAAGTAAACAATGTCTTCTCTACTCTAATGGGTGAAGTTGTGGAACCGCGCAAGAATTTCATCGCGGCCCATGCCCGTAGCGTGCAAAACCTTGACGTGTAGACCTCTGTAGTTCTACTCCTTGTCTCGTCCGTAACACATTGACTGTCTTTGGCAATTCGAACCCGTGCCAGGGGATGCGGGAGTCTG